>QCEM01000009.1 GCA_003280605.1 SAR116 cluster bacterium AG-355-O21 | reverse complement strand
CTGTCGCCAGGTTTCCCATTTCTAGGAGTATTAAGCGTGACCGCGACATCTGAACCTTGCATTGGATTTATTGGACTTGGAAACATGGGCGCGCCAATGGCCGCGAATATCGCCAAATCTGGATGGTCGATGGTTGTTTATGACGCGGCCGGCACGGCTGAACGAGCGCCCGAGGGTGCGACCATCGCCGCATCGGCAGCCGAGGTCGGCAATGCGGCGGACATTGTCTTGCTGAGCTTGCCGGATGGAAAAATTTCAACGTTGGTCACCGATGAAATGTTGGCGTCCAATACCCGGCGGGCGAGCTGTGTTCTCGATACATCGACCATTGGTATTGCCGCGGCCCGGGATCTTCAAAACCGCCTCAATGATCATGATATGCAGTATTATGATGCACCGGTTTCGGGGGGCACGGCAGGGGCAAAGGCCGGCACTGTCGCCGTCATGTTCGCCGGTTCGGCTGAAAAATATGCGGAAATGCAGGCCTTATTGGAAAGCTTTGGGCGGCCGTTCCATGTCGGCACCGAGCCGGGCCAAGGCCAAGCCATGAAAGTCTTGAATAACTTCTTGTCGGCAACGTCGATGACGGCAACCAGCGAAGCGATCGCCTTCGGGGAATCTGAAGGCTTGGAAATGGCCACAATGCTCGATGTGCTGAATGTATCAACAGGTCAAAATACTGCCACGTCCGATAAGTTTCCGCGCCGCATCTTGAACGAAAGTTATGACGCAGGGTTTACCAACACACTGCTGAATAAGGACGTTGGGCTGTACCAAGAGGCGATCAAAGCAGGCGGACATGCCAATATTGTCGGTGCTGCGGTGACCAATTCCCTTGGGCAATTTACCGATGCCGAACCGCAAAGCGATTTCACCCGCATTTACCCGTTCGTCAAGGCAGGTAAGCTCAAAACGTCGTAAGCCGACCGTTAAATGTCTAGCTCGTTCACGAATTGAGCGTTTTCTTGGATAAAGGCGAATCGAAGCTCCGGTTTTTTACCCATCAGCGTCGATACCGTCGTTTCGATCCGCCGCCGTTCCGCCAGATCTTCGGAATTATCATCATTGGCTGCCGTTGGCGCCGGCAGCACAACCCGCAGCAATTGTCTGCGGGTTGGATCCATGGTGGTGTCCTTCAACTGCGCAGGCGGCATTTCGCCCAAGCCTTTAAACCGGCTAATTTCGATCTTGTTGCGTGGGTTAAATTCAGTTTCCAACAAGCGATCACGATCCTGATCATCATGGGCATATAAAATTTTCCCACCTTGGCTCAGCCGGTACAGCGGCGGCAGGGCGACAAAAAGATGTCCCGCTTCAATCAGGCGCGGCATTTCGCGAAAGAAAAACGTCATCAACAAAGATGCGATATGGGCGCCGTCCACGTCGGCGTCGGTCATGATGATGACTTTGCCGTAGCGCAGGTTATCAAGTTTGAAATCCCGCCCGCTGTCGCATCCTAATGCCTGGATCAGGTCAGCCAATTCTTGGTTGCCGCGTAATTTTTCAATGCTGGCGCTGGCAACGTTAAGGATTTTACCGCGTAAGGGCAGAACCGCCTGAGTTTTACGATTGCGGGCCTGTTTGGCGGAACCACCGGCGCTGTCACCTTCAACCAGAAAAATTTCAGTGGTGTCGATATCATTCGCGGTACAGTCGGCAAGCTTGCCGGGAAGGCGTAGTTTGCGCGTTGCCGTCTTGCGGCTGATTTCTTTTTGTTGCCGCCGGCTAATGCGTTCCTCGGCCCGCTCAATAAAACGTTCAAGCAGGGTATTGGCCGTTTCAGGCGTGGCCGACAACCAATGGTCAAAATGGTCGCGCACGGCCTGTTCAACCAGTTTGGTCGCATCGACGCTAACCAGTTTTTCCTTGGTTTGGCCTTGGAATTGCGGATCGGCAATGAAGATCGACAGCATGCCACAGGCACCGCTCATCAAGTCATCGGCAGTTATCTGCGCAGCTTTGCGATTACTGACCAATTCGCCATAGGTCTTGATACCCTTCAATAAGGCGCTGCGCAGGCCCGCTTCATGGGTGCCGCCATTCGGCGTCGGGATGGTATTGCAATAGGCATTTACGAAGCCGTCATCTCGGTCTGCCGGCCAGTTAATGGCCCATTCGACCCGGCCAACACCATCTGGTGCGGCAATATCGCCGGCAAAGGGTGCCGGTGCCAGGGTGGCTCGATCAGCCAAACTGCTTTCCAAGAAATCAGTGAGGCCGCCTGGGTAATGCAAGACCGCTTCGCTTGGGGTTGGATCATCATGCTGGATAAGATCTTGCGCACAGCGCCAGCGAATTTCGACGCCTTTGAACAAATACGCTTTTGATCGCGCCAGACGATGAAGACTTGCGGGCCTAAACCGCGCACTGGGGCCAAAGATATCTCGATCAGGATGAAAAGAAACCGTTGTTCCACGGCGGTTTGGTGCCGCGCCGACTTCCGCAAGCGGGGTTTGCGGTAAACCACGGGCGTAGTCTTGGCGATATAAAACACGGTCGCGGGCAACTTCAACAACCAGTTTGTCCGCCAAAGCGTTCACCACCGAGATACCGACACCATGCAATCCGCCGGAGGTTTGATAGACGCTATCGCTAAATTTACCGCCGGCGTGCAAAGTTGTTAAAATCACCTCCAGCGCTGATTTGTCGGTAAACTTTGGGTGTTGGTCAACCGGAATGCCGCGGCCATTGTCTCGGATGCTGACGGTTTGATCGCCGCTCAGTTCAATTTCAATGCGGGTGGCGTGACCGGCTACAGCTTCATCCATGGCGTTATCAAGCACCTCGGCGACCAGATGATGCATGGCCCGCTCATCGGTGCCGCCGATATACATGCCGGGGCGACGCCGCACCGGCTCCAAGCCCTCAAGAACTTCGATGTCTTTTGCCGAATACGCATTTTCCGCCATTGCGGAGGCCGCTGTAGGGCCGGATTTAAAGAGATCTACCATTTCCCCATAATGCATTTTTACAAGTGGTAATACAAGCTTATCCTGTGGTTGGTTTTCTTGTGGCCACATAATATTGTGTTTCACACCGGTGCAATCTAAAGGGGAATAAATATGTCCGATGACAATCCTCAGCCCAGGGGAGAGCTCCAAGTGCGTACCGCCGCCATGCCGGCCGATACCAACCCGAACGGTGATATATTTGGCGGCTGGGTGCTGAGCCAAATGGATATTGCTGGCGGCATGGCAGCTTATCTGGTGGCCCATGGCCGGGTTACGACGGTTGCCGTGGACGCAATGAAATTTCACCGGCCTGTGAAAGTAGGCAATATTCTGTGTGTTTACACCGAGGTTGATGGCATCGGTAACACCTCAATCACGGTGCGTTTGCAGGCTTGGGCGCAGCGTGCGCATCAGGCCCGGCGGATTCGCGAATTGGTTACCGAAGGGACGTTTACGTTCGTTGCCATTGATGGCGATGGCTGCCCGCGGCAGGTGCCGAGGGCGTAACACAACTGCCGGGCGGCCCAAAAAGATTGCTGTTCACGGGTTCACGAAATGCCCCGACCAATGTGTGTCGATGGTGGTATCAAAAATCGCCCGTCTATGTGCGGTGCGGCTAATCGACAGCCAATCAATGGATGTGACGCGCAAATCAATGATGCCGAAATTGTTTTTGCCGCTGTCCGGATTTGCGCCTGGCGCCGGCTCAAGGCCGGCGGCCACGCTTGGATCGCGCGGTGTGCCGGGGGCAGGGCCGCTATAAAGTTGACGTGCCGCAGCATCCTGGGCTTGCCAAGCGGCCGCGCAATCTGTCTGGCAGCGATGTTCAAACACCCCAAGTAGGCGGATTTGCTCCATCTCCAAGCGGTCAAAAAGCAGCAATGAACCGCTTTTATGGCGCAAGGTTTCCTGCCATTTTGGGCTTCGTCGGTCAGTGAAAAAACTCACCGACACAGGCATGTTTGAGGTTTCCCTGATCACGATTGTTCGTACTTGCGCCGTACCGTCTTGGTCGCTTGTGGCCAACCACGCCAAGCGCATGGGATGATGACGATCGCCTGAAATACCGCTCAATTGGCTGCGGATATGATCGGTAATGGCAGAAATTTCAGGGTCCATATCTGGCATCCAAACTGTTCGCATAGGCGGCTGAGGTTAGGCCATGTCATTGGATAACTTAGGCTGTTCGCTCTGAAACAATAGCCTTAGCGGCAAAAATCTCTCACTGCCTGGCCAGGCATTTCTGAAAATCTGTGGCTGTTTGGGCCGGAATTTCGGAGCAATTCACGAAAACCCGCCGACAACTGCCGTAATCGGTATCATCGCCGCTGAAACGCAAGTCATCACAGAACGCCACATGCCGGCGTGCGATCGCTTCAAAGCTTTCAATGTCTCTCGCCGCCCGATCTGCCGCCTGTTTCAATGGCAGCACGTTGAGGAACTTGGCAATAGCCTCATTGGCGCGGGTCAGGGGGATGGTAGCCAGCTCAACGCTGCCTGAGGACAGGGCATAGGTGATGTTAAGAGATTCACCGCGCATCATCTCGGCCAGCAAGGGCGGAATAAATCCCGGCTCGCCAGAATTCCAAATCATGAAGCTCAAGCGCTTGCCGATGACGTGGCTAAGGTTGCGCTTGAAGCCCATTTCCAAGCCCGCTAACTCGTCCAGCATGTAGGGACTATTAGAATCAACTCGCAGAACCGGCATGCGCTGTTCGTGGAAGCCATAATTCTGCGTATACGGCAGCTTTAATTCGCCCCAAATAGCTTTATTTTTTCGCAAATATAGGCGTACACGAAAGCCGTCGGCATTGGCAACCCGCGCCTCCAATGTGCGTTTGCCAATGGCGTCACTTTTAATATCAACATACCATTTGATGAGTGCCGGGGGCGCTTCTTGAGCTGATTTCAGACCCCTTGGCGCAGGCAACTTGTCAGGTTTCGTCGCTGCCATGCCAAGGCTCGGTAGTGCCAGCAACAGAACCAGTAAAAGGCCGAAATGCCAGGTGTTGGCCGCAGCAACCCTCATCAGGAGCCGACCCTTTGATCTTGCGCCGCTATCTTGAACCTACCAACCATAACCGTAATATAAGGCAAATTGTCTTGCGAAAACAGCGCCAAGCAAGAACTGTTTCTTGCCAGCGCTAAGGAAAGTCGGAATAGTGCCTGAACACATTTTGCTTGATCGCTGAAGGAGCATGCTTTTGTCCGAACAATACAAGGTCGAATTGGTCGCCCCAGACATCTCAATATACAAAAACGGCAATACCGGTGTTGATTTTGTGCACACGTTTGACAGCGGCAAGCCTGGCCCCCATGTGATGATCAATGCGGTGATTCACGGCAATGAAATTTGCGGTGCGATCACCCTCGATTTGTTTTTCAAAAATGACTTGCGACCGGTTCAAGGCAAGCTGACCCTATGTTTTGTGAATCCGGCGGCTTATGCCAGTTTTGACCCGGCCCGGCCCAGCGCCTCGCGCTTTGTCGACGAGGATATGAATCGGGTGTGGACCGAAGAACAGCTTGACGGGCCAAAGCAGTCGGTTGAATTGAACCGTGCTCGGGCATTACGGCCCTTCTATGACGAGGTTGACTACCTGCTTGATATCCATTCAATGGGGACATTGTCGGCACCGATTATGCTGTGTCACGGCTTGGACAAAGAACGCAAATTGGCTCGTGACATGCGGTATCCGCGCACAGTGGCCTGTGGCTCCGGGCATGTTATCGGTCGGCGTTTGATCGAATACACACCATTTAACGACCGCAGCAACGGCAAAACAGCTTTACTGATTGAATGTGGCCAACATTGGGCGAAAGAAACAGGGCCGGTGGCGATTGATACCGCGCTGCATTACTTGCGGGCCTTAGAGATTGTTCCAAAAGCCTTCTTTGATGCCTATGTGTCAACGCCGGAGCCCGAGCCGCAATGGTTTTTAGAGGTTACCGACGGTTACGCGCCGCAATCTTCCGCCTTTTCATTCGTCGAGGACTTTAAGGGCCTGGAAATTTTCCCCCAACAAGGCACAGTGATTGCGATTGATGATGGCAAGGAAGTCCGCACACCCTATGACGATTGTGTGTTGGTGATGCCCAATCATAGCGCCCGGCAGGGCCAACGGGCGATGCGGTTGGCGCGGCAAATTTCCTAACCGATGACCCATTCCAGCTGCGGTCGCTAAATCTGCCCGTCTAGCGACCTGGTATGTTAACTGCCGGCACTATTGGGGCCGTATCGACGAACACGGATGTCGGCTTGTTCTTTATGACCGGCAAAGCCTTCTAAGGCACACAGCCTGGAACAATAGTCACCGACCATGGCGCTTGCTTCATTGGTGAGCACCCGTTGGTAGGTGCAGGTTTTCAAAAATTTGCCGACCCAAAGCCCGCCTGTATACCGCGCGGCTTTTTGCGTCGGTAAGGTGTGGTTGGTACCGATCACCTTATCGCCATAGGACACATTGGTGCGCGGACCTAAAAACAAGGCCCCATAATTGGTCATGTTATTCAGGAACAGGTCATCGTCGCCGGTCATCACCTGGACATGTTCGGAAGCGATATCATCGGCAATTTTCAGCATCTCGTTGAGATCCTCGGCAACGATCACCTCGCCGTAGTCGCGCCAGGCTTGACCGGCAATTTTGCCAGTGGGCAGCCAATTCAAAATCCGCTCGACCCATTCCATGGTTTCGCGTGCAAGCTTCTCTGAATTGGTGAGCAAAACCGCAGGGGACGTGGGGCCATGTTCGGCCTGCCCCAAAAGATCGGTGGCACAGATTTCACCATCAACGGTTTCATCAGCGATGATTAAGGTTTCTGTCGGGCCAGCGAATAAATCAATGCCAACACGACCGTAAAGCTGGCGTTTGGCTTCGGCGACAAAGGCATTGCCGGGGCCAACCAGCATATCCACCGGCGTGATACTGTCGGTGCCAAGGGCCATGGCCCCAACCGCCTGAATACCGCCAAGGCAATAGATTTCATCGGCCCCGGCGAGGGCCTGTGCGGCAACGATTGCCGGTGCAGGTTTACCGTTGAAAGGCGGCGCACAGGTTATGATCCGGGGCACGCCTGCGACCTTGGCGGTTACAACCGACATATGGGCCGATGCAAGCAGCGGGTATTTGCCGCCGGGAACATAACACCCGACCGAATTAACCGGGATGTTCTTATGTCCAAGGATGACTCCGGGAAGGGTTTCAACCTCAATATCTTGCAAAGCGGCACGTTGATGAGCGGCAAAATTGCCGACCTGCTCTTGGGCAAATTTAATGTCGTGAATATCCTGTTGACTAAGGCTGTAAATACAGTGGTCGATTTCAGCCTGGGTGAGTCGAAAATCGTCACGCTCCCAGCCATCGAATTGGACCGACATGTCGCGCACGGCAGCATCGCCGCGGTTGGCGATATCGGCAAGCGCCGCCTCGACGGTATTGCGCACCTTGAGATTTTCTTCCTGGCGCACTTCGGTTGTTGTTGCGGTTTTCAGCCAAACAGCCATGTCTTCCTCATTCGACGATGTTTTGAAATAAATTTTTTGAGACACCGGTTTTCGGGCGTCGGTTATCAGATCTTTTAATCCTCACCTCGATATACGATAAATGCAAGGCATCCGCCGCAACAAATCCGCAGGAGTTCCGAGATGACCGGCAATGACGATATTCCAAAAACACCAAGCTTTCGGCTTGATGGCCAACGGGCCTTGGTAACCGGTGCAGGCCGCGGCTTAGGGCGTGCTGCGGCCCATGCTTTGGCGGCGGCAGGGGCGCATGTGGTGGTTGTCTCGCGGTCGCGCGACGAGTTGCAAGTCCTTGTCTCGGAAATTGTCGCCGCAGGTGGTAACGCCGAGTTAGCTGTTTGCGACATGATGGATTTAGCGGCGGTTGAGGCGCTGTTTGCCAGCCGGTCGGCAGTGAATGTGTTGATCAATAATGCCGGCACCAATAAACCTGCCGATTGCTTCGATGTGACGCCGGCTAACTTTGACCAGATTATGAATTTGAACGTTCGTTCCGCCTATTTCACCGCCCAGGGCTGTGCCCGGGCCATGGTGCGCGACGGCATTGGCGGCAGTATCATCAACATGTCCTCGCAGATGGGCCATGTGGGCGGGCCGCGACGCTCAGTCTATTGCGCCAGCAAACATGCCATGGAAGGCTTCACCAAGGTGATGGCGGCGGAATGGGCAGCGCATGGGATCAGGGTCAACACCCTTTGTCCAACCTTCATTGAGACACCGCTGACACGGCCTTTCCTGCAAGAGCAAGATTTTCAAGATATGGTCAAAGACTCGATCCTGTTGGGCCGGGTCGGTCAAATCGAGGAGGTTATGGGCGCAATAGTCTACCTGGCCTCCGATGCATCATCCTTGGTCACTGGTGCGCCGTTAATGCTGGATGGTGGCTGGACCGCAAAATAGCCATCCGGCGGCTTTGCTTATCCCAGGGCGTAATTGATATCAGCGATGATATCAGCGATGCTTTCAAGGCCGATAGATAGCCGAATAACATCGTCACCGGCCCCTGCCGCCGCCCGCTGTTCCTCGGTCAATTGACGATGTGTTGTCGATGCCGGATGCAACACTAAGGAGCGGGTGTCGCCAATATTTGCCAAATGCGACAGCAGCTCGCAGCGCTCGACAAAACGCACCCCGGCGGCATAGTCACCGTTGATTCCAAAGGTAAACACCGAGCCGGCGCCGCGTGGCATATATTGCGCCGCGCGCTGGTAAAAGGGGCTATCGGGCAAGCTTGCATGGGAAACCCAGCCAACCTTTGGATGGTCGGCTAAGAATTTCGCCACGGCGCCGGCGTTTTCAACATGCCGTTGCATCCGCAGGGCCAGTGTTTCAATGCCGGTGATGGTCAAAAAGGCATTCATTGGCGCCATTGTTGGGCCAAGGTCCCGCAGGCCCACAGCGTGGCCATAGGTCGTGTAGGCAAGGTCGCCAAACGTTTCCCAAAAATTCAGCCCATGATAGGCCGGTTCCGGGGCCGCTAAGGATGGGAAGCGGTCGCTTGCGCCCCAGTCAAAATTACCGGCATCAACAACCGCACCGCCCATGGCATTGCCGTGACCGGAAAGAAACTTGGTGGTCGAATGAACAACAATATTGGCACCATGTTTGATCGGTTGGCACAAAAATGGCGTTGCCATTGTGTTGTCGATGATCAAGGGAATCCCTGCTTCAGCGGCAATGTCGGCGAGGGCACGGATATCGGAAATAGCGCCGCCCGGATTGACCAAGCTTTCGGCAAAGATGGCTTTGGTACGATCCGTGATCGCCGCTTTGACGGCAGCTAAATCATCGGCGTTCACAAAACTGCAGTGCCAGTCGAATTTTTGAAAAGTTCGGCCAAACTGCGTGATTGATCCGCCATATAAGCGATTGGCGGCGATAAAGTGATCGCCTGGACCCATCAGCGGAAACAGGGCAATCATCTGTGCACTATGGCCGGAAGCTGTGCAGGTGGTGCCGCGGCCATCCTCTAGGGCGGCAATCCGCTCTTCGAGAACGGCAACGGTCGGGTTAGAAAGCCGGCCGTAAATATTGCCGAAGGTTTGCAGGTTAAATAACGAGGCCGCATGGTCGGCATCTTCAAAAACATAGGCCGTTGTTTGATAAATTGGCGTCGCCCGTGCGCCGGTGACCGGGTCGGGTGCTGCGCCGGCATGGATTGCTGCGGTTTCAAAACCGTCGAACCGGCCTGCTTCTTGGTGATCGGTCGGCTGGCGTTGCGTGCTTTCAGCAATGCCCGGCATGCGGCGTTTAGATGAAATCACACGGGAATTAAAACCATGCCAACCAAGCTCACCAAACAGCCTGCTAAATTCGATCTTCGGGCAGCGATCCATCACCACGGTAAGGCCGGCGGCCTCGGCCCGGGCGGCAGCGGCGTCATCGCGCACACCGAGCTGCATCCAAACAACTTTCGCGCCAATCGTGGCCGCTTCATCGGCAAACGCCCCGGCGGCATGGGAGGCTCGGAAAATATCAACCATATCGACGGCAAGGTCGATTTCAGAAAGGCTGCTGGCCACCGTCTCGCCAAGAATCTCCTGGCCGGCAGCGCCGGGATTCACGGGAATCACCCGATAGCCTTTCTGCTGCATATATTTCATCACGAAATAGCTTGGGCGGTTCCAATTTGCACTGGCACCGACTATGGCAACGGTCTTCACCGCAGCTAAAGCCTCACGGATGTAGTCATCACTATAGTCACAATGAATAACGGCTTGCGGCTGTGGGTCATGTTCGGCCATTGCTTAATCCTCTGACCACGTTGGCGGCCGTTTGTCGATAAATGCGGTGATGCCTTCCTCGGCATCGGCGGCCAGCATATTCTGCGCCATCACTTCGCCGGTGTAGGCATAGGCATCATCTAACGTCATCTCAAGCTGATGATAAAAAGCTTCCTTGCCAATCTTCATCGTCCGCGATGATTTCGAGACGATTTTTGCAGCCAGCGTTTCGGTTTCCGTGGCCAGATTATCGGCTGCGACCACTCTGTTGATCAGGCCTGTTTCAGCCGCTCGCTCGGCTGTCACCATGTCACCTGTGACCAGCATTTCCATCACGTGCTTACGGGCCAAGTTTCGAGACACTGCGACCATTGGGGTTGAGCAAAATAAGCCGATGTTGACCCCTGGCAGGGCAAATTTTGCATCGCCGGCGGCAATCGCCAGGTCACAGCTTGCGACCAATTGGGTTCCGGCGGCAGCGGCAATCCCATGAACCTGCGCGATGACCAATTGCGGTTGCCGGACCAAGCTTGTCATCAGCTGCGAGCAGCGCTCAAAAACCTGCCGATAATAGGCGACATCGCCTTTATGCCCCATCAATTGCTTGAGGTCATGACCGGCACAAAATCCCGGTCCATTAGCGCTTAGAATAATGCATTTGATTGTTTTATCGTCGGCGATGTCACCGAGAACCTCAATCAGGCTGGCCATCATTTCCATCGACAAAGCATTACGGGCGGCGGGACGATTAAACGTTAAACGGGCAATGCCGTTTGCATCGTCTCGTAAAACATAGGCTGGTGCGTCTGCAGCGGCAGAACCGGGCGATGAGGACATTGATCAACCTCCTTAAGCGGTGAGATGCGCCACTGAACGATCAGAAAAAACGATAAGTGACCGTAATTTTCGCGGCAGCAGCCTGCTACAATCGACAATCTGCACCGAAATGCAAGAAATTCGATCCCATCGCCGCCCATTAAACCCGGGTGCCGAGCAAGTTCATGACAATCGCAACGGTGCCGAAAGATGCCGCTGCCGACAGCACTAAGGCCGATGCTGTCGCTGCTTGCCCGGTGTCATAGCGTTGCGCCAAAAGATAGACATTAATACCCACCGGCAAGGCGGCGATCACAACGGCGACATCGCGCCATAAGGGCGGCGCGTCAAAAACATAGGTTGCCAGCAGCCAAACCAAAGCCGGATGAATGACCAGTTTTAAAAATGTCCATGTGGTTGCCGGCACGATTGCGCTTTGCAAACGATAGGCTGCAAGTGACGCCCCCATCGAGAAGACCGCGCAGGGCAGGGCCGCCGCCGCCAACATATCGGCAATTTGGTCAAGCGGTCGTGGCGTCTCAAGGTCCAGGCTATTGGCAATATAGCCCAACAGCAGTGCAATGATGATGGGGTTTTTGATTAAGCCGCGGACGATGTTCAGGGGAATTGAGAAGATTTTTCCAGTTCCGCACCGGCCCCCTTCAACCAGAACCGTCGCTGCGCCGACTAACAGCATGGAATGCAGGGAAATAATAATGAACAGCGGCACGGCACCAGCCTCGCCATAGGCTGTCAGCACCAACGGAATGCCTAACATGACGGTGTTTGCAAACCCTGCCGTCATGCCGGCCAAAACCGATGTGGTGTAGTGACCGGCAAAGATCAGCCGGCTCAACAGAAAGCCGAGCGCCCAAGCGCCGGCGCATCCTAAATAATAGCTGAGCACAAAATCCCACTCGAACGGATCTGGCAGGCGGGCCTGGCTGACGGACTGGAATAACAGAACCGGGATCGCGAAGTTAAAAACAAATAACGACAATCCGCGCGCCGACTCGGCGCTAAATAGCTTTGCCTTTGTGGCCAGATAACCGACCAGCATCAGGCCGAAAACAGGCAAAACAATATCAATTAAAATTTCCATGCTGCTGCGGTTAACCTAATCAAGGGTTGCCCGCAAGCGGCAACAGGTAGGTGGTTTGCAGAATGATGAAATTTCGTTATTTTTAATTTTGAGGGAGAGCAAAAAATGGCATTTCATCAAGTCACCGACAGCCAGTCCATATATTACGACTATGTGGCGCCAAGCGCATCCGACGGGCGCTGCGTCGTCTTTGTGAATGCCCTGACGGGCAGCACCGAAATGTGGCAGACGGCGGCCATAGCGACAGCGCTGCACGCCCGAGGTCACGGCACTTTATGTTATAACTTTCGGGGCCAAGCCTTAAGCGGATATGGCGGCCCGGACGATGCTAAGCCTGATGTTATTGTCGCTGATCTGGTCGCCTTATTGGCAGCTGTTGCACCGCCGCGGCCCATCCTTGTCGGTCTGTCAATCGGCGGGCTATTTGCCGCGCAAGCGCGGCTTCGCGGTGCGGCGGCAGATGCTTTGGTCTTCATTAACACCTTACGCAAGCCTGGTGTCCGACTAGACTGGATCAATAATGCCATGGTCGCTGCGGCAACCCTTGGCGGTAGCCAATTGGTTATGGAGATGAACCTGCCGCATTTGGTCAACCCGGATATGCTGGCAAGCGCCCGCGAGGGAGCGGTTTTTGGCAATTATACGGCGGGCGACCCGGATGATGGGCTTTTCCAATTGCTGGCGCAGTCATTGGCGACAGATTGGGATCTGCCATATGAAGCGTTAGATGTTCCGGTTCTGTCAATGACCGGTCTGTATGATCGGGTTTTTCGGGTAGAGGCAGATAAGGCGGACCTGGCGGCCCGTATCGCGGATCATACCGAAGTTATTTTTGATGATGCAGGGCATTTAATTCCTGCCGAAAGACCGGAAAAGTTCACCGCAAGTTTGCTGCAGTTTATGGATCAACTTTAGCCGCAAGGGCAGAGTTTTTTGAAACCCGATTTAGTCATTTTTGACTGCGATGGCGTGCTGGTTGACAGCGAACCACCGGTTTTTCGCGTGGTCACCGCAGAGCTGCAAGCCTTGGGCTTAAAAACCACGCTTGAAGCCACCATGGCTGCCCATAAAGGCCTGACGTTGGAGCAAAGCAGGCCGCTTATTGAGGCCCAATTAGGCCGTCCGCTTCCGGCCGATTGGGCGCCCCGCTTGCGGCAACGCACAACGCAGGCTTTGGACGAAGAACTCACCGCGATTCCCGGTGCCGTCGCCGCGGTTGCTGCGGTGATGGCGGCCGGTATGCCAAATTGTGTGGTCAGCCAAAGTCGTCGTCAGCGGATTGAGTTGAACTTGCAACAGGTCGGCTTGGCCGCCAGCTTTGCAGGACGGATCTATTCAACCCATGATCTGGGTAAGCCGAAACCGGCACCTGACATTTACTTGCAGGCGGCAGCTGATTTCGCCGTCCCGCCGGCACGCATCACGGTGATCGAAGATACCGTTACCGGCGTGACCGGTGGGGTTGCTGCAGGCATGCGGGTGCTTGGCTATGTTGCCGATGGTGTTGCTGGCAGTTTACATGCCGCCGGTGCCGCCGTTGAGTTCACCGATATGAAACAATTACCTGGGTTGCTTAGATTATGAACAATGGTCTGTTGCCGGCTTTGGTGATTTTTGATTGTGACGGCGTTCTGGTCGAAAGCGAGGCGATCGCCAATCGTGTCTTTGCTGAAATGGTCTCAAAAGCAGGCTATCCGCTAACCGCTGAAGACTCTTTGCGGCGCTTCAAAGGTGGGCGTTTCAAATCCTTACAAGCGGTGATCGAAGAGCAGCTTGGCCGATCCCTTGGCAGTGACTGGATTGCCAAACTTTATGCGGCGATGTACGTGGCGTTCCGCCAAGAATTACAACCTGTCGCCGGTGTTGTTGAACTGATTGCGACGATTCAGGCGCGGCGCATCCCGATCTGTGTGGCCTCTAACGGGCCGCTTGAAAAAATGCGGGTTACCTTGGGGATCACCGGACTATGGGATCTGTTTAATGGCCATATTTTCTCGTCAGACATGGTCGATCAGCCGAAACCTGCACCGGATCTTTTTTTGCTGGCGGCCCGCACCCTGGGGGTAGCGCCGGCGGACTGTTTGGTGATCGAAGATAGCCGTCCCGGCATCCTCGGCGGATTGGCAGCAGGTATGCCAACGGCTGCCTTGGTCGCCGAGCCGCAGGAAAAACCGGCGATTGAAGCCCTCGGGCCGACCTATTTGGTACCGAGCTTAGATCAAATCAGTCAATGGTTCCGTGCTGAAGCCGGGTCGTTGTGTCCTTGAGGGGTATGGTTTTCAAGGGCTTTAATGGCTGCGATGACGGCATCGCGGCGGGCGATTAAGTCTTGATAATGCAGATCACAGCCTGCCACCTGCGGTGGGTAAGCACGTAGCTCTTGAAAAATCCGTTGGCGTTGCTGCCGCAAGCTTTCAAGCCGCCGCTCAAGACTTTCCGCTGAGGGACTGTTATGACGAGTTAACTCATGATTTTCCGTTGCCGTCATGGTGCCATTATACGGCCGCCGATTAAAAATGCCAGGGGATCAGCCGGTCCGCCAGGTTGACGGACTGCAGCGGATATATTGCGCCGGATAAGGAGCTTCAGCGCCAAGTTCGCGGGCGGCATGCCACATCCACCGCGGATCATCCATCACCGCCCGTGCCATTGCGATCATATCTGCTTGGCCATTGGCAATGATTGCTTCGGCCTGGGCCGCCTCATAGATCATCCCAACGGCCATGGTCGGCAGGCCTGTTGCGGCTTTAATCCGCTCCGCAAAGGGTACTTGATAGCCCGGCCCAACAGTTATCTTTTGACGTGGATCAAGGCCGGCAGTGGTGACATCGACAAAATCACAGCCAAGATCTTTTAGGCCCTGGGCGTAAACAATCGCTTGGTCTAAGTCGAAGCCACCGTCGACCCAGTCGGTTGCCGAAAAGCGCATGCCCATGGGTTTTTCTTTTGGCCAAACGGCGCGGCATGCCTCAAATACCTCCAAGGGGAAGCGCAACCGGCCGTCCAGGCTGCCGCCGTAACCATCATTTCGTTGATTGGCCAGGGGCGACACAAACTGATGTAACAAATAGCCATGCCCGCCATGTAATTCGACCAAATCAAAGCCAAGTGTCTCGGCGCGCAGAGTGGCTTCCACAAACTCTTGCTTGACGCGGGCAAGGCCGGCGTCATCTAAGGCGCTGGCTGCAGGCCAATCGCCGTAACCGGTGGCTGACGGCCCCACGGTTGGCCAGCCACCATCGGCAGCAGCCACAGGTTTGCCGCCGTCAAGCGGCCGGTGCGTTGACGCTTTACGGCCGGCGTGGGCCAATTGAACGCCAAGTTTTGCCACTCCATATTGCTTGCAGAAATCAACGATGCGCTTTAACGCGGCGGCATTTTCATCATTATAAAGCCCCAGACAATGCGACGAAATTCGGCCTTCTGCGGAAACATGAGTCGCCTCGGTGATCAGCAAGGCAGCGGCCCCCATGGACAGTTGCCCGTAATGCATCAGGTGCCAATCATTGGCATTGCCGTTGCTGGCAACATATTGGCACATGGCCGAGACAACGGTGCGGTTGGCGATGGTCAGCTGACGGAGCGAAAGTGGAGAAAATAATTGGCTGGCCATTGAGCCCCCCTCTGGATTTGTGCACAGTAGCACCGTTAGATCACTACAACGCTCAGGAGTAAATCAACGATGGCGCAGATAACTGCGGCGGAAATGGAACGGATCACCCGCGAAGAAGTGCCCTATGTTGGACAACTCGGGGTGCAGTTTGAGAGCATTGGCGATGGCACGGCTGTGGCCCGCATACCGGTTGCAAGCGCAGATAATCTGCTGCGCCCGGGCGGGACGGTGTCCGGGCCGGTCATGATGGGCTTAGCCGATGTGGTCATGTATGCCTGTGTGATCTCGCGGATCGGCCTGCAGTTAATGGCGGTAACAACCAATTTGAACGCCAATTTCTTGCGCCGGCCATCACCGGTAGATATTCTGGCCCGTGGTCGCTTGCTGAAGTGCGGTCGGCGTTTGGCCTATGGTGAAGTCACGATTTTCAGTGACGGCGAAGAAGATGACCCTGCTTGCCATGTGACCACTACCTATTCCTTGCCGCCGCTGCCAAAATGACCACGGTGGCGCGGCATGGCCTGCAAGCAGGCTCGCTTCGGGTCGAGGTTGCGCCGCAATTGGGTGGCCGGGTGACGCGGTTTTGGCATCACAGGGACAACATCGAAACCGATCTTTTCAGCGCCGTTGACGGGGCCATCAGGGACCCCTTACAGTCGATCGCCGGCGGTTGCTTTCCGCTACTGCCGTTTTCTAATCGGATTGCCGCCGGTTTGCTTAAAGTGCCCGAGCAAGCGGCGTATCAACTGGCCATAAATGAGCCGGCCCGCGGGCATGCCATTCACGGTCATGGCCGGCGCCATGCATGGCAGGTGACCGATATTGCTGGCGATTTCATTCATCTTACCTATGCCCACCCGGCCGGTGATGGCGGCTGGATTTGGCCCTATCGGGCAGACATGCAGCTGCAGCTAAACGCCGCCGGCCTCAGCTGGTCACTGGCCGTGGAAAACCGCCATGATCATTTGCCGATGCCTGCCGGTCTGGGGCTACACCCGTATTTCCCAGCGCCAAAGGGGGTCCGTTTAACGGCGCCGTTGACACATATCTGGCGGTCCGACGACAGCCGGATTCCGCATCGGCCGGAAGCATTGCCAGAGGGTTTTCCGAACGCCGGCCAAGCCGCCTTGCCGGCAGGGCTCGATGTCGGCGTTGGGGGCTGGTCAGGCTCGGCGGTGATAACGTGGCCGGGCGACAGGCCGGATATGGAGATCCGCGCAGATCGTATGTTCTCCGATTTGGTGATTTTTACGCCGCCGGCCGATGACTTCTTTTGTGTTGAACCTGTCAGCCATGCGGTAAACGGCTTTAATGCGGCAGCTTGCGGGCTGCCTGACGGTGGTTTACGACTGCTTGCCAGTGGCGAGCGCTTGCAAGGGATGATTTGCTTTCAGGTGGCCGGCGATTAGGCTCGCTCAAAAATGCGGTAACATGATACCGCATGAAAAAGATATTGTTTTTATTAGTAAAAACCGTTGACTTCGTCACATTAAGAAAATAAACCTCCATCGCTCAAGCGGTCGGTGTTGGCCGTTAGCTTTTTATAACGTCCTTTCGGGGTATTCCATGCGAACGTATTCGGCCAAGCCGAGCGAGATCGAAAAGAAATGGTGGATCATTGATGCCGAAGGCTTAGTCCTTGGGCGACTCGCCACGATCGTCGCTAACCACCTGCGCGGCAAGCATAAGCCGACTTTCACGCCTCATATGGATTGTGGTGATAACATTATCATCGTCAATGCAGAGAAGGTGAAGTTGACAGGCAATAAGCGCACCGAAAAAACCTATTATTGGCACACCGGGTACCCGGGTGGCATCAAGTCACGGACCGCCGATAAGATTCTTGATGGCGCCCACCCTGAGCGGGTGATTACCAAAGCCGTTGAACGGATGATCACCCGTGGACCTTTGGCCCGTCAGCAAATGTCAAACTTGCGTGTTTATGCCGGCACCGAACATCCGCATGAGGCGCAACAGCCTGAAATGTTGGATATCGCCGCGATGAACACTAAAAATAAGAGGTAGATGATGACCGCCGAAACCGAAAACACGGTCGAGGATCAAGGCGCCGATGCGCCGACAGGTCTTGACGCGCTGGCTGGCTTGCAAGCTGAAGAAGCTGTTGCACCGGTGGAGCCGAAAATTGATGCTTTTGGCCGCGCCTACGCCACGGGACGCCGGAAAAACGCGATTGCCCGGGTGTGGATTAAGCCCGGTAATGGTCGGGTGACGGTTAATGGCCGGGAGCAAGAAGTCTTCTTCGCCCGCCCGGTGCTGCGGATGATCTTGCAGCAACCTTTTGAAACCGCTGAGCGGGCCGATCAATTCGATGTTATCTGCACAGTTTCCGGCGGTGGCCTTTCCGGCCAGGCAGGGGCCGTGCGCTTGGGGATTTCGAAGGCTCTGGTGAACTATGAACCAAGCCTGCGTCCGGTACTGAAGAAAGGCGGCTTCCTTACCCGCGATAGCCGGGTGGTAGAACGGAAGAAATACGGTAAGGCGAAAGCCCGGCGGAGCTTCCAGTTCTCGAAGCGTTGACGCTTATACTCTAAAATATTTCATAAAAACAACGCGCTACGATCTTCGTGGTGCGTTTTTTTGTGTGGCATATTTGTAGCGCAGTAAATATCGTGCATTGAAATCATTAGATATTTCAATCAAAGAAGCACAAAAATAGCACACGCAGTTTTCAGTTCTCATGATTTCGGCGGTGGGTCTATGTCGCTAAAAGCAGTTGATTGGGGTTCGGTGTGCAAAAGGATTTCAAACGCTTGAAAACTAACTTTCATAAGGCTGTCTGCGAACTCGATGGGCATATCGAAGAAAAATTAGCGAATAGATCATCTGGCAAATTACGATAGTTTCCGTTTGCACGTTTTTTATCGTCAAGCCACTCACCCATTTAACACACGTCAATCTTTCGGTTTTGCAATTATTAGGTGATGAAACCTTTTGCTAAATTTTTCAGTTTTCACAATCCTAGCTTTGATTCCAAAAATATCTTGGAGAAGGTATCGTGCTAATCTTTGAATTTTTGAGTCACCAAAATAGAAATTTTCACTAACAGTAAAGAATTCATAATTAAGATCTCTAAGGTAATCAATTACCACTGAACTACCACTTTCATCGATTAATCCTTCTTCAAACAATATCGTAGGTTTATCTCTTTTAATTGTCGCAGCAGCGCCCTTTAGAAAATAAATTTCATGACCTTCAATATCTAATTTTATTAAGCTTACTGGCCCGTTGACATTTTCATCTTCTAAGGAGCGTACTTGAATTTTTTTATATACATCGTCAGAACTGTTTGAGCTGTTATTGGAAATGATTAATGAGGCTCCGATATTTGTTTTATTTTCTTTTAAATTTAATTCGGCACTTTTTTCACTTAAGCCAAATTTAAAATAAACAACATTGCTTAGCGGTATTGTATTTATAGACAAAAGATCAAATGCGACTTTATTTGGTTCGTAGCAATATACTTTTTCGAATTTTGGTGCTAAGAAACGAACAGTATAATTTCCAATATTTGCTCCCACATCCAAAGCAATATTGAATTTTGTCATATTTTTATCTAAAAATTCACTAATGATATCTAATTCTAGCTTCTCATAGGTTCCATATATGTTGATGTGGTGATGTATTGCATCAAATGACAGACCTGTAATAGGTATATGGTCTTTAATGTGTTTTTCCGAGTAATACCGATTTATATAATAGAGAATCTGCTGAAAAAATCTCTTTGAACTCGAGCTATATTTCACAATTGACCCCTTCCTTTATCTAGAGAGCCTTTCAACATCCAGCATTAAAGCCAACCTCTTTGCAAAGGCACTTTACATATTTCAGTGCATTAGCACGTTCGTTCTTCTTAGAGTCAACTACCTGTCGCGGAATCTCTACCATCTCAGCTTTCAACCTGTCGTAAGATTTTATCTAACACCGCCATATTAATGTCTTATGGGTATTTGTGGATAGCGGATGACAATTTGAATAGTAGGATCGGTTGGCGGATAGGTTTGTTTAATAGTTTAATGTCAAGATATTTTTCGTAGTTCTGTGTTCGGTTCCAGCTCTTTGGTGCTGTTGCGGTAAATGAAAAGAACACATTAAAAAATGGTTAAATGAATGTCCTACATGGAGGCCTATTTGTGGCAAACATGAAAGCGGAGACATCGTCGATATTGCCAAGGTGAGTCACGCCATAGGTGATCGGCTCTTGCTTTTGTTGGGCGATAAAATCCTTTGCATCGTCATACGTGCCGCATTTCGTCATTAAAATTTGTGGATCATCGGTGCCGCGGGCAATCGGCCGCAGGTCGGTAATGGCCATGCCACCCTGGCCCTTCGCCATGACGGCTGCATGGCCAACGGTAAAGGTTAAGATCGTATAACCATCGGCGGGGACGGTTTTATAATACTCAAGCGCCGCCGCGCCGCCACCGTCTTTTTTATTTAAAACAACCATATCCTGTTTCAAAACACGGCGGGCACGTAACATCATCATCCGCGTTGTGACATCCGTTCCGCCACCGTTACCGGCATGGGTCACAACTTCAATGGTTTTCGAGGGGAATTCATCGGCCTGCGCGGCACCAAAGTGAAAAACCATGGCCGTTGCAAGGGCAAGACTGCTAAATCTGATTGTTGTCATCACTTTCTCCCTTTCTACACGAGAGCATGCGGTCTTTAATCAACCTGTGGGGTTATGATTAAGACAACCATAAGTGGTATTTACACGCTGTCAATGGAATTTAGAATTTGGAATACCAAAATCAAAAATCCGCTACGTCATCTGCCGGTACTGCGGCACCGACAGCCTTCACCGGTGGCCGATGGCGACGGCAATGACGTTGCTCCGGGACGGGGTGCATAATTTTAAGACCCAAGGACGATCGGCATTTTTTAGCGCGATATACGCTCCCATTGATGATGGGATTCAGGATTTACCGGCCGGGCCGACATCTATATAAAGGGGGCATATGTTGGTTTTCACGCCGCCCGCCAAAGGTGATTTGTATTCCTGGGTATTTACGATGAAGAATATTGAAAAAGTCCATATCGGCGATCATCGGTTTTGTATTTTCGCAAATGATACGGGGGTCTCGAAAACCATCAAAGACACCGGAAATTATGGTTTTGGTGAGTTGAAGGTTTATGATGATATCCTCAACGACGGCGATCTTTTCGTTGATGTCGGTATGAATATCGGCGCAATTTCCTTTTTCTTGAAAAAAAGACGTCCCGATGTGCGCATTATTGGCTTTGAGCCGATCCGCGAATATGCGCAACTGGCGGTGCAAAATCTGGCTGATTTTGATGCCGTGGAGGTTTTTAACTTCGCCGTCGGTGTGGATAATAAATTTCTGAGAGCACCGAATATTGCACTCGACCGACAATTTAATTTTGGTGCGACACAAATCGGTAACCAGGACACTGGCGCGCTGATTGCGCAGGTCTCGATCGATCAATTCTTTGCGGGCAGTGGTGCCCGCCCGCGGTTGCTGAAAATTGACACCGAAGGCGGTGAATTTGAGGTCATCCAAGGCGCAACAAGTTTGTTTCGCAGCGATCTCATTATCTCCTATGAAGCCGACCGTCCGTCCACCATTGAAAAATGTATGGAATTTTTAAAGCCCTATGGAGTGACGCAGTTTGCTGCCGTTCTTGCCATTGTTGATCGCCGCGGCATGGGCGACGACGATCCTTATTTTAAGTTCTCAACGGTCCATATGTTTGCTTGCTTTGGTGCTGTCCCGACCTGGGTTGAACGGTTAGGTCGCAAAATTGACGACTTTGAAGCCTATCAGGCTTTTATTTCCCCCGTGCTTGCCCGGCAACGCCATAAATAATGCTGTGTTTTGCCCATAAAGGGATGTCGTTAAGCTGTTTAGGGGAACGTGTTTGCGCAAGGTTTACGACCTTTTTAGGCGAATCGTTTGCGCTCATGGGTTTAAGTGGGCAGGCTTTGGCGTGCATGCGGTCAAATGCTGATTAATGAGCTGCAGAGCGTACAACCGAAAACCCAGCGATGCGCCGTAACCTATTGGAAAAAGGTCTTTTTAGAAAATTTCTTTCAGCGGTCCAAAACAGTGTTGGAGGCTGAAAATCATGGCTCGCGCCGGGACAAAAATGTGCTATCCTCAAACCTGGTTTCAATTTTATGGAAGGAGGTGATCCAATGTCGAGTGATATACGCCTGGTCTCTAAGAGTGGTGATGTTTTTCGTGCAGCATGGGTTAACCTTCAGGCGCACTAAAACGTCAATTCTTTGAGCTACTTTTATGAGATCGCGAGATCACGGAAAAGGGAGGCCTCAAAGCCTCCCTTTTTTGATGCGAAAAACCGCCTTTTCAAAGTGATTGACAGCGCGGTGCTGCGGGGCCGCCATTGAGCGCGGTCAGAGCTGGTATGAAGATCGATTGTTAGAGTAATGATACGACCAGCGTTTACAGGACTTGAACGATGCGGATGGCAAACGATGTTTCCCTTCTCACGCTGCAAATCCAGCAACAGATTGTTTGCGATCGGTGCAGTCGAGAGTTTCTAGCCGGGCAGACCGATAGCCGCTCTTTGCAGGACTATACCCGGCTTGGTGTTGGTTTTACGGACCGTGGGCTGCAGGTTTGGTGCCGGCGGCATGGTCTGAATGTGGTGCATATTGATTTCGACGGCCAGGAATTAACGGCTGATTTTCGCTGCCTGGTCTGACGGCGATCGCTCTAACTGGTTGTTCTTGCCGCCCACAGATTTTCAAAGACACCACAGACGGCGGCACCACATCTGGCATCGTTTTTGTAATTTGCTCAAAAAATGTCGTTGTTTGATGTGTTTTAGCATTTGCAATCCCGGTCTATCGCCGTCGGTGTCATTGGGAATGGACATGAAGTCGGCGAAGCCACGTGCGCGTAAGAATGCATCTGTTTTCGCAAAAACCCGGACCGTCTGCTGAGCCGGCACAGCTTGCACGCTTAAATAATCCGCCCCGTGATCTTGGCCGAAGGCTTCGGCCGCAGCCAGAAGGCGGCTACCAATCCCTTGGCGCTGGGCGGCTCGGCGCACCGCCAAAAGATAAATTTCGATATGGATTGGGCTATGCGCTTTCAGGGCAATAAATCCAAGGGCCGCATCGCCGTCGAACTCAATAAACACATCTAGCGGCGCGATGGCGGTAATTCGTGCGTCTAATGCTGCGTGGTCCTGCCCGTAGCCTGGCAGGGTGGTTAAAATTTCCCGGCAAATTTCCTGTTTATGGGCAATATCTGATAGAACGCTCATAACCCGTGCGACCATTTAATTTGGCTGTGTAACGGCCAGCCTGACAAATCTCGTGGGGGCCGGCAAGCCTTGTGCAAGTAGGATTGCATTTCGGCTCGGTCAAGGTATAGTCGCCGCGGTTTTACAGGGGTTATCGCGGCCAGGCCGTGCAAGCCTAACTAATTAATGACCGCTATCGGTCTGGAGGACTTTGGATGCTGATTTCACCTGCTTATGCACAGGCTGCCGGGGGTGCTGGCGGTTTCGATATTCTAAGTTTGGCCCCATTGGTGCTGATTTTTGTGGTTTTCTATTTTTTGCTGATTCGCCCACAGCAGAAAAAAGTCAAAGAGCACAAAGAAATGCTTTCGAAAATTCGCCGCAAAGACCGGGTTGTGACCAGTGGTGGTATTCTTGGCACCGTCACCAAGGTCAATGATAATGACGACACAGTGAAACTGGAAGTCGCCGAAGGTGTTGTCGTTGACGTGCGGCGCTCGATGATTGCCGAAGTGGTCTCACGCTCTGAGCCGGTGAATGATTCCAAAGACGACAGCAAATCTAAATAAGGTTCGCATGTCGGCAATACAAACGTAGGCGTTACATAAGATGCTTCAGTTCCCAGCGTGGAAAATGGTTCTGGTCGCCGTGGTATGCGCGCTGGGATTAGCTTATGCGGTTCCCAATGTGGCCAATCTGCGTGTAAGCGAAGACTGGCCGCGATGGTTGCCTGGTCAGACCATTAATTTAGGACTTGATTTGCGCGGTGGCTCGCATTTGCTGCTGCAAGTTGAAACCGATGTTGTTGTCCGTGAACGTCTTGAGGCCATTCAGGATGACACCCGGCGAGCCTTGCGGCGGGCGAAGATCGGCTATACCAATCTTGGTGTCAGCGATCAGGCGGTGACATTCCAGCTTCGCAACGCCAATGATCGTGAGCGGGCTTTGACGGCCATTCGCAGCGTTGACAGCCAGGCCGATGCGGCGATTGATGGAACCGCTGCCGAGGTTGCCCTGAGCGATGTCTTGGTGCAGGAGCTGAAAGATCGGGCGCTGGTGCAATCGATTGAGATTGTGCGCCGGCGGATCGACGAGACAGGCACCCGTGAGCCGACCATTCAACGCCAAGGCAAAAATCGCATTGTGGTGCAATTGCCAGGGATTGATGATCCTGACCGGATCAAGTCATTGCTTGGAAAAACCGCAAAACTGACCTTCCAAATGGTCGATATACAAGCCTCCGTCGAGGATGCACTGGCTGGCCGGGTGCCTCCTGGATCGCGTTTGCTGCCGGGAGAAGACCCGCAAACAGGGCCAAGTCATTATGTGGTTCGCCGTCGGATCATGGTCAGCGGCGACCGGTTGGTTGACGCCAGTTCAGGCTTTGATCAAAACAACCGGTCGGCGGTTTTTATCCGCTTTGACCAAGTTGGCGCCCGGCAATTTGGCCGCGCGACCCAGGAAAACGTCAACCGACCATTTGCCATTGTCCTAGATGGTAAAGTCATCAGCGCACCGGTCATTAATGAGCCGATTTTAGGCGGCACCGCACAGATTACCGGTGATTTTTCGGTCGCCGAGGCCCAAGACCTGGCCTTGCTGTTGCGGGCAGGGGCCTTGCCGGCGCCGTTGCGGGTTGTCGAAGAACGGACCGTCGGACCCGGGCTTGGCAAGGATTCCATTGCCGCCGGTGAAACCGCCAGCATCATCGGTATGGTTCTGGTGATCGGCTTTATGATCGTGACCTATGGGCGGTTCGGGATCATGGCCGATATTGCCTTGTTCTTTAACGTCGTCTTGATTTTAGCGGTGCTTTCCTTGCTGCAAGCAACGCTGACCCTGCCGGGGATCGCAGGGATCATTTTGACGATCGGCATGGCGGTTGATGCCAATGTGCTGATTTTTGAGCGGATCCGCGAGGAAGTAAGATACGGCAGATCGCCGTTCAATGCGGTCGAAATCGGTTATCAGCGGGCGTTAACGACGATTATTGATAGTAATCTGACAACCTTGTTCGCCGCCGTCTTCTTATACAGCTTCGGATCAGGGCCCATTCGGGGATTTGCGGTCACCCTCGCGATTGGTATTTTGACCTCGATGTTCACAGCGATCATGTTGACCCGGTTGATGGTGGTGCAGTGGCTGCGCCGTCGCCGTCCAACCGAGCTAGACCTATAGGAGGGCCGGGGCAATGTTGAAACCTTTACGTCTGGTGCCCAGTAATACAGCCATTGAATTCATTGGCTTTCGTCGGCTCGCCTTTGCGCTGTCATTGTTTTTGGTGATCGGCTCGGCGCTCTCATACATCACCATTGGTTTGAATTTCGGGATTGATTTCCGCGGCGGCATTTTGTTGGAAGTGCGCACCGCCGATGATCAGGCGGATTTGCCTGCAATGCGCGCCGAACTTGGCGCTTTAAACCTCGGCGAAGTGTCAATACAGGAGTTCGGCGGCCCCCGCGATGTGCTCATTCGGGTGCAGCGCCAAGAAGGTGACGAAAAACAACAATTGGCGGCGATCGAAACGGTCAAAGCCAAACTTGGTGATGGTTACAGCTATCGACGTGCGGAATTCGTTGGCCCGACAGTTGGTGCCGAATTGATCGAAGCCGGGATCATGGCGGTGCTTTTCGCCCTTGGCTCAATCCTGGTTTACATTTGGTTCCGTTTTGAATGGCAGTTCGGCATGGGGGCGATTGTCGCGCTGATGCATGATGTGATCACCACAATTGGCCTGTTTGCCCTGATCGGACACGAATTCAACTTGGCCACCGTGGCCGCTATTTTGACCATTGCAGGATATTCCATCAATGATTCCGTGGTGGTTTTTGACCGGGTTCGGGAAAATCTTCGTAAGTATAAGAAAAAGCCGATTGCTTGGGTGCTTAACCTGTCCATCAATGACACCTTGTCGCGAACCGTGATGACCTCTGTGACGACCCTGTTGGCATTGTTGGCAATCTTCTTCTTCGGCGGTGCGGTGCTTGCGGATTTTGCATTGGCGATGATTTGGGGAGTCTGCATCGGCACCTATTCGTCGATCTTCATCGCCGTGCCGGTGCTGATGTATGTGAACCTGCATCGTGGCGGCGATACCGACGATAAGTTGGTCCCCGAATATGAGCGCAACATTGCCGAGGACGAAAGCTAAGCGGCGGCCTTCTGTGCGGCTGAGCAAAAGGAGCTGTCCATGGACGTAACCCCAATGGTTGCCGAAGGTTTACAGGTCATCGCCGGTTATGGCGATGGCGGCTTCACCATTACCGGTGAACGCTATGATCATGCGGTGATTGTTTGTCCTGAGAGCTGTCAGCCCTGGTCGCCGGCTGACCCTGCTGCCTTTACCCTGATGGATTTTGAGCCGCTCTGGCAATTGTCACCGCCGCCTGATGTGGTGTTAATCGGTTGTGGCCAGCGAGGGCAGATGCTGGCCCCAAGCTTGCGCGCGGAATTGCGCGCAAAGGGGCTGGTGTGTGACGCCATGGATACAGGTGCCGCCTGCCGGACCTATAATGTCCTGCTTTCTGAAGGTCGGCTGGTTGCCGCCGCTTTGCTGCCGGTCGATTAGAGCTTTTTGACGGCACTCAAGGCAAGGCGTCGCAAATAGGCCGGTAAAACGGCAGCGGCGGTTCGGCTCAACCGTCGGGCGCGTTGAAACCGTAACGGGCGGAAACCGCGTTGCGGCAGGCCGGCGATCATCCGGTGCAGAATTTCATAGCTGTCGTGGATCATGCCGACGCCGATACGGGCGTTGAAATCGCTCAATTGCGCGGTTAACAGCCGTGACTCCTGATAACGGCGGCCGGCAGCTTGATGCAAACGTTGAAAGACTGCGTCTAATTCCGGGTCTTGGAGCAGCTGCACGCCGCCATGATGCAGCCATTGCCGCGGCAGGTAGCAGCGCCCAAGCTGCAAATCTTCGGGGATGTCACGCAGAATATTAGTGATCTGCACCGCTTCTCCAAGAGCTGTCGCCAACGCCGGCAAGGCTTCATCGGCAACTTTTAAAATATGCAGGTAGAGTGTCCCGACAGGCACCGAAACAAGCCCGCAATACCGCAGTAGATCATCAAAACTGTGGATCTCGGGCGGTCCTGAAGCATCTTTCAGCATGCCGTCAATCAACTGCAAAAACGCCGATGGCGGTAGTTTACTTAAAATCGGGTCATCGGCCATGAGCGCGCTGAAATGATGGCTTGTATCGCCATTTTGCCAATCGTTGATTGCCTCTTGCCAGGCAGCCAGCCGAGCAAGCTTTTCTGATCGCGGTAAATCGCCGTCAGCAATGTCATCGATCACCCGGCAAAACCCATAAACAGCCAGTGCCGCCCGGCGTTCCATCGGCGCCAGCGCGGCCATGGCAAAGCGGAATGAGCTGCGGGCGTTTTTGCCGATTTGCCGTGGCAGAAACCCCTCAGGTGTTAATGGATCAATGGCCGCCGTCATGTGCGCCAGCACGCCGAGAGCAGACAAAGGGCCATATCGCCGCCATGAAGATTGACCTTTTGGCGCAAAATATCACGCCGGCGCATTTTCCGGGCAAGCCGCAAGCCGCAGCGTGCAGCGAGATAAAAATGTCGCCGTAGGTTTTTCGAGCGGATTTGTGTCGCCCCCGCCAAGGCGGTCGTAATTTTTCGGCTGCCCCATGCTAGCTGCGCCGCAAACAGCGCTTTTAAAGCAGTCGTTTGCTGCCGTTTGAGCAGGTCTGCCTCGTTTACCCCATGGCGATCTAAAAGGGCGAGGGGGATGTAGATCCGATCAAGGTCGCGCAGATCATCGCCGCAATCGCGTAAATTGGTGATCAGACCAAGGCCTGTACAAAGTGCGTCGGTATATTGGTAAATGTTGGCATCTTGACCATACAGGTCAGCAAGAAAGCGCCCAACAGGATTGGCGCTGAAACGGTAATAGTCTTCCAAATCGGCGCAATCGGTGAACCGTGTCTTATGTTGATCATTTTCAAAAGCCGTTAGCAGAGCGGCACCGTGACGCAGCAGTTTTTCATCGCCGTTAACGGCGAAACGCAGCGCGTCGACTTGCGGTTGGGAACCACTGCCTGCCAAGGCTTGGCGAAAAATGAGCAAATCATTTTGCCGTTGGTCGGCAGTTTTCAATGGATCATCAGCGATGTCATCGCCGGCGCGGGCAAATTTATATAGCGCCTGCACCGGCGCACGGGCGCGGCGATCTAAAAAGATCGACAAAATGGGAAAATCTTCCCTTGGTATTCGCGCATTCTCCGCCATGTTGTTATCTATGATCACGTCTGGCTCTGGCTAAAGGTAATTTTTGTGACATGACCGTGAGTGTAAACGAAAGGCGCGAGCGTGTCCGCCTGTTGGTGCGTCAACGCGATCCTGCGCGTTATACCTGCAGTTTGTTCGCACCTGCCGACAAACGCCAACAGCTCTTTGGCTTAATTGCTTTTCATCATGAGCTGGCGCAAGCTGTTGACCGGGTCAGCGAGCCGATGCTGGCACATATTCGGTTGGCGTGGTGGCGTGAGGTGTTGACCGAAATCGCCGGTGGTGAGTGTCGCCGCCACGACGTTGTTGAAAGCTTGGCAGCGCTGCTTAAGGCCAATTCAGGCGTTGCCAGCTCGGCACTTTCGGCCATGATTGATGCTCGCGAAGATGAGGTTGAGGCAACCCAACCTGCCGATATAGAAGCTTACACAAAAGCGGCCCGCCGGCCTGCCGAAGCACTGGCGGCAGCGATGCTTGATTGTCTACAGGTGAGCGCACCGGAGGCCCGCCAAGCGGCGCTTGCCGCAGCAACCGCTTGGGCCATGGCCGGACAGCTCCAAAGTTTAGGGTTTCATGCCCAATATGCTGAGATGGTGCTGCCAAGCGATGTGATGGCACGCCATGACTTGACGCCACAGGAAATTATCGGCGGCACCGATAGCGATCCCTTGCGGGCGGCAGTTGCCGAGGTTCTGGCGGCAGCTGTACCCTGGATGACAAAGGCCCGGGGGCATGGCCGCCAGGCACGCGCGGTTGGCTATCTGGCGATTATGGCGGGACGCTTGCAAAAACGCTTTCAAGCGGTGGGCCATAACCCTTTTGACGGCCGCTTAATAGCCCCTGATACCGGCGCCTTATTCGCCCTCAGCTGGCGGGCTTGGACAGGTCGGTAAACCTGCGGTTAGGAAGGTAGCCAGTTGATAAAATCTTCGGCTGCCCGCGCGGTCATCGCCCGGCGGCGGTCAACACCTTTTAGCGGCCGCAGCTTGCCGGCTTTATTGACCACTTCAGCGGGCGGCGGAAAAAGCCCAAAATTCACATTCATTGGCTGAAAGGTTTTGGCGTCGCCGCCGCCGGTGACATGCGATAACAGCGCACCGAGCGCTGTGGTTAAGGGGGGCTGGGTGCAGGTTTGACCGGTTAGTTCAGCATTTAAGAAACGCGCCGCCAGCAACCCCATGGCCGTGCTTTCCACATAGCCTTCGACGCCGGTAATCTGCCCTGCAAACCGCAATCGCGGCTCATTCTTGAGGCGAAGATCGGCGGTTAACAGTTTTGGTCCATTGATAAATGTATTTCTGTGCAGGCCGCCAAGGCGGGCAAATTCAGCTTTTTCTAGGCCTGGGACGCTGCGCAGGATGCGCACTTGCTCACCATGGCGCAGTTTGGTTTGAAAGCCGACAATATTATACAGCGTGCCAAGTTTGTTATCCTGGCGTAACTGGATCACGGCATATGGTTTATCCGGGTTGTGTGGGTTGGTCAGGCCGACAGGTTTCAGCGGCCCGTGACGCAGTGTTTCCGGACCGCGTGAGGCCATGACTTCAACTGGCATACAGCCTTCAAAATACGGTGTATTCTGTTCCCATTCGTGAAATGCAATCTTATCACCGCTGAGCAGTTCGTTCACAAAGGCCTCATATTGCCCGCGGTCTAGGGGGCAATTGATATAATCGGCGCCGTCGCCGTTCGGGTCCGATTTATCGTAGCGCGATTGAAACCAGGCCTTATCGAAATCAATACTGTCACGATGGACAATCGGGGCAATGGCATCGAAAAATGCCAGCGCGTCTTCACCTGTGACGGCGGCAATACCGGCCGCCAGATCAGGCGAGGTGAGCGGTCCTGTGGCGATGATTGCCGGCCCCCAATCGGCCGGTGGCAGGCCTTTGACCTCGGCCCGCTCAACCTGGATCAATGGGTGAGCGGTGATCCGCGCTTCAACGGCTTCAGAAAAGCCAACGCGATCGACGGCAAGCGCCGAGCCGGCAGGAACCCGGTGTTCATCCGCCGCCTCCATGATCAAGGAGCCGGCCTGCCGTAATTCCCGGTGCAGCAGGCCAACAGCGTTATTTTGCCAATCATCGGAACGAAACGAATTGGAGCAAACAAGTTCTGCTAGGCCATGGGTAATATGCGCATCGGTCATCCGCTCCGGGCGCATTTCATGCAGCACAACGGCGTGACCGGCCGTGGCCAATTGCCAGGCCGCTTCAGAGCCGGCAAGGCCGCCGCCGATCACATGTAGCGGGCGCGAAGTATTGTCCATCGAAGGCTCCCAATCGAGACGGGTTAACTGTTCCCCGGCATAACCGTTTGCGACGCAAGCGGCAAGACCTAGGCGCTTTTAAGCGCGTTTTCAGGACTGCTGATACCAAGATAGCGGCCAAGGTAGTGACCAGTGACGCTTTCGGAAGTTTTTGCAACCGTCTCAGGTGTCCCGGCAGCCACTAAGCGGCCACCGCCGGCGCCGCCCTCTGGTCCAAGATCGATGATCCAGTCAGCGGTCTTAATGACTTCCAGATTATGCTCGATCACGATCACGGTATTGCCTTGGTCAACCAACACCTGCAACACATCGAGGAGTTTGCGCACATCTTCAAAATGCAAACCGGTGGTTGGCTCATCGAGGATGTAAAGTGTTTTGCCTGTGGCCCGCCGTGACAGCTCTTTGGCAAGCTTGACGCGCTGTGCCTCGCCGCCGGATAGGGTCGTCGCCGGTTGACCGATTTTGACATAGCTTAAGCCAACCTGTTCAAGCGTCACCAGTTTATCGCGGATTGACGGCACGGCCTTGAAGAATTCTGCACCTTCTTCGACGGTCATATCCAGCACATCGGCAATCGATTTATCCTTAAACCGGACTTCTAAGGTTTCCCGGTTATAGCGCTGCCCATGGCAAACATCACATTGCACATAAACGTCAGGTAAGAAGTGCATTTCAATTTTGATCACACCGTCGCCCTGACAAGCTTCACAGCGACCGCCTTTGACATTGAACGAGAACCGCCCTGGGGCGTAACCACGTGCTTGCGATTCCGGTAAGCCCGCAAACCAGTCACGGATCGGCGTGAAGGCGCCGGTGTAGGTGGCAGGGTTTGACCGCGGCGTTCGGCCAATCGGCGATTGATCAATATCAACAACCTTATCGATCAATTCCCAACCGGTAATTTCGTCATGGGCCGCAGGTGCTTCGCGGGCTTTATGGATCCGCCGGGCAAGGGCTTTCCAAAGAGTCTCGATCACCAAGGTCGACTTGCCGCCGCCACTTACCCCGGTGACAGCGGTGAAAACCCCTAGGGGAAAGTCGACGTTAATATTCTGCAGGTTGTTGGCGCGGGCACCCTTCATCGTCAGCTTGCGGCCACGTTTCGCTTTTCGGCGTTTGGCGGGAATCGCGATCTGCCGAAAACCGGTGAGATACTGGCCGGTCAGACTTTCCGGCACCCGCATCACCTCCTCGGGCGCGCCGGCGGCAACAACATGTCCGCCATGGACACCGGCACCGGGGCCCATATCAACCAGATAATCGGCGCTGCGAATGGCGTCTTCGTCATGTTCAACAACGATCACCGTATTGCCAAGGTCGCGCAACCGCCGCAGGGTGCCAAGCAAACGATCATTGTCGCGCTGATGCAAACCGATCGACGGCTCGTCCAACACATAAAGTACGCCGGTCAGCCCGGAGCCAATCTGCGAGGCCAAGCGAATCCGCTGACTTTCACCACCTGACAATGTGCCTGACATCTGCGACAGGCTTAGGTATTCCAGACCGACATTGTTCAAAAACCCAAGCCGTTCGTTGATTTCCTTCAAAATCCGCGCGGCAATTTCCGATTCTTTGGCCGTCAAGGTTTCATCAAGGTTCAAGAACCACGCACCTGCTTCCAAAATTGAAAATTCGGTGATGTCGCTGATCGTGAGGCCCGCAATGCGCACGGCCAGAGCCTCAGGCTTTAAGCGTTGGCCATTACAGGCCTCACATTTGTCAATGCTCTGATAGCGGCTCAATTCATCACGCACCCAGGCGGAATCAGTTTCTTTGAAGCGGCGTTCTAAGTTGGTGGCAACACCTTCAAACGGTTTACTGGTTTTGTAACTGCGGTGGCCGTCATCATAGGTCATCGAAATTGCCGTTGTGCCGCTGCCATAAAGCAACACGCGCTGAACCTCGGCCGGCAAGTCCCGAAACGCTGTCTTGACGTTGAAATCGTAATGCCGGCCCAAGCTTTCGAGGGTTTGACCATAATATTTCGACGTGCTGTTTGCCCATGGCGCAATGGCCCCGTTTGCCAGGCTACGTTCTGGTTCAGGGACGATCAAATCGGCGTCAAAATACATCCGTGTACCAAGGCCGTCACAGCTCGCACAGGCCCCGAAAGGATTGTTGAACGAGAATAATCTGGGCTCAATCTCGTCAATCGTGAAACCGGAGACAGGGCAGGCGAATTTGGCGGAAAATGTATGCCGCTCATCACTGTCGGCAACCTCCGCAAACAGCAAACCATCCGAAATCTCAAGAGCGGTTTCAATCGAGTCGGCAAGTCGTGTGGCAATGCCATCGCGGACCACAATACGATCAACCACCACCTCGATGTCGTGTTTAACCTTCTTGTTGAGCGCCGGCACGTCTTCAATCAGGTTGATCACGCCATCAACTTTCACCCGTTGAAAGCCGCGTTTGGCCAGTGCTGCCAGCTCCTTGCGGTATTCGCCCTTGCGGCCGCGCACCACGGGGGCCAACAAGTACAGCCGCGTGCCTTCCGGCAGTGCCATGATCCGGTCAACCATTTGGCTGACGGTTTGGCTTTCAATCGGCAGGCCGGTGGTCGGCGAATAGGGGATGCCGATACGGGCGAACAGCAACCGCAAATAGTCATAGATTTCGGTGACGGTGCCGACGGTCGAGCGTGGGTTCCGCGATGTTGTTTTTTGCTCGATTGAAATTGCCGGCGATAAGCCTTCAATCAAGTCCACATCGGGCTTTTCCATCAATTCCAAAAATTGCCGGGCGTAAGCCGATAGACTTTCAACGTAGCGACGTTGACCTTCGGCATAAATCGTGTCGAAGGCAAGCGACGACTTGCCCGAGCCGCTTAACCCGGTCAGCACCACCAATTGATTGCGCGGCAGGTCGACGTCAACATCCTGCAAGTTATGTTCACGGGCGCCGCGAACGCGGATGACTTTTAGTTGCGAATCGATATCCATAGGGCCCGTCACTTTTGCGACGCCAGGGCGCACCACCAGGGCCGCCGTGACAAACTAAAACATGAACCTAAAAGGATAGTGCGCACGGTGCAAATGATAAGTCCTAAGGGTGACGTTTGCATGGGGAGCAATAAACAAAAAATACTAATAATAATGAGTTATAGGCACTTTCTTCAGAATCTTGTTTGATTTTTGCGGCACCAGCGCTGCGGCTTTGTTAAGATTGCCGCTCGGCTGGAAATCTTTCGACTGACGGCGGGGATGTGCTATCACATCAGCTGATCACAGATTCGGTCAGTATCTGACCCGACAAATGGAGGCATGGGCCAATGGCAGGCAGTTTAAACAAGGTCACGCTGATCGGAAATCTCGGGCGCGACCCGGAGGTGCGCTCAACCCAGGACGGGATGAAAATTGTTAATTTGTCGATTGCCACCTCCGAAAGTTGGAAAGACCGTAATTCCGGTGAACGCCGTGAGCGTACCGAATGGCATCGGGTGGTGATTTTTAACGAGAACCTCGGCAAGGTCGCTGAGCAATATCTGCGCAAAGGCTCAAAAGTGTATCTTGAAGGCGCCTTGCAAACCCGCAAATGGACTGATCAAAACGGCCAGGACAAATACACCACTGAGGTGGTTTTGCAGCGCTATCGCGGTGAGTTGACCATGCTTGATGGCCGCGGCGAGGGCGGCGGTGGCGGCGGCTATGGCGGCAGCAGTGACGGCGGCTATGGCGGCGGTCAACAGCAAACCGGTGGCTATGACGCCCCGGCACCGGTTGGCGGCCCAAATGACCTCGATGATGAGATCCCGTTTTAATCGCCGTTTTATGCGCCGCCGTGGCGATTTTGGCGGTGCTGATCAAAATGCCGCATATGGCATCTTATCGGCCGCTTTCGGGGGCTTTCGGCTTTACCGAACCGACTAAAACAGCATTGACAATGCGGCGTTTCTGATAACCCGATCGATTCTGTTGCGCAGGCTCAAAAATCATTGATTTATAGGCCTTTTTTCATTCCGTAAGCTGGGCCCCCAGTGACCTATTCAACTTGTGGTAACAGTCCGAAAAAGTTATTATGAACTTTATCTCATCGGCTCTGTTGGTATTCGGTCAGCGGCGCCCGGTTCACTCTTATAGAATGGTTTCTGCGTGAGCGCTGACACACCTTCAGATTTTGATATCGTCCCGGTGACCATCGAAGACGAGATGCGGCGGTCGTATCTCGACTATGCGATGAGTGTCATTGTTTCGCGGGCCCTGCCGGATGTGCGTGATGGCCTGAAACCCGTGCATCGCCGCATTCTCTATGCCATGAAAGATGGCGGTTACGATTGGTCCAAACCATACCGTAAATCGGCGCGGATCGTTGGTGATGTGATGGGCCAGTATCACCCTCATGGGGATACTGCGATCTATGATGCCATGGTGCGAATGGCGCAGGACTTCTCCATGCGCCTGCCGTTGATCGACGGCCAGGGAAATTTTGGCTCGATGGATGGCGATCCACCGGCAGCCATGCGCTACACCGAAGCACGCTTGGCCAAAGCAGCGGAATTGCTGCTGCGCGACATTGATAAAGACACGGTTGATTTTGTCCCAAACTATGACGAATCGACGTTAGAGCCAGCTGTTCTGCCGGCTGAATATCCAAATTTGTTGGTGAACGGCGCAGGCGGCATTGCCGTCGGCATGGCCACCAATATCCCGCCACATAATGTTGGCGAGGTGATCGACGCTTGCTGCGCCTATGTGGACAATCCGGGCATCACGGTTGATGAATTAATGAGCTTCGTGGTTGGCCCCGATTTCCCCACCGGCGGCATGATTCTCGGCAAAACAGGGATTCGTGATGCCTATCACACCGGCCGTGGGTCGATTGTTGTCCGCGCCAAAGCCAGCATTGAAGAAATTCGCAAAGACCGTGAGGCGATTGTTGTCACGGAAATCCCCTATCAGGTGAATAAATCGCGACTGCTTGAGCGAATCGGCGAAATCGTCCGCGATAAGACCGTCGAGGGGATTTCTGACCTGCGTGATGAAAGTGACCGTGACGGCGTTCGGGTGGTGATCGAACTGAAACGCGATGCTGTCGGCGAAGTGGTCTTGAACCAATTATATCGCTTCACGCAGCTGCAAACCTCGTTCGGGGTTAATTTGCTGGCCTTGAATGCCGGCCGACCGGAGCAGATGAACCTGCGTGACGTGATTCAGGCGTTCATTAACTTCCGCGAGGAGGTGATTACCCGACGAACTCGCCATTTGCTGAGTGCGGCCCGTGACAGGGCCCATGTGTTGGCGGGTTTGTTGGTGGCGTTGAATAATATCGACGAGGTCATCCGCTTAATTCGGGCGGCACCGGATGCAGCGGCGGCCCGAGAGGGCCTGATGGCGGCAAACTGGCCGGCCGATGAAGTTGCTGATTTTATCCGTCTCATCGACGATCCAGGCCATGAAGTAATCGCCGGTCATTATCGCTTATCGGAGGCGCAAGCACGGGCCATCCTGGACCTGCGGCTGCAACGCCTAACAGGCTTGGAGCGCGATAAGCTGGTCGAAGAGACTAAAGAGCTGAGCGACAAGATCGCGGATTATCTGGATATTTTGCAGTCGCGTCCGCGGTTGATGCAGGAATTGCGTCGTGAGCTTGTGGCCGCCAAGGAACAGGCCGACACGCCGCGCCGAACCGAACTTTTGGAATCGGAATTCGAGCACGATATCGAAGATTTGATTCAACGCGAGGACATGGTGATCACGGTATCGATGAACGGCTACATCAAGCGTGTGCCGTTATCCACTTATCGGGCGCAGCGTCGCGGCGGCAAGGGCCGTGCCGGCATGGCAACGCGGGACGAGGATACGGTCGGCCGGTTGTTTGTGGCCAATACCCATACGCCGCTGCTGTTTTTCACCTCGCGTGGCATGGTCTATCAGATGAAAGTTTACCGTCTGCCGCTGGCCTCTCCCCAGGCGCGCGGCAAGGCCATGGTGAATTTGCTGCCGTTGGAAGAGGGTGAGTGGATCCAAACCGTGATGCCGCTGCCCGATGATGAACAGCAATGGTCTGAATTGCAGGTCATGTTTGCAACCTCCGCAGGCACCGTGCGCCGTAACGCTATGTCCGATTTCACCAACATCAAACGGAATGGTAAAATTGCCATGAAGCTCGATGCCGGTGATCGCTTGATCGGCGTCTTGCCATGCACCGATGCCAATGATGTCTTGCTGGCAACCCGCGCCGGCAAAGCCATCCGATTCCATGTTGGCGATGTGCGGGTTTTCCGTGGCCGCGATTCCATGGGGGTGCGTGGTATTCGCCTGCAGACCGGTGACGAAGTTGTGGCCATGTCCGTGCTCAGTCACGTGCAATATCAAGATGTTGCCGGCACCGATATGAGTGAGCGAGACGTTTATTTGCGGCAAGCGGCGCATCTCAGGCGGGCAACCGAAGACACGGTTGATGACGCCGATATCGAGCCACCGGAAGTCGTGCTCAGCGAGAGTCGTTTCGCCGAACTTGGCGCCGTTGAAGAATTCATCCTGACGGTCACCGAAAAAGGCATGGGCAAACGCACTTCGGCACATGAATATCGCCGGACCGGGCGCGGCGGCCAAGGGATTGCAAATATCGATATTACCGAGCGTAATGGCGCCGTGGTGACCACGTTCCCGGTGGCGACCAGTGATCAGATCATGCTGGTTACCGATGGCGGGCAGGTGATTCGTACCAATATTGATGAAATCCGCATTGCCGGCCGGCGCACCCAAGGGGTGTGGGTGTTCCGAGTTGAAGATAATGAAAAAGTTGTCTCGGTAAGTTTAATTGCTGAAGATGAGAACGGCGGCGATGACGCGGCGGCTGCCGAGCAGGATAATGACGACGATGATCAAAAAAATAATGTTCTAAATTCTGACCAAGAGGGATCAGCGGGGGACGACGCCTCGGAATCTGATTCTGATCCGTCAGAGGATTAAAAAATTAAAGAAAGTTTAAGGGATGCAACACAAGCAACGCATTGGGCTTTATCCCGGGACATTTGACCCGATCACCAACGGCCATATTGATATTATCCGCCGCGGTAGCAAAATCGTTGATCATTTATTCATCGGTGTCGCCATTAATGCCGGTAAAGGGCCTTTGTTCAGCTTGCAAGAACGCAGCGCAATGGTGCAGCACGAAATCGACCAGATCATGGCCGAGAATAAGAAAAATGATATTCACAGCGTCATAGAGGTAGCGCCGTTTGAAACCTTGCTGATGCATTTTGCGGAAAGCTTAAATGCCGATGTGATTATCCGCGGGCTGCGCGCCGTTTCCGACTTTGAGTATGAGTTTCAAATGACAAGCATGAATGCGCGCCTCAACCAAACCGTTGAGACGGTCTTTTTGATGGCCTCCGATCGCCATCAGTTTATTGCTTCACGATTGGTCAAGGAAATTGGCTTTCTTGGCGGTGATATCAAACCTTTCCTGTCGTCTAGTGTTGCTGATTTGCTGCTGGCAAAAATCGAAAATCAAAAAAATCACAGCTAAGCCATCTCAAAACTCAAGTTATTTTGCCGCATACGCTAATCAGCGGTTGACCAAGGCAGCTTGCCAGCCTAATTAACACCGCAAGTCGGGCGCGTAGCTCAGTTGGTAGAGCATCTGACTTTTAATCAGACGGTCACAGGTTCGAATCCTGTCGCGCTCACCATCCCTTAAATCATCGGTTTCACGGCTGGCCTGCTGGCCACTGTCATCCGGGTTAAGCGATCCGGGCGGTGCCTGGGATGCGGGATCGTCACGTCAGTGCGGGTCGTGGGCAAAGCCCTTGAACCGCCGGAAATTATCTGCAAGCCGTTTGGCCGGTTAGTCGGCACCGGCTCTTTTCTCGAAGCAACAGACCAACATCATCGCTGGCGCCAATTGGCTGCCGGACAGGGCATGCCGGCGATCGCCGGCGCCAGCTGCTAACACACCGGCAGGGCAGCTGTGGGCAGGCCGTCAAGGCGACCGCCGGGGCACGTGCATGCATTGCCTTTAAAGCCGATAGCCGCCATTATCCTCAGGTATAAAAATCGTACCGCCAAGGTGCGACCGGACGTTTCAGCGTCTTCGGGCAGGGAAGTTGGTTGTGGGGAGTAATGGCGATGGCAAGTTTTGTGCTGTTGCATGGTGCCTATCAAGGGCCGTGGATTTGGAAAACGGTGGCGGCAAGCTTGCGCGCTGAAGGTCATGAGGTTTATGTCCCCTGCTTGCAGGGATGTGCTGAGCGTGCTGCCAGTGTTCATCTGGGAATCACCACCGAAACCCAGGCCGAAGAAGTTATCGAGATGCTGCAGTTGGAAGATTTGCACGATGTGGTGCTGGTCGGCACCTCCAGCGGTGGGATGGTTTTAGCGCGTGTCGCCGAGCGGTCGCGGGCGCGGATTAGCCGCCTGGTCTTCGTTGACGCTTTAGCTTTGTTAGACGGTGAGAAAATTCGCGATATCGTCACTGCGCCGGCGGCCATCGAAGGGCCGCTGGCGCTTGGTCCGGACCGCGAGGACTTGCTGACGCGTAGTTTTAAGGACATTGACCCGGCGGTGCGTGATTGGGCTGCCGATCGGGTGAGCTTGCATCCGCGCAATTGTTTCTATGCGCCTGTCAAACTGGACAGTTTTTGGACGCAAAGCTGGGACGCTGATGTGATCTATTGCCGCCAAGCACCAAACCCTGGCCGCCAACATCTTGAGCGCTGCGCCGATAGGCTTGGGGCGCGCTGGCATGAGATTGACACCGGCCACTATCCAATGCTCACGACGCCGGAGGAATTGGCGCGTTTACTGATGGCATAGGCAAGCATAACCGCTCTGCGATTCACTCATATGGGGGCATAAAGTGGAATTTGATTATATCATCGTCGGCGGCGGATCCGCTGGAAGTGTCTTGGCAAATCGCTTGTCTGCCCGCAGCGCCAACCAGGTCTTGGTGTGCGAGGCCGGCGAGGATACGCCGCCGGATGCGGTTCCTGCCGAAATCCTAGATTCCTATCCCGGCACCGCATATCTGAACGATCGCTTCACCTGGTCCGATCTGAAGGTCACCACCGAGGTGATCCCCCATAACGACTTGGACGCGCCAAAACCGCCGTTGCGGAAATACGAGCAGGCCCGCGTCCTTGGTGGCGGCTCCTCGATCAATGGCCAAATGGCGAACAGAGGGGCGCCGACCGATTATGACGATTGGCAGGCCCGCGGGGCCGATGGTTGGGGCTGGGATAAGGTCCTGCCATATTTCAAAAAATTGGAAAATGACAAAGATTTTGATGACCAATGGCACGGCAAGGATGGACCAATTCCGGTCCGGCGGGTGCCTGACGCCCATTGGTCGGGATATTCAAAAGCACTCTCACAAGCCTTCAAAAACGCCGGTTATAAGTATTTACCCGATCAAAACGGCTTTTTTGAAGATGGCTATTTTCCGGTCACAATCTCTAATTATGACGAGCAGCGCGTCTCTGCCGCCATGGGCTATCTGAATGCCGAGGTACGAAAACGCCAAAACCTTCATATCTCGACGCAAACAGCCGTTACCGAGTTACTTTTTGAGGATAAGCGCTGTGTCGGTGTGCGTGCGCTTGTGGACGGCAAGCCGCAAACCTTCAGGGGCCGGGAGATCATCCTTTCCTCTGGGGCGATTCACTCACCGGCGCATTTAATGCGTGCCGGCATTGGACCGGAAGGCCATTTGCGGGACTTAGGCATCCCCATCCGTAACGCTTTGGCCGGTGTCGGTCAGCGGTTAATGGATCACCCCTCGGTCGCCATCGCGTCTTTCCTGAAACCTTCGGCACGGGTTTTGAACGCGTTATCGCGCCGCCACATGCACCTGGCCATGCGGTATTCGTCGGAAATTGGCGGAGCTGCCGCAGGCGATATGTTCGTCATCGGCAATGCCAAAAGTTCCTGGCACAAGATCGGTGAGCAGATCAGCGCCCTGCTGATTTTCACCAATAAGACGTTCTCGGAAACCGGTGAGGTCAAATTAGCTTCGCGGCAGTGGCATGAACCACCATCCGTCGATTTTAACCTGCTTTCTGACAAACGCGATTTGGACCGGTTGATGGATGCTATTCGTCGTCTAGCGCCATTGTTTCAAGACCCGGCGATGCAAGCGGTGACCAGCAATGCCTTCCCGGCGGCCTATTCCGATAAAGTCCGCCAAGTCGGCGCGATTACCACCAAGAACAAGATTTTGACCGGTATTGGCGCCCGCCTGATGGATGGGCCAAAGTTCTTGCGTGACCATCTGATCGATAATTTTTTGATGGAAGATTTCACCCTGGAGGAAGTTTGCCGTGATGACGAGCGCGCCGAAGCTTTCATTCGGCGCGCCGCTGTCGGCGTTTGGCACGCCTCGTGTACCTGCCGTATGGGCGCCGCCGATGATCCGATGGCGGTGACCGACAACCAAGGCAGGGTGCGCGGGATCGCGGGACTGCGCGTGGTTGATGCCTCGATTTTCCCGGTTGTGCCCTGTGCAAATACAAATTTTCCAACCATTATGAGCGCTGAAAAAATTGCTGATGATATTTTGACGGCGTCCTAGGGGCCTTCGGCGGTCAGGGATAGGCCTGCTTGCGCTTCTCCAGGCCGCCGCTAAGGTCACATTTGAGACATTTTTTGGGAGTATTTTTGTTATGGCCGTGATCACATTCGTTAACCAATGTCATATTGAACACGGCGCGATTGATATGCTTGGCGAGACACTCAAGCAATTAGGTATCAAGCGTCCGCTCATCTGTACCGATAAGGGCCTTGTCAGTGTTGGTATTGTCGATACCATCCGCAGCCGCATCCCAAATGATGTTGATGTTGCGATTTATGACGGCACACCAGAAAACCCAACGGAATCAGCGGTTAAAGACGCGGTCCGGATGTTCACGGAAAATAATTGCGACGGCATTATTGCCCTTGGCGGCGGGTCATCGATGGACCTGTCAAAGGGGGCGGCGCTGCTGCTCACGCACCCGGAACCGCTGATTGAATATAACGCTGCCACAGGGGGCGGCATGAAGATTGGTCCGGTGACCCCGATGATCGCTGTTCCAACAACCTCGGGGACCGGCTCTGAGGTCAGCCGCGGGGCGGTGATTAAGACCGAGGACGGCCGTAAATTGATTTTTAGCAGCCCGAATATGATCGCTAAGGTGGCGCTCTGTGATCCCGACTTGACCCTTGGTTTGCCGCCGCTGTTAACTGCTGCAACCGGCATGGATGCTGTGACCCATTTGATGGAAGCGGTGATGAGCCCGGTGGAAAACCCGGCTGCGGAAGCAATTGGCCTTGACGGTCTGTGGCGTGCCGTCGGCAAAGGAAACTCGATCCGTGTCACCGATGACGGCACTGACCGTGAAGCGCGCAAGCAAATGATGATTGCCGCCAGCGAAGGGGCTTTGGCCTTTACCAAAGGCCTTGGTGCCGTTCACGCCATGAGCCATGCGGCCGGCCGCATCGATCATTTAAACCTGCATCACGGTACGCTCAATGCCGTCTGCCTGCCTGCTTGCTTGCGTTATAATGATGATGTCTTGGGCGAGAAACGGGACCGCTTGAAGCAGGCTATGGGGGTCCCCGAGACGCAGTCGTTGGACAGCGCAATCGAAGCGCTCAACGCGCGTTTGGGCCTGCCGAAGAATCTCTCGGAGATGGGCATCACCGATGCGATGGTTCCCGATATGATTACCCATGCGCTGGTCGATCCGACAACAAAAACCAATGCCAAGCCAGTTGATGCAGCCGGCTTTGAGGCACTTTATAAAGACGCCATGGGCTAAGGGCTGACTTTCGGCAGGTATTTCAGGCGGTATTTCGCCGGGTATTTCTGGCGGTATTTCAGGCGGTATTTCGGTCGGTATTTCTGGCCGAATTTCTGGCGGTATTTCCGCTGACAGGGCCGGTTGCTGGCCCGCCGTGATCCGTTGATGATCTGTTATGTCCGGTGTCTGACGAAACGCTGACCGCTTGGCGGGCATTGAACCCATCGTCATACATTGCAGAACCCAATTGTTGTAGGCCGAGTTGCTGTGGGCCGAGTCATCCTTGGTGGGACACCGGCATCGAAATATTTTTACGTCCCATGATATTAAGACTATAACTAGTCCAAACATTATATTTGGCATTGTTTTTTCATGGCCGTCACAACCATCACCAGCACCGGTGCATCCGCCAACCGGATCGATATCGTGTTTTTAGGGGACGGCTATGCGGCAAGCGAAATCAACACCATCTACAGCCGCGACGTTAACACCCTGACCGATTACTTATTTAACGGCTCGGCGCTGACTGAGCCGTTTGGGCGATATGCCGCGTTCTTCAATGTGCACCGCATTGATTTGGCCTCCGTGCAATCAGGCGCCAACAATCCTGGCCTTGGGACGGTCCGCGATACAGCCTTAGACTCGTCGTTTTACTGGGACGGGGTGACGGAACGCCTGCTGTATGTCAACGGCAGCGCCGCCAAGGCAGCTTTATCCGCCGCCTTAACCGGCACCGATATTGAAGCCGAAATGGTGTTTATCCCGGTCAATACCAGCAAATACGGCGGCGGCGGCGGCCAATATGCCGTCTATGCCGGCAGCAATGGCGCGGCACTTGAAATCGCAGTGCATGAAGTTGGCCATTCATTTGCGGATCTGGCCGATGAATATGGCGGAACCGCCGGCCGTTACCCTTACGGCGAGCCGGCGGCGATGAACATCACAACCGATGCCAGCGGCGCAAAATGGAGCCAGTGGCTCGGCTATACCGACAGCAATACCGGCACCGTCGGCGCCTACGAGGGCGGGCATTATTACGATAGCGGGGTCTATCGGCCATCCAATAACTCGAAAATGCAGATATTAAACAGGGCCTTTGACCCTGTCGCCCGCGAGCAATTCATTTTGAAATTTTATGACCTCGTCGACCCACTAGACAGTTATACGTTAATGGGCGACAGCCTATCGGCCACAGATCTTAACCAGCTGGCGGTAACGCCTGTTTCCGATAGCCTGATTACGGTTGAGTGGTCGATTGATCATAAAATTGTCCAAGCCGACGGCAACAGCTTGAATTTGCAGCATCAATCCCTGTCGGTGGGAACCCATACAATCACTGCCCGGGCCTATGACGGGACCGATTGGGTGCGGGTAAGTGACCGCAGTGCGCTGGAAGAAACAGTCACCTGGGACATCCAGTGGACCGGTGCCGTGCCAAGCGGTATGGCGATGACGGCGGCAGCCGATAGCTATGTCGGTAACGGTCTGGATGATGTTGTGTTTGCATTGGCAGGCGCGGATACAATTAACGGCAGCGCCGGCGACGATCTGATCTATGGCAATACCGAGAACGACCACCTCATGGGAGGCTTTGGCGTCGATACCTTGTTTGGCGGCCAGCATGCGGACCTGGTTGCTGGCGATTACGGTGACGATATTGTTTATGGCAATAAAGGTGACGACATCGTGTCCGGCGGCATGGGCAATGATATCCTTTACGGCGGACAGCAGAATGACCTTGTGATCGGCCATAGCGGTAATGACCGACTGGATGGCAATCGCGGTGATGACACATTGTCAGGTGCCGACGGCGTCGATATTTTTGTGATTTCAAACGGCAGTGATATCGCATTGGATTTCACGGCGGATGAAGATTTGCTGCAAACGCCGGGGGACTTCGCCAGCCTGAGCCAGAGCATGCTTGACGGTAATTTGGTGATCAGCAATTCGGCCGGCGGCACGATTACATTGATCGGCCAGTCGGCACCCTTGGCTGCCGCCGACTTCCTGTTCGTTTAGCGGCGATCTGAAAGCACCGCCGCTGCGTTTTCCGGCAGGTTGATTTTTTTAGGTGCTTAATCGCGCGCCGGCCTGATAGCATCCAGCCGCTCATCACCCTGTCCGAAAATGAAAAAGGATCACAGCAATGCAGCGCGCACAGCCGCCGCGCGGTTTTCCGGTCGGTGAATATCAAATCCGGGTGACGGTAGCGCAAACCGCAATGGCAGCGGCGGGTTTTGATGGCTTATTGCTAACCACAGAGCCGGAAATTCGGTATTTTACAGGTTTTTTAACGCAATTTTGGCAAAGCCCGACACGGCCATGGTTTTTAATCCTGCCGGTAACCGGCAAACCGGTGGCGGTGATCCCGGCCATCGGTGCCGCCTGTATGGCCCGGACGTGGATCGACGATATCCGCACCTGGCCATCGCCGCAGCCGGAAGACGAGGGGGTACGCCTGCTTGCCAGTACCTTAACGGAACTTTGCGGGCCGGCAGCTTGCCTGGGGCTGGCCATGGGTGCGGAGACGCACCTGCGCATGCCTGTTAACGATTTTGCCCGCCTGAAGGTCGAGCTGGCCGGGGCGCAATGGTCGGATGCAAGCAGCTTGCTGCGGCATTTAAGGATGGTCAAAAGCCCGGCCGAGATTGACAAGATCGCTTATGTCGCCGAGGTGATCTCAGCGGTGTTTGCAGCTGTACCTGATTTCATTCATTCCGGCATGTCGCAGATTGATGCCTTCCGAGCGTTTAAAATTGCTGCTTTATCAGCCGGGGTTGATGACATTCCTTACTTGGTCGGTGCCAGCGGCCAGGGTGGTTATGGCGACATCATCTCGCCGCCAAGCGCGCAATTAATTGCCGCCGGGGATGTGCTGATCATGGATACCGGTGCGATGTTTGACGGTTATTATTGCGATTTTGATCGCAATTTCGCCTTCGTCAGCGCAGATGATCCGGTCCGCCGCGCCTATGACGTGGTTTATGCGGCAACTGACGCAGGGCTTGCGGCGGCGACGGTTGGTGCCCGCGTTAGTGATGTGTTTTCGGCCATGTGGGCGGTTCTTCAGAAAGGCGGGGCATTGGGCAATGATGTGGGCCGGCTGGGTCATGGCTTAGGCATGCAATTAACCGAGCCACCGTCAAATATGCCCGATGATCATACCGTCTTAACGGCCAATATGGTGCTGACCCTTGAGCCTGGAATGACGTTTGCCGCCGACCGGGTGATGGTGCATGAGGAAAATATCGTGATCACCGAAACAGGTGCCAAATTGCTCAGCCGCCGGGCGCCTGCAAGCTTGCCGGTAATACCCTGATCGCCGGGCAGGAGGCGTTGCTATGGCCGCCGGTGTCAAGCGGCTGCCAGGGCCGATAAGGTCAGCACGGAAATCAGGGTGGAGAAGAAAATTGCCGGTGCGATGGCATCGGTACGGACCTGATAATTCAACGCGAAAACAAAGGCCATCGCCCCACAGGGAGCCACCGCCGCCATCAAGGGTATTTTTGCGGCCTCAAAGTCAAGGTCCAGAAATGACATCAAAAGCACCCAGGCCAGCAGGGGTAAGATCGCAAGTTTGGACAGGCAAATCATCGTAATCACCGGCCGTCGCCCGGCCAAGCTGACTTGACTGAGCACGATGCCCAGCGAAAACAGTGCGCAAGGGGCGCCCGCGACCCCCGAAAAGTCTAAAAATAACAGCACACTTTTTGGCAAATTCACGCCGCAAACTGCCAGTACAAGGCCGAGCAGTAGGGACATAATAGGTGGATTTTTCAGGATCTTGATGCAGAACTGCCGGAATGAAAACTGCCCTTCGCCAACAACCTCCATGGCCATTAAAGTGCCACCACAAAGCAGTATCGAATCAACCGCGATAATGGCCACAATGGGCAGGGCGGCCACCTCCCCAAATAGGTTCTGGGTAATGGGCAACACAAACAATAAATGATTCCCAAATGCCGATGCCAGACCGATCAGAATTGCTTCCGCCAGGGAACATTTTAAAAGCTTTAAGGCGATGAAAAGGCCAATGAAATAGGTGATCACCTCGGCCAAGAAAAAGCCAAACAAGACACGCCAATCAAAAGATGCAAACGGCGCGCTGACGATCAGATCGACACTTAGGGCCGGAATAGCCACCATGAAGACGAATTTATTAATGCTTGCCGCATCGCCGGGTGAAAAGATCTTCCGAAAGCCGAAGACATAGCCAGCAACAACGACTGCAAAAATAGGCAAAACACCGTTGATTAAAACAGCCAAATGAAAATCCTAAAATGCGCACATAAGCGTCTTTTATTAATCTAAATGACGTAAAAATAATGGGTTAGTAGATCTTATTAATAATTCACTACGGCATAGCGCCGAATGGCCACCGCCGGCAAATGGCCGGCTGGCACCAGCTATTCGCCAGATCAGTATGGACAGATTTCCTGTGACAGACCATCATATTGCGCTTGTCCGCACGCCTTTGTAATCTATTCATCCTGATCCTTTGAGGAAATCTTATTATGACGATTGCTGATCAACAGGCCATTGCCGCCGAAGAACATTTTGACGCCATTGTCGTCGGTGCCGGCTTTGCCGGGATGTACATGCTGCATCGGTTGCGTGCCATGGGGCTCACCGCGCGCGTGTACGAACGCGGTGACGGTGTTGGCGGGACCTGGTACTGGAACCGTTATCCCGGTGCCCGTTGTGATTTGGAAAGCATGGAATACTCATATTCCTTTGATCAGGATTTAGAGCAGGAATGGAATTGGGCCGAAAAATACGGCACCCAACCGGAATTACTGAAATATGCCAACCATGTTGCAGACCGGTTTGATCTGCGTCGCGATATCGTTTTTGAAACCCGCGTCGACAGTGCCCATCAGGACAAAACCAGTGGGCTTTGGACCGTAAAAACAGATGCCGGCACGGTGGCCACGGCAACGCATCTGATTCTTGCGACAGGCAATCTTTCGACCCCGCAACTGCCCAAAATCGACGGTGTCGGTGCGTTTCAGGGGCGAACCTTTCATACCGGTCAATGGCCGCATGAGGGAGTTGATTTTAGCGGCCGCCGGGTGGGCGTGATCGGCACCGGCTCATCGGCGGTGCAGGCGATCCCCAAAATTGCCGCGCAGGCGGCACATTTAACGGTTTTCCAAAGAACCGCCAATTTTAGTATTCCAGCGCGTCACGGGCCACTTGCGGCCGAAGATCGTGAGGCCCAAAAGGCCCGCTATGGCGAGATTCGCGAAGCTGCGTATCAAACCCCGTTCGGGATTGCCAAATATGGTAGCCCCACGAAATCAGCTTTCGATGTTTCCGATGCCGAACGGCAGGAAATTTATGAACAAGCATGGGCCCTTGGCGGTCAGGCAATCATGTTCACGTTTACTGATTTATTGCTCGATGCAAAGGCCAATGAGACAGCTGCCGAGTTTGTCCGCGAGCGTATCCGTGAGACTGTTAACGACCCGGAAGTCGCTGAATTGCTGTGTCCGAAAGATCATCCGATCGGCACCAAACGGCTCTGTCTCGACAGTTTTTATTACGAAACCTATAACCGCGATAACGTCAGCTTGATCAACGTCAAGCAGACCCCCATTACCCGCATTGACGCCAACGCCGTGGTCATCGACAGCCAAGTTTATGAAATTGACGACTTAGTTTTGGCCACCGGCTTCGATGCCATGACCGGTGCTGCCCGGGACATCGATATTCGCAATGAAAAAGGCACAAGTTTGGCCGACAGCTGGGTCGCCGGCCCGCAAACCTATCTTGGCCTGATGGTTGCCGAATTCCCCAATATGTACTTGATCACAGGGCCGCAAAGCCCAGGCGTGAAAAGTCAGATGATCCTGTCGATTGAGCATCATGTAGACATGATTGCCGATTTGATTGAAAAAATGCGAACCGACGGTAGCCGCCGGGTCGTGCCGGCAAACCCGGCTCAGGAAGATTGGGTGGTTGAAAATAATAACGTCGCTAATATGACGCTCTACCCGGCGGCGGCATCCTGGTATATGGGCGCCAATATCCCCGGCAAACCACGGGTGTTCATGCCCTATGTGGCGGGCGTCAAACAATACCGGGCGACCTGTGCGGAAATCGTGGCAGATAACTGGCGCGGCTTTGAATTTAGCCCTTAAGTCGATGTTGTGCCGGCAGGTTGTGCGGCGATGATGCATGTCCGACCTGTCACCGGCTCTATCGGCGCTGAAATAGGGGGGCTTGATTTATGCCGGCCGCTGTCCCCGGAGGATGCGGGCGCTCTGCGGCAACTGCTGATGCGCCATCAGGTGTTGTTTTGCCGCCGGCAGTTTTTGACGATCCCGCAACAAAAACGGCTGAATGTTGTTTTCGGGCCGCTGTACCGGCTGCCCTATGTGCAGGCATTGGCCGACGAGCCTGACGTGATTGCGGTCTTAAAAGAAGCGACGGAAACAAATGTCGGCGTCTTTGGCGGCGACTGGCATTCCGATTTCAGTTTTCTGAAAATCCCGCCGGCAGGCTCCATTTTAAGTGCAGTCGAGATCCCGGTTGTGGGCGGCGATACCTTATGGGCCAACCAAATTCATGCGTTGGCTAATTTACCGACCGAACTGCGCCGGAAAATTGCAGGTCAAACAGCGGTGCATATCGGCAAACCATATGGGCAGACCGAGGCACCGGCCATGGCCAGCAGGGCCGGTGCTTCAATGCGCATGTCTCGCGGTGACCCTGCTGCCGATCAGGAGGTTTTCCATCCGCTGATTCGTACCCACCCGGAAAGTGGCCAAGAGGCCTTGTTTGTGAACCCGATTTACACCACCCGAATAGCCGGATTTGATGCCGTTGAAAGCAGCGCTGTGCTGGCTGAGTTGTATCACTATGCTTGGCAACCGGAAGTGTGTTGCCGGTGGCAGTGGCAAGCAGGCGATGTGGTGATTTGGGATAACCGCACAACTTTACATTACGCCGTCAATGATTACGATGGTTACCGGCGATTGTTGCACCGAACTACTTTCAGTGACGGGCTACCACCCGCGTAGGTTTTTCAATAGGCTAATTGTTGGTAGTGCCACTACTTACTACGTATATTGCCGCATAAGTCCGACCAGCCGCCCTTGGATGCGGACCCTGTCGGGGCCAAAAATACGCGTCTCATATTCGGCGTTCGCAGGTTCCAAGGCGACTGCTGAGCCTTTGCGCCGCAGACGCTTTAACGTGACTTCAAGTTCGTCAACCAAAGCCACTACAATGGTGCCGTTTTCGGCATTTTCGCAGCGTTGGATGATCACTGTATCACCGTCGTGAATGCCGGCATCGAGCATCGAATCACCGGATACGGAAAGGGCGTAATGCTCGCCGCCTGTGACCATGGCGGCCGGCACCTCCACATGTTCGGAATGGTTTCGCAATGCCTCAATCGGCGTACCGGCTGCGATCTTGCCATACAAAGGCAAAGCGACCACATCCTGCAATGCACCGGTTTCTGGCGGCTGCGGCGGGGTCGGGAAGTTACCGGCAATAACATTGGGCGAGAAGCCGCGGCGCATCGGTTGATCATGATCGTGATCTTTCAAGCCGCCGATGTTATCTGTATCGCGGTTAATAATTTCCAGTGCCCGGGCCCGATGCGGCAGGCGGCGAATGAAGCCGCGCTCCTCCAATGCGGTGATCAGACGATGAATCCCGGACTTTGATTTTAAGTCCAAGGCCGCTTTCATTTCCTCAAAAGAGGGGGAAACCCCATCGGCGGCAAGCCGTTGTTCGATGAAACGCAGTAATTCTTGCTGTTTCTTGGTGAGCATCAGGAACGCCCTCGCAGAAAATGTGAACAAAACCGAAACATTTAGATGTTCTACTTTGGTTCTCATTTTTCGTCAAGGCTGACCAAAACAGCCATAGAATCAGCCGCTTAGAATCGCCATGCGGTATGACCAAAGTGTAAGATCCGCACCGAATCGCCCACCGCACGGGCCTGATCAAAGGGTTGCCGGACCAATAGGCAATCAGCCGATGACATTAATGACAGCATCGAACTGTCTTGGCGCTCGAATGGCCAGGCGACGAGGTTACCGTGCTCATCGCGTTGCAACTGGCAGCGCAGATAGTCCTCACGTTGATCATTCGCCGGCAAGGCCCGGCCAAGGATTGCAAGATCATAATCATCATCACTGGCCGCAATCCCCAACATCCGTTCAATTGCCGACCGCAGAAAAATTTGCGCACAGACCAAGGTGGACACGGGGTTGCCTGGCAACCCAAGCATCGGCATTTGGCCAAGACGGCCAAAAATCAACGGTTTTCCAGGGCGCATGGCAATCCGCCAAAAGCCAACCTGTAGGCGATATTGATCATCCGCATGGTCGCTCAACGCGGTTTGGATCAAATCATGTTGGCCAACCGAGGCGCCGCCGGTCGTCACCAACATATCGCAGCCGCGGGCCGCATCGGCCGCCGACCGCAAGCCATCACTGTCATCCGGGGCAATGCCGATGACCACAGGCTCGCCGCCCATTGCGGTGATCGTTGCGGCCAGGGCGAAACTGTTTGAGCTGACGATTTGATTGGCGCCGATTGGCTCGCCGGGGCGGACGATCTCATCGCCTGACGCCAAAACAGCAATCCGCGGTTTGCGGCGAACAGTTAACCACGGATGGTCCATGGCCGCCGCCAAGCCGATGTCGCGTGCCGTTAAGCGTCGGCCGGCTGGAAGGCCAACGCTGCCGGCGCTAAAGTCGAGCCCTGCCGGACGGATACACTGACCTTTTTGGCCCGGTTGTTTGATGACGATATCGGCTCCGTCGGCTTCACTGCTGGCGTCGACGTCTTCTTGAATGATCACTGCATCGGCGCCCTCTGGAACCGGCCCGCCGGTGAAAATTCTTACCGCTTGCCCGGCCCCTAAAATCCCCGGGTAGTGTCCGCCGGCAGGGGCTTCGCCAACCCGCGTCAAGGTGACCGGTAATTGTGTCGTATCGGCGCTCCGCACGGCATAGCCATCCATTGCCGACATGGCCATCGGCGGCTGTGTTCGGCGGGCGATAAGATCACCTGCGAGAACCCTGCCAAGGCCCTCTAAAAGGCCGATATCTTCGGACGGCATCAGCGGTAAATCGGCAATAATCCGTTGCCGGGCCTCAGCCACCGGCATCAATGGTGGGCGGCCGTCAGCCATCGGCATTATAGACCCCTGACTTGCCGCCGGACTTATGCAGCAGGCGAATGTCAGAAATAACTATGGCGCGATCAATCGCCTTGCACATGTCATAAATTGTCAGGGCCGCAACTGACACAGCGGTAAGGGCTTCCATTTCGACACCTGTTTGGCCGGCGACTTTGCAGCTGGCTTCGATGTCAATCGCATTCTCGGCACGGACAGGGGTCAGCTTAACATGCACCGAGGTTAGCCCTAACGGGTGACACAGGGGGATTAAATCAGGTGTCCGCTTTGCCCCCATGATGCCGGCAAGCTCAGCAATCGTCAGAACATCACCTTTACGAATATCCCGCGCTTCAATGCGGGCTAAGGTCGCCGGCGCCATGGTCACCCGGCCGGCTGCGATTGCCTGCCGGGAAGTGGCCTGTTTTGCCGAAACGTCAACCATCGTTGGCCGCCCGTCATCATCAAAATGTGTCAGCTCAGCCATCTTAACCCGCCAAGGACAAAGGGTTTGCCAACAACGCCTTGGTCGCAGCCGTTACATCGGCTTGGCGCATCAGCGATTCGCCAATTAAAAAACAGCGGGCACCCGCTGCCGCCATCCGCGCCAGGTCGGCGCTGCTATTCAACCCGCTTTCAGAAATCATCACACGATCCGCCGGCACCAAGGGGGCCAAAGCTTCGGTTTGGGCAATGTCTGTCACCATGGTTTTCAAATTACGATTGTTCACCCCCAGCAAAGGTGACTTGAGGGCAAGGGCTCGTTCAAGCTCTTGGCGATCATGAACTTCAATTAGAACATCCATGCCCAATTCATGGGCCAGCGCTTCGAACTCTTTTGCCTGCAGGTCATCGAGCGCGGCCATAATCAACAAAATACAATCTGCGCCCATCGCCCGAGCTTCAAAAATTTGATAGGCGTCAACCATGAAATCTTTTCGCAAGACAGGCAGCTCAACAGCCGCACGGGCAGCAATTAAATTGTCGTCATGGCCCTGAAAATAACGGCTATCGGTTAGCACCGATAAGCAAGATGCGCCGCCATCGCGGTACGCTTGGGCCAGGGCCGGGGGATCAAAATCAGCACGAATGAGCCCTTTCGACGGCGAGGCCTTTTTAATTTCGGCGATCAACCCATAGCCCTTGTTACGGCCGGCCAGAAGGGCTTTGGTAAACCCGCGAACAGGATCGGCCGCTGCGACTGCAGCACGAACCTCAGGTTCCGCGCGGCGGCTTTTGCGATCGTTCACTTCCTGGCGTTTATGGGCGCAAATTTCGGCCAAAATATCAGCCAATGGCTCTCTCCTCAGGGCGTGGCGCGGTGCGTTATCGCAACAAGATCTGAAAGTTTGGCGCGGGCCGCACCAGTGTCGATCATTGTCGCCGCTAACGCCACACCGGCGGTTAAATCAGGGGCTTTGCCGGCAACAACCAAGGTCGCGCCGGCATTCATCAACACCACATCTCGGTAAGCGCCTGTCTGGCCTTCTAACACGGCGGTTAAAGCGGCCGCGTTTTCAGCCGGGTCGCCACCTTTTAAATCGGCGGGATCAGCCACCGGCAAGCCAACATCAGTTGGCGAAATATCAAACTTGGTGACGACACCCTGGCGCAATTGTGCAACATGGGTTGGCCCGGTGGTGGTGATTTCATCCAAGCCGTCACTGCCATGGACAACCCAGGCATCGGTTGACCCAAGACGGGCCAAAACATGGGCCAAAGGTTCAACCCATTCGACCGAAAAAACCCCGACAAGTTGGCGTTTCACCAGCGCCGGATTGGCCAACGGGCCAAGCAGGTTGAAAATCGTTCGGGTACCAAGTTCGACGCGAGGGCCGCCCACATGCCGCATGGCGCTGTGGTGGCGAGGTGCCATCAAGAAGCAAATCCCGACCTCCCATAACGCCGCCTGTACCAGTGCCATATCGCAATCAATATTCAAACCCAGCGCCGATAGCACATCGGCAGCACCTGTTTTCGACGACAGCGCACGGTTTCCGTGCTTGGCAACAGGCACCCCGGCGGCGGCAACCACAAAGGCGCTGGCGGTGGAAATATTATAGGTACCGGAGGCGTCGCCGCCGGTGCCGACGGTATCGACGGCATTTTCCGGGGCTTCGATAATCAAGGCTTTATCGCGCATAATTTGGGCGGCGGCGGCAATTTCGCCAATGCTTTCACCCCGAACCCGCAGGGCCATTAAAAACCCACCCATTTGCGCCGGCGTTGCATCGCCTGACATGATGATATCGAAGGCTTTGGCCGCTTCGGCTTCGCTCAGGGTTTGGCCGCTGGCGACAATTGCCAGCAAGGCTTTCATATCCGCAATGTCGCCGCTCATGTTCCGGTCTTCCGTAATTGAGCTTCCAGCGCCTCAATGGGTTGTAAAGGCGCGCCATCAAAGCCTGCCAGGGCCATGAAATTAGCCAGCAAACGGTGACCGTTCTCGGAGGCAATGCTTTCGGGATGAAATTGTACCCCATGAATCGGTAAATCACGATGCTGCAAGCCCATGATCAGGCCATCTTGGGTGCGTGCGGTGACCTCTAGACAGTCAGGTAAACTGCCGGCTTCAACGATCAAGGAATGGTATCGAGTGGCCTCAAACGGCGTGCTGAGACCGGCAAAAACACCGCTGCCGCGATGCATTATTTGGCTGATTTTGCCATGCATCGGCTGGGCGGCGCGGATAATTTTGCCGCCAAAAGCTTGCCCGATTGCCTGATGACCGAGGCATACGCCCATCACCGGCACGCCGGCTGTCGCGGCGGCGGCGATTAAATCCAAACAAATTCCTGCTTTATCGGGGTCACAGGCCCCCGGTGATAAGACGATCCCGGTCGGGTGTAAGGCGAGTACGTTGGCAACCGAAATTTTATCATTACGGTGGACAACCGTTGTTGCGCCCAAGCCACCCATAAAGTGCAACAAATTATAGGTAAAGCTGTCGTAGTTATCTATGATCACAAACATTACAGGCGCTTGCCTCCAACACGTCAATCCTTACCGACCATCGGTAAAACGTGTTATATCAAGTCATTCCAGGCGGCGGAAGGCCAGAAACAGCGATGACCCAGCAAGAAGGAAACAGCGGGCCAGGCGGCAGTGTCCGGGCCGGCCGCGGTAGCCATCCGGCAGCGCGTCCTTCCCGGCCATATCGGGCCGGTCAAAAGCTGTTATCGGTGCTTGGGTTGCTGGCCGTCGCCGGCGGCCTGTTCGGCGCCGGCTTAGGGCTTGGGATTTGGTTCAGCGTAAAACCTGAATTGGCGCAAAAGCAGGCTTTGACGGCCAAACAGACAGCTAAAACAGCACCCCTTGATATCACGGTGGTTGATCGCGATTCGCCGCCGGCCTTACCGGCCCCAAGCTTTCAGCCGCCAACTGCGCCTGCGCAGGCCTCTCAGATTGCACTGCCGTCGGCAAGCACGGCGCTAGCGGCCCTGACCGCTAATCCGACCCCGCCGTCGACAACGGCACAAATCCCGGCCGAAGCTTGGCTGCGAAACGCCGTTAAAATGCCGATCGCCGATGATAACCGACCGCTGATCGCCATCGTCATTGATGATATGGGCGTGGCACGGCGGCGCAGCCAGCGGGCGGTTGCCTTACCGGCGCCGTTAACAATGGCGTTTTTACCCTATGCGGATGATGTCGCCGCGCAGGCCACCGCCGCGCAGGCCGCAGGCCATGAGTTATTGGTACATATTCCGATGCAACCTTTAGGCTTCAACAGCGATCCCGGCCCGAATGTCTTGGATGCCCGGCTCGGCCCTGAGGAAGTTAACCGCCGGCTGCTTTGGAACCTGTCCCAATTCACAGGCTATATTGGCTTTAATAACCACATGGGCAGCCAATTTACCGCCAATCAGGAAGCGATGGCGGCGATCATGTCGGTGGCTCGGGCGCGCGGCCTTTTGTTTTTGGATTCGCGCACCAGTTCACAGTCCGTGGGCTTTGAAACGGCCCGCGATCTGGGGGTGACGGCAACCATCCGAGACGTTTTTTTAGACAACACCGATAGCGTGCACGAGGTTGAAATGCGGCTTCGGCAAACCATGGCGCAGGCCCGTGCACGGGGCAGCGCCATTGCCATCGGTCATCCCCGCGACAGTACCATAACCGTTCTTGAAAAATGGTTGCCGGAAATTGCCGCACAAGGCTTTCGGCTTGCCCCGCTCAGTGCTGTGGTTTTAAAAAGAAAAGCGCTGCATCGGCAGCAGGCAAAAGTCAGTACTCATCAATAATCAATTTTATCAAACAGGTTAAAAATGCGGATTTTTATTATTGGCGCCGGGGCTATGGGTGGGCTGTACGGCGGGATGATGGTTGAAGGTGGTGCCGACGTGACATTGATCGATGTGCGCGCCGATCACGTCGCCGAAATAAATGCCGCCGGGCTGGCTGTCAGCGGGCTAACAGGATCACGGAAGATTGCTATTGCCGCAAGCAGCGATGTTAGCGAACTTGGGAAAGCCGATGTTGTGTTTGTGCAGACCGATATCAACGCAACCAAAGCGGCGGCGGAAACAGCTGCCCAGGTTTTGGCAGATGACGGCTGTGCGATAACCTTGCAAAACGGCATCGGTAATGTGGAAATTCTCAGCGCCGTTTTAGGCCAGGAGCGCGTCTTAGCTGGCGTCAGCTACCATAGTGCCGCGCTGACCGGGCTTGGTAGCCTGCGCCACAGCTCGCATAGTCTGGAAGCCAAGACTTGGATCGGTGAGCTGGACGGTCGGCGCAGCCAACGGGTTGATATGATTGCCGCCGCCTTAAGCGGTGGCCGTTTAAACCCGCATGTGACCGATAACATCCTTGGCGTTTTATGGGGTAAATTGATCCATAATTGCGCCCTTAATCCCATCTGCGCGGTGACCGGATTGCGGATGGGCGAAATGGCGCGACTGGCCGAGACCGATCTGATGCAGACCAGGATTTTGCAGGAAGCGATTGCTGTTGCGGAAGCCAAAGGCATCACCTTAGCGCCCAATCCGGATCCGATGTCTTATTTGAAAGATTACTCGCGGCTTAAATACACCCAGCCGTCAATGCAGCAGCATATGGAATCAGGCCGGCAAACCGAAATTGATGCGATCAACGGCGCCATCGTGCGCGAGGCCGAAGCACTTGGCGTAGCAGTTCCTTACAACCACGCCATAAGTTTGATGATTAAGGGCCGTGAACGGCATATGATGGCGGTGACGCATCAACCACAGCCGGATTGGTCGGCGCTGGAAGCTGCGGCCCGGGCCGAGGTTGAGCAATCTTAAACTGCGAGGGTGCGACGGATGCCTGACTTGCCGCCACCGGATGATTATCACGCGCATGTCTATTTTGATGCCGATCGCCGCGACGTCGCCTGGAACCTGCGCGAGCTGGTGATGGCGCGCTTCGATATCGTCATGGGACGCTTTCATGAGAAGCTTGTTGGCCCACACCCGCGATTTAGCTATCAGATTGCGTTTCCGGCAGGTTTGTTCGGAACCCTAGTGCCCTGGCTGGCGCAGAACCGTTGCGGCCTTACCGTGTTTGTTCACGGTTGCAGCGGTGACGACTGGCGCGATCACACCGAAAGCGTTATCTGGTTGGGCCCGTCGGTGCCCTTAAATATTGCGATGTTTCGCCGTCAATGCGCCAACAGCACCGGCAAATGAGCACGTTCCAAAACATGCTCGGTAACGCCGCCGAGCAAGTGCTCGATCAAGGTCAGGCCGCCAAATGCGCCCATCACAAGAAGATCACTGTTCACTGACTTGGCGGCCAGCAGCAGTTGATCGGCAATGTCATGATGCGGGTCGATGTTTGATTGAATATCGGCGTGCACGCCATGCAGGCTTAAATAACGACCCAGGCCGACACCACCAAGATCTTCACCTTCGGCAGGCTGGTTTGTGACAATCGTCACATTCGCTGCATTTTGCAGCAGCGGCAGCGCACCGCGGATCGCCTTCATTGCCGGCATCCCCTGATCCCAGGCGATCATTGCATTCTGTCCAAAGTTGTTTGCGGAAATCGCCGCATAATCACCCTCAAACGGCAGGACCAGCAGCGGACAGGCCACATGATTAACCAAGGTTTCCATTTTTTTAATGGTGACATGGTCGTCAAAGGCAACGGGGCATTGACCAATGATAACCAAATCGGCAAGCCCGGCCCAGTTGGCCAGCTCTTTCACCGGGTCACCATGGGCGACCACAAAGTCATAGGATAAATCCAGACCGGAGAAATGGGCGGCAACATCGGCTTGCAGGGCCTCGACACGGCGCATCGCAATGTCACGGGCTTCGGCCAGAAACACCGTTGATGCAGCGCGTCCTGTGGCCGCCGCCGGCATGGTGATCGGAGAGGTGGTGAAAACAACGTCTAGATGCCCCTGGACCTGCCGACAAAGATCAACAGCTAACTCAAGCCGGTCAGAATGGCGCGGATCATTGGCGACATGAACAAGGATACTTTTGATGGCCATTGGCCCCTCCAACGATGAAATGTTTCCGTCGATCACCGAAAACCTGAAAATCCAAACTATCGCCGTGAGCGCGCCTTTGCAATTCGAGAAATATTCTGAAAGGTTAGGCGGCATATCGGTCGGGATAAGGAGAGAATAAATGACATGGTTTGATAGCGGGCGATCGACACCGCCAATGGGTGAGCGTTTGCAGCTGTTGTGGGAGCGCCCGGAAATTTTACAAACCCCCGGCGCACATAACGCCCTCTCAGCGCTGCTTGCCAAGCGCGCCGGATTTGAGGCGCTATACCTTTCCGGCGGGGCGGTTTCGGCAAGTCTGGGCCTGCCTGACCTAGGGGTCATGACCATCGAGGAAGTTTTGGTTTTTGTGCGTTCGATCACTCGGGCTACGGACCTGCCGCTGATCGTCGATGGTGATACAGGCTATGGTGAGGCGCTGAATGTGATGCGTTTGGTGCGCGATTTGGAAGATGCAGGGGCCGCAGCGGTGCAATTAGAGGATCAAATTCTGCCGAAAAAATGCGGTCATTTATCCGACAAACGCTTGGTTGAACCGGAAGCGATGGCGGCAAAAATCGCTGCCGCCGTGAAATCACGCCGACACCTGCGGATTATTGCCCGCACCGATGCCATTGCCTCAGAAGGCTTAGATGCGGCGATTTCGCGGGCTCAGCTCTACCGCGCCGCAGGTGCCGATATGATTTTCCCCGAAGCGCTGATTGATGCCGAAGATATGGCCCGTTTCACGGCGGCGGTGTCGGCGCCGATGTTGGCCAATATGACCGAATTTGGCAAAACCCCGTATCTCACGGCGGCACAGTTCCAAGACCTTGGTTTTGATTTGGTCATTTGGCCGGTATCGTCCCTGCGGGCGGCCGCTGAGCGGATTGATACACTATATAAGCATCTTGCCAGTGACGGTGGACAAGGCGGCTTCCTTGATCAAATGATGAGCCGCAAGGAGATTTATGAGGTCATCGGTTACCATGATTACGAAGCCCTTGATGACAGCATCGCACAAAGCATCGTTCCCGACGTTTAAGCCGGAACCAATGCCATTGTTCGGTTTTCTGGGAGGTTTTAGGGAGATTTAACAGGAACCTGTTCGCCTGTGACCCAGGGAAGCGACCAGCGAAGGCAGCCGTCGACCAGGAAATATAAGGCGACCGCCAGAACGGCCAAAACCAGCAAAGCGGCAAACATGAGATCGATTTGCAAGCGGCCATTGGCGTGTAGCATCAAGTACCCGAGGCCGCCGCTCGAGCCGACCCATTCGCCGACCACGGCACCGATTGGTGCCACCGAGGTCGCAACCCGCAAGCCGGAGGCAAGGCTGGGCAGAGCCGCCGGCAGCCGGACCCGCCAAAGCTGGGCGAACGGCGACAGGCCATGGGCGCGGGCCACATCAAGCCAAAGCGGATCGGTGCGGCGCAACCCATCATAGAATGCCGCGGTCACGGGAAAAAAGATGATCAGCGCCGCCATTGCCACTTTTGATGCCATGCCGTAGCCAAGCCAGAGCACCAAGATTGGTGCCAGCGCGAAAACTGGGACCGCTTGGCTGATCACCAAGACAGGCAGCAACCAGGGGCGCAGGCGCGACACTTCGGCCAAGATCAAAGCTGTTGAGGCACCTAATCCAACGCCTAAAACCAACCCGAAGAGGATCTCCGCCAAAGTGATCATGGCATGCTGAAGGATCATCTGGTGCTGGACCAGCAACACCTCCACGACCGCTTCAGGGGCAGGCAAAATAAATGCCGGCACGTCCGTCAACCAGACCAAAAGCTGCCATGCAAACAGCAGCCCGGCGGCAATCATAACAGGACGCAAAAACTTCACGGCGGAACCTCTGGAAACCAAAGTAAATTCGTAGCGAACAGCCCTAACACACTCAGGTATCGCTTGTTTTCCTAAAAAAACATAGATTGCAGCAGAATTAGAACGCTGCCGATTTTGTGCCGAAACTTTGCCGACGGCAATGTTTTTCAACATCATTGCCCTATGTTACGGTGATAACAGGATTTCACTGGAGAAACATGTTGGTGCCATATGATCTGGCTGGCAAAGCGGTTTCCGATGCACCGCCAGCCCCGCTTTTTCCTGCCGCGCCGGTCCTCATTGGCAGTGAGATTTATCGGCATTCGATTTATGGCCGCAGCCATCCGCTATCGATACCCCGGGTATCGTCGACGGTTGACTTGATTACCGCCCTCGGTTGGCTGAATCCGCAGCAGTATATAACCAGCCCGTTGGCCACGCCGGACGAACTTGCGCGCTTTCACTGCCCAGAATATATCGACGCCATCATGGCGGCAGAACAAGACGGCGAGGTGGCCCCGGCGGTGCGCGAGAAATTTAATATCGGCCGCAACGGCAATCCTGTGTTCCCAGAGATTTTTAGACGCCCGGCGACCTCCGCAGGCGGCAGTATCTTGGCCGCCAAAATGTTGGCCGAGAGCGCCGGCGGGACGATCCATTCACCGGCCGGTGGCACGCATCATGGCCGCCGCGATCAGGCCAGCGGATTTTGTTACTTCAATGACCCTGTGTTGGCCATCTTAACGCTTCTTGATCACGGCGTGGCCCCGGTGGTGTATGTTGACCTGGATGCCCATCACGGTGACGGTGTCGAGGCTGCTTTTCATGATTTTGATGATGTATTAACCATTTCGGTGCATGAGGACGGGCGCTGGCCCGGCAGCGGATTATTCGGTGATCGGGCAGGCGGAAACGCCCGAAATCTTCCGGTGCCACGAGAGTTTAACGATTGTGAGCTTGATTATATCGTGCACAACGCTCTGGTCCCGCTGGTTCAGACACGGCAGCCTGCAGCGCTTGTGCTGCAAACAGGTGTTGACGCGCTTAACGATGATCCGCAAAGCAAGTTAGGACTATCGAATCGTGCTATTTGGCGAGCTGTGCGGACACTTATGCCGCTGGCGCCGCGGCGCTTGGTGGTCGGCGGCGGTGGCTACAATCCATGGGCCGTGGCGCGTGCATGGGCCGGGATTTGGGGCGTCTTAAATAATTTTGATCCCGGCGTCGCGCATGATGGAGAGGCGATGACAACGCCGCTGCCGGCGGCGGCAGAGGATGTTTTGCGGGCCTTACAGTGGAACCACAGCCGGGGTCGAAACCCACCTGAGCATTGGTTTAAATATTTGGCCGACAGCCCCCATCTTGGGCCGATACGTGACCCTGTAAAGGCGGTGGTTGAGGACGTGCTGCGATGAGAGCATCTGTTCGCGTCGCTTTGATTTTAGGGTTGTTGTTAACGCCGGAACATGCGCCGGCAGCGGATCTGAAAACGGCGGTTGTAGAAAGTCAGGGCCGACAGGTCATTTTCACTGTTGAAATGGCAACCACAGCCGAAGCCCGTGCGCGCGGATTGATGGGCCGGCGGCAGCTGGCTGCTGATGCCGGCATGCTCTTCATCTTTCCGAGCATTTCGCGGCAAACAATGTGGATGAAGGACACACCCCTTTCCCTTGATATGCTTTTCATTGCTCATGACGGCCGGATTGTCCGCATTGTTGAGCGAACCATGCCTTTTTCAACGCGTCTGATTGCCTCCCGGCAACCCATCAAAGCTGTGTTAGAGCTGAATGGCGGCACTGTTTCAGACCATGGAATCACGCCGGGTGATCGACTAATACAACCAAAGTTGCAAATATCTTCACAATGAGCGTAATGGGGAGTTCACATTCGTCGATTTTTGAATTAGAACCGCTCATGTTCGGGGTGTAGCTCAGCCTGGTAGAGTGCCTGCTTTGGGAGCAGGATGTCGGCGGTTCGAGTCCGTCCACCCCGACCATCAAATGACTGCGAGTGCCGCAGTAACAGTTGAGTGAGAGGGTCGATTAGCATGCGTGCACGCATTTACCGTCCAACCAAAACTGCCATGCAATCAGGCCGCACCAAGGCCCGTACTTGGACCCTTGATTATGAGCCTGCGAGCGCCCGCCGACCGGAGCCGTTAATGGGCTGGGTCGCAGCAGCTGATACCTCCCAGCAAGTGCGGCTCAGTTTCGACAGTGAAGCCGAAGCTGTTGCTTATGCCGAGCGTCACAAAATCGACTATGTTGTGTTGCGGCCGCGTGAGCGGAAAATTCGGCCAAAAGTGTACGCCGATAATTTTTCAACAAATCGGAAATTTAGCTGGACACACTAGTGCCGATCACGATCTCAAACGGCCAGCAGGGGTGAGTTTCAGCGACATGCGTGATGAAACAATCATTGACCAGGTTCTGCGGCGACACCCAAGGATGTTGCAGGACGCGAACCGGCGTGCAACCGAGCCCTGGTTTGCGGCTGATAAACACAGCCATGAGCGGTTCAAATTTGAGGCACGATTGACGGCGGATATCTTAACCAGCTTTCGCGGTCGGCGTTATGGCGGGATCGGTTTAGAGCCAATTGATTTTGCGCTAAAGGATGTGTCTTTTTTTACATTGAAAGAAACAACCTTAATCAAGGCCTCCGAGAGCGTCGCCGATTATGAGTCGATCATTAGAAAACATGCTATGTATTTCATCAACGAATTGATCGAGAAAGCCGCGATTTTCGAGGATTTTGATAAGCGCGACCTGCTAAAAATTATTTTTGATAACCATCTTCTCGGGGCTGATATCGCGCTTTGTAATATTGCGGGAGAAAAACTGCCCGTATCAATTTTTTCAGCACGTATGGCGCCGCGTGCGATGTATGCAAAAGGCTTTTATCAACAGCATACCTCGGCACCAATGAAATCGGTGTTAGAACTTGGCGGCGGGTTTGGACGTTGTTTGCGTGATTGTTTGACCATCAATCCGATCGAAACAGCTTATTATGTCGACCTACCCTTAAACGTCGGGCTGGCGGCCACTTATTTAGAGGCGTGTTTCCCCAATCGCGTTAATTTGGTTTGGGATGAAACTGATGACGTTATCGCCGGCAAGATTAATGTCGTCACGCCCTGGCTGATTGATAAGATTGATGAACCGATTGACTTAATGATTAACTTTTTATCACTTCATCATATGCTACAAGAGACCATGGATTATTATTTCGGCAACTTTATTTGCCCAAAAGTGAAGTTTTTGTATCACGAAAACAGATTGGTGCCGCGCCACACTTATGAAGGCGAGGGTAGCTTGCTGAATGTGCCCGATCGTGCGCAGTTCAGCATTCATGCCGGCCCTGAAAAGGTGGCCAATTATGCGCTCCCGAACGCGGACGGCACGCCTTTTTTAATCGCCAAAGTTGTTGCGGAGTTTATGGTAAACGAAGCATTCTAGGGTTGAGCTCTCGGGATTCCGCCAGTGGAGCCTTTTGCCGTTTGACAAAGTTTGCTATCAACTGGGCCATAGGGCCCCTTAGCTCAACTGGATAGAGCACTCGCCTTCTAAGCGAGATGTTGCAGGTTCAAGTCCTGCAGGGGTCGCCACTTTAAAGTTTTTTAAGGTGCGGCCGGCGTCGCTAAAATGCCTGCGGCCTCTAAGGCATCAATCTCCGTCGGGCTAAGGCCAGCTTGCTCCGCCAACTGACGGCTATGCTCGCCGGTCAAAGGAACTTCTTCGCGCAAATCCGGTCGCCAGTCATCAAGGGCAAGGGGTAAGGCCGGCACCTGCATATGCTGACCGTCATCCTGACGTACTGAAATTAATCCACCGGAAGCCTGAAGGTGAGGGTCATCAAACAGGTCCTGCGGCTTGGCAATGGGCGCGTAGGGAAGACCCAATTGCTCACATTTCCGGAGAATTTCGGCATAAGGCATGGCGGCAATGATGGCTCGAATGCGCGGCAAAAATTCTGCTCGCAAAGCGCAGCGTTGCGGATTTGTCGCCATTTCCGGATTATTTAAAAATTCCGGTAAATCAAAGTTCTCACAAAAGATTTTCCATTGGCTATCGGAAACAACGGCGACAAATATTTGATGGTCGTCTTGGCACTCAAAAACATCATAAATGGCCCAGGCGGAAAGCCGATCGGGCATCGGTTTTGCCGGTTGCCCCGTGACCGCGTACTGAGCCATATGCTGGCCGCTCAAAAACACACAATTTTCGAACAGTGAACTTGTCACCTTGCGACCCTTGCCATGCCGATCGCGGTCGCGCAGGGCCGCCAAAATGCCAATCACGCCAAACATCCCGCCCATGATATCGTTGACGGATGAGCCGGCCCGCAACGGTCGCCCCGGCGGCCCGGTCATATAGGCAAGTCCGGCCATCATTTGCACAACCTCATCCAAGGCAGTGCGATGCTCATAGGGTCCCGGCAGGAAGCCTTTGGCAGAATAGTAAATTAACGCCGGGTGTTCGGCCCTCAGGTCAGCGGCGCCAAGGCCAAGTTTATCTAAAGCGCCCGGGCGAAAATTTTCGATTAAGACATCCGCGTCCATGATCAACGATTTCACAATCGCCATGCCGCGCGGATCTTTTAGGTCCACACAAAGAGATTTTTTATTGCGGTTGAACATCCCAAAGAACCCGGCCCCCGAGCCTGTTAATCGACGGGTATTATCGCCCTTTGGGGCAGGTTCAACCTTGATCACCTCAGCACCCAAATCACCTAGAATAAGGCCAACTGTCGGCCCCATGACCATATGGCTAAACTCCACCACCCGAATCCCCGATAACGGCAATTTACCGTCACGGTCGGGACCAAGATTAGCGGGCGCAACGTTCATCGGATCATCCTTATGTGAGGGCTAAACGGCTTGCAAGCGCCTCTGGGGGCGATCATCATTTTAGGCGCGGCCGCCACCTGTTTGGGCGGCAAAACCCCAGGAAAACAGGGGTCTGCCACCGTCACTTTCAATCGCCACGACTTCCTCAAGCCATAGCCGTTCCTGGGCGCTGCCGGGATAAAGCAGATGTAACGGCACCACCATCCCTGCCTCTAAACACCAATCCACATTGGCTTGGCCGTCGGCAGTTGTTGTTTCAATATCCATATGCGACAGCCCCAAGCCGTGGAAAAAAATGATCGCTTGGTCACCATCGGCGACACCGCATTGACGATATGTTTGCCGGCCCAAAGCTTGCAATTCACTGATTCGGGCGCCTGGTTTCATCGCCGCGAGCATGGTTTCGGCAACCCGTTGGGTGGCGCCGTCAAGTTGCTTGGCAAGGCCTTGTGGTTCATCGTCAACGACCCATGTTTTGCCGCCATCCCAACAATATAAGGCTGTCGTCCCATGACAATCGAACATCACATGGGTGCCGGCCTCGATCGGCGTATTGTCATTGCCGGTACTGAGCACCAGTGCCGAATCCGCGCCGCGTGGGTGCCCCCAAACCATGCCTCCGGGATCGCGCACAAACCCCCCCAGATCATTCACATGGCCGGCATAGATGCGATCCATCTCACGCCAGGTGATGCCTGGGGTCCAATCGGCGCGGCTGCGTTCAATTGCGGCCTCATTCAGCGCTGTTGCTTGCTGCAAAAGCTGCATTTCGGCAGGTGTTTTGACGGCCCGTGCAAACATCATTGCATCATAAGCATCAGCGGCGTCAACGCCATCGAGCCGCAAGCGTAAGCCGAAACCCAGATCATCAAAGCCAATCCGCCCGGTTTTCAAGCCAACCGAGGATAGCGCACCTAAAAGAGCTGACTTCATATCGAAACGGTAATTTTCACGGGCGCCGGAAATCCAGTTTTGAGCGGCAGTTGGCTGATCAATGAAGCGCTCAATATCCGCCGCCGTCGGCGGCAAATCCATCGGCATCATGACGGCCCGAAAAGGCCGAATATCGGTGATCGGTCCCTGCAGGGCGGCGAGGGTTGATAAATAGTAATCGGCAATCACCATGATCGGCTGTTCGGGCGCATGGCGCGAGATCACAACGGCATAGGGTCGTGGCTCATCTGATTTATGAGCAATGCTATTGAAGCCACTGAGATAATATACATTTAAGGGGTTGGTGATCACCATGCCATCAAGGCCGCGGGCTTCCATCGCTTGGATTAATCGCGGTTGGTTACAATAGGTGCCAAATGGCTGTGATGGTGTTTTTGCAAGTGCCGTGCCGACGCTACTCATGATGAAATCCCCCCCAATAGTTTTTCATTGCCGCCAGTGTAATACGCAGCATCGGCAAACGGCAACGCCGCGCGCGCCATTTTCCCATTCTGCCGTCGCTTCAGTGTGACTGTGCCTCACGGTGGGCAATGTAAATTCCGCTGGCGGTGATGATCGCCGCGCCGATCAAAATATAGGTTGCCGGAAATTCCCCCCACACCAGCAGGCCTAACAGCAAGCCCCACACCAAACTGCTGTATTTGAAGGGGGCCAACAAGCTGGTTTCGCCAAAACGAAAGGCCTCAATCATGAGATAATGGGCCAAGCATTGCATCACGGCTGTTGCCAGCAGAATGCCGCCGTCGATCAAGCTTGGCATGAGCCAGCCAAATGGCAGCGAGGCAAAGCCACCAAGGGTCACGGCGGCGGTGCCGGATAAAAGGATCGAATGGGTCGTTTCGGCGGCCGCCATGCGCCGGGTGAAAGCATCACGGATCGCACCGGAAAGTGCGGCAACCAGCGGAAACAGCGCCGCTAATTGAAAAGCGTCACTGCCGGGTTGCAGCATGATGAGAACCGCAAGAAAGCCAATGGTCACAGCGACCCAGCGGCGCCATCCGACTTTTTCGCCAAGAAAGAAAATAGCAATCACGACCATAAAAAGTGGGCCGGCAAAAGAAAGCGCAAACGCGTCCGCCAAAGGCAGCAGGCTCAAACCGGACACAAATGTGTAGGCGGAAATCACCAAAAATCCGCCGCGCAAGGCATGGGCTTTTGGATTGACCATACGAAACACGCCCGGGCCTTTAAAATAACTGATGAAAGCACCATACAGCAGGATCACCAGGACCCCGCGCATGCCTAGGATTTGGCCGACCCCAAGGCCGCTGCTCAACCATTTGATCAGCGCGTCATTGATCGACAGGCAGCCGACTCCCAGCACCATCAAAACAATGGCGCGGGACTTGTTATCGGTGCGGCTGGGCGGCAAGGACATAAGTTTGACTATCATGCTGGCTGGTCACCGCCAAGGATGATTGCAGACGACGTGCAATGATGCTGGTGATATGCCGATCTGAATGCTATCAGGTCGGGTATGTTGAGAATTCGCGAAATGTCCTATCGGGTCGCCGGCCGGCCATTGTTTGAAGACGCCAGTGTGACCATTCCGGCCGGCCATAAGGTTGGCTTGATTGGCCGTAACGGCAGCGGCAAAACAACCTTGCTCAGGTTGATCGTTGGCGAGGCCCAGGTTGACCAGGGGGCCATTGAACTTGACGGTATCGGCATTGATCAAATCGGCCGGGTCGCTCAGGAAGCACCTGGCGGGGCGATTAGCCCGTTAGATTTTGTGTTGGCCGCCGATAAAGAACGGGCCGCGCTCATGGCCGAGGCTGAAACGGCAGCACAGCCGGAACGGATTGCCGAAATACAGATCCGCTTAGCCGATATCGACGCCCATAGCGCACCTGCACGCGCCGCCAGCATCTTGGCCGGTCTCGGCTTTGATAATGACAGCCAGCAGCAACCATTGGCGACTTTTTCAGGCGGTTGGCGGATGCGGGCGGCTTTAGCGGCGGTCCTGTTTAGCACCCCTGAGTTCATGATCCTGGACGAGCCAACCAACCATTTAGACTTAGAAGCGGCATTATGGCTGGAGACCTACCTGAAAAGCTATCGTGGCACTTTGCTGATCGTCAGCCATGACCGTGATTTGTTAAACCGTGCGGTCACCTCAATTCTACATCTCGAGGGCTGCCAGCTGTTTTTCTACGAAGGCGGTTATGACCGATTCGAGAAAACCCGCCAGGAACGCTTGACCTTGGCGGCGGCGGCGGCGCGCAAACAAGAACATCAACGCCGCCATATGCAGGCTTTCATTGATCGGTTTCGCTACAAAGCCAGTAAAGCCCGGCAGGCGCAAAGCCGCATTAAAGCCCTGGAGAAGATGGAAACCATCAACCTGGCCATTTCAGAGCCAAATACAGTTTTTCGATTTCCCGAGCCGGAAGCACTGGCACCGCCGCTGATCACCTTTGATCGCGCCGATGTTGGTTATCTTGCCGAAAAACCTGTTCTGCGGAATTTGTCGTTTCGGATAGACCCTGATGATCGAATTGGATTTTTAGGCCAAAACGGCAATGGCAAGTCAACGCTGGCGCGTTTGATTTCAGGGGAATTGACGGCACAGTCAGGTGAGGGACACAGGTCTAATAAGCTACGGGTCGGTTATTTTGCACAAGACCAAATTGAGGCGCTTGATGCAGAGGCGACCGCAATCACACATTTGCAACGCCTGATGCCGCGCGCCACACCGACGGAAATCCGCAGCCAGCTTGGCGGTGTCGGTTTGATCCAAGACCGCCAAGATGTTTTGTCTAAAAACATGTCCGGCGGCGAACGGGCGCGGCTGTCGATTGCTATTATCCTGATCCATAAACCGAATATTTTGATCTTGGATGAGCCGACCAACCATTTGGATATCGATGCCCGTGACGCCCTTGCCGATGCACTAAACAGCTTTGCTGGCTGCGTTATCCTGATCAGCCATGATCGCCGTCTGCTGGAGTTGACCACCGATCGATTATGGTTGGTCGCCGACGGTACGGTGCGTGATTACGACGATGACCTAGAGGCTTATCGAAAATCCGTATTGGCCGATCGGCGCGAGAAGAACCGCGGCGACCCAGGCGCAGAAAACAATAGCCGGGGGGATAAGCGCGAGGATCGGCGCGCAGCGGCAGCGCGCCGCAAACAAAGTGCAGAACTGCGAAAGACCGTGCATAGTACCGAACAGGCGTTAGAAAAATTACAGGTAAAAATGCAAAAAATCCAAGCTGTGTTGAACGATCCCGACTTTTATCAAAAAGAATCAACTGCCCGTATTCAAGAGATCGCAACCCGTCAGCGGCAATTAGCCAGTGAAATCGAGGCTGCGGAAGCCGCCTGGCTGAACGCTGCCGAAGCACTTGAAGCAGCATCGTGATATTGCACCCTTAGTAGCTGTCTTAGGAGGCGACCATGACCACTAAAATTTCCCCTGAGAACCTGATTGGTTTGCTGGATCGTGATGCCGAATTGGCGCTAATTGATGTCCGCGAGGAGGGCGTCTTTGGGCAGTCGCATTTATTATTTGCGGCAAATATTCCGCTTAGCCGGTTGGAGCCGCGCTTTGCTGAAAAAATCACCCGCCGAGGGACACCGATTGTGCTTGTCGACGATAATGATGGCTTGGCCGATCGGGCCGCCAAAATTTTGGCGCAACTTGGATATCAGCAGGTGCAGATCCTTGACGGTGGCACCCAGGCTTGGGCGGCGGCAGGTTATGAGCTGTTCAGCGGGCTAAACGTGCCAAGCAAAGCTTTTGGCGAATATGTTGAACATGCCTACGGCACCGAATCCGTTTCGGCAGACGAACTCCACCAAATGCTGAACAGCGATCAAAACATGGTGGTGCTGGATTCGCGGCCGATGAGTGAATTCAACGTCATGAATATTCCCACCGGGATTGACTGCCCAGGAGCTGAATTGGCTTATCGGGTGCAAGAAATTGCCCCCGACCCGGAAACCACGATTGTTGTCAATTGCGCCGGCCGGACCCGCAGTATCATTGGCGCCCAATCACTGCGTAATATCGGCATTCCAAATCCTGTGGTGGCGTTGCGTAATGGCACGATGGGCTGGCATTTAGCCGGCTATGCTTTGGAGCATGGCGAAGACCGCCGCCCACCTGAGGTGTCAAGCGAGGGCAGCGCCCGTGCCTTGCAACGGGCGCGCCACGCCGGTGCCCGCTTTGGCGTTCGCTATATCGACGCCGGCCAACTTGCCCAATGGCGCGAAGAACGCACGCAACGCACGTTATATATCCTGGATGTCCGCGATATTGCCGAATTTACAGCCGCCCATATCGCCGATTCCACACACGCCGCCGGCGGCCAAGTGGTGCAAGCAACAGATATCCATATCCCTGTTCGTAACGCCCGTGTTGTTTTGGTTGATCCAGCTTTGGTGCGGGCGATCATGACCGCAGGATGGCTCAATCAATTGGGGTTACGCGATGTATATGTTTTGGAATCCGGCTTTGCGGCGCAAACCATCATCTCCGGTCCAGCAGACAACGCTGCCTTTGCGGCACCGTCGGTAAACATGATATCCCCAGCAGCGGCAGCGACATTAATCGCCGAAGAAGCTGCAGTGGTGATTGATTTTAATACCAGTCTTGGATACCGCGATGGCCATATTGCCGGTGCCTGGTTCATGGTGCGCGCCCGCTTGCAGGATGACTTTGCGCATATTCCAAAAGACTGCCCGTTGATCGTAACGTCGCCCGATGGCATCACCGCGAGCTGGGCGGCGGCCGATATTGCGGCAATGGGCCGTCAAGTCTCGGTCATTGAGGGTGGCACTTCGGCCTGGCAAAACGCCGGGTTGGCGACGGAAATGGGCATGTCGCAGTTGGCCAGCACACCTGATGATGTGTTCATGCGGCCCTATGACGGTACCGCTGCCGAGGGCGTCGAAGCGGCAATGAATGCATATCTGAATTGGGAACTTGAACTGGTGGCCCAAATTAAACGCCCAGGCGGCACACGTTTTGAATTTTTCCCGGAACTTACGCCCTAGTCGGCGGCCGCAATGAGCGGCCCTAAAAAGGGCGCGGGGCCAGTAAACTGGCCCCGCGTGGTTGGGAGTTTCTGCGGATAAGGAGGGTCGCAGACACGATATGAAAATACGCGGTATGCGTGTAAATGCCATTGATATAGATCAATTTAAAAAATTAAATATAGCCCCTTAGGTTACCGTAAAATCCCTGGGTCGGCCAAGGCCACGGCTTTGATCAAGGCATACACCTTGCTGCCAACGGTAATCTTTAAATCACTGGCGGATTTGGCTGTAATTCTGGCCCAAAGCACATCACCTCCCGGCAGTCTCAACCTTAGATTTATTTGGCCGCTCTGCCAGCCCAAAATTTCAACCACCTCGGCCGGCAGAATGTTAAGCATGCTAATATTGGCGGGGCGGTCCTTGGCAATGGCCACATCCGTGGCTTTGATCCGCACATGCAAATGCTCGCCCACCGCAGCTTCAACCAGCGGCACGAAAAGATCGCCGCTGGCAAACCTTAGGGTGCTTAGATGATCGGTGCGCCGATGGTTACGCACAGTCATCGCAAAGACACTGCCCGCGCCATCATCGCCAAGGATGCTCTGAAAACCAGCTTCACCGGCGACGTCAGCAAGCGGCCCGGTGGCAATAACCTTGCCGTTATCAATCAAAACCAAATCATCCGCGACCCGCAGCAGGTCTTCAACCCGGTGTGTTACCAGGATCATGGGGATGTTCAAGCGCCCTTTCAGGGTTTGCAGAAAGCTTAAAATCTCGCTGCTACGGGCTTGGTCGAGGGCGCTGACGGGCTCATCCAGAAGCAGAATTTCCGGGTCAGACAGCAGCGCCCGGCCAAGGGCAACCCGTTGGCGTTCGCCGCCGGAAAGGCGATGCGGCAGGCGCGTCAATAAGGGATGCAGGCCAAGCAAATCGAGCAATTCCTCAACGCCAATTTGGGCCTCGACAGACCGCTGTTTTCGACCGGCGCCAAACATTAAATTGGCTTTGACCGACAAATGTGGAAACAACCGCGGTTCTTGAAAAACATAGCCGACCCGGCGGTCTTGAACGGCCAGGTTGATGGCTTTTTCGGCGTCATAAAACACCCGCCCATGGTTAATGATCTCGCCTGTATCCGGGCGCGTCAGGCCGGCCAAACAGTCAATCAAGGTGGTTTTACCGGCACCTGATCGGCCAAATAGGGCTGTCATCCGTCCCGGGGTTGCGGCAAATGTTGCGCTCAGGGTGAAGGTCCCGAGGGTTTTCTGAAAATCGACGGTCATCATGGGCTGTATCGCTCTTGACGGCCAAGGCGGCGGGCCAAACGCCGCGCCAACACCTCGGAGGCCAACAAAGCAGCCAATGCCAAAACAACGCCGATGATCGCTAACCGTGCCGCCGCAACCTCGTTACCAGGTGATTCTGCAACACTAAACAGCGCCAGGGGCAGGGTTTGGGTTTGCCCTGGAATGTTTGCCGCAAAGGTAATGGTGGCGCCAAACTCGCCAAGTGACCGGGCGAAACCAAGCACCGTGCCGGTGAGAATACCGGGCAGGGACAGTGGCAGGATCACAGTCAGGTAAATCCGCCAGGCCGAGGCCCCAAGGGTGCGAGCGGCTGCTTCTAAACCGGGTTCAATTGCTTCGATCGACATGCGAATGGCCCGAACCATCAGCGGGAAAGCCATCACCGCAGAAGCAATTGCTGCCGCTTGCCAAGTGAAGGCCAGCGAGACATCAAAATTTTCCTGCAACCACGATCCAACCGGACCGCCGCGGGCAAACAGCAGCAGCAGGCCATAACCGACTACCACCGGCGGTAAAACCAAGGGTAAATGAACCACCGCATTTAAAATGCCATGACCGTAAAACTGTCCGCGGGCGAGGATATAGGCGACCGTAAAAGCCAGTGGTAGGCTAAGGCCAACGGCCCAAAAAGCGACTTTTACGCTTAACCACAGCGCCGCCGTCTCAAAGCTTGTGAGCAGGCCATCGGTCATCGGCGCTTGAACCCGTGGGCGTTAAAAACCGCCTGTCCTGCAGCTGACTTCAAATAGCCGTCAAAAGCAATTGCTGCAGGGTTCTGGCGGCCGCGTGTCAGCAGCGCCAGTGGATAGACAATCGGCGCATGGCTGGTTGTGGGAAAGACCGCCAAGATCACTGTATTACGGCTGCTCAAAACGTCACTTTCATACAACACCCCTAAGGCAGCGGCGCCGTGCTCAACAAATGCCAAAGCTTGCCGTGCGTTACGCGCCGGTGCCAGGTGGCCGCGCACGGCTTGCCACAGCCCAAACGTCTGCAACGCTTGTCGCGCATACATTCCCAGCGGCACGGCATTTGGATCAGCAATGGCCAGCCGACCGCCATCAAGTAGTGGTCGCAAACTGCTTAATTCCGGCAGATTTATCAGCCCGGTGGCCTCATCGGTAGGATTTTTTGTATGACCGTTTGTAAGACCTTTAGTTGTCGCCAAAACCAAACGGTTGCTGGCAATCACATCGGCCTTGCCGTGCGGTCCGGCAAAACCGCCGGTGATAACCGCCTCAAGCCATTGATGGTTGGCGCTCAGAAACAAATCAGCAGGTGCACCGGTTAAAATTTGCCGTGCCAAACGGCTACTGGCAGCATAGACAGCGGTGATATGATGGCCTGTGTCACGTTCAAAGCCAGCGATTGCCGCGACCATTGCCGTGCGGGATGAGGCCGCCGCAAAAATGGTCGCTTCAGCGGCCCGCAGGTGGCCAGGGTGGCTAAGGGCAAGCAATACCGTCACCGCGATAACAATTATCGCGCCTGATCGCATCGCTGAGCCGCGCCATCCGGCCGCCGGCCGGCAGGGCCGTGGAGTGGCTAAATACATTGAGAGCCCATGTCAATTTTGACCCTGACTGCTGTCACTGACGCCTGTTGCCCCACATCATAAGTCCTGGCATCGATGAAACCAAGCGCTATGCCGGTTAACGGCTCGGCATATCATCTGCTTTCAACAAGGCTTGAAAATCGGCCATTTCATCGGCCGCCGCCCTGGCCGCAACAGCCTCAATACGGCGATAACGGGTAAGCGCTTCGCGGCCCAGATCCGTCAATCCTGAGCCGCCGCCACCGCGCCCCCCTGCGGTGCGTTCGACCAAGGGCGCAATGAAGTCATTGTTCATCGCCGCGACCAACAGCCAAGCCCGCCGATAGGACATATCCATTGCCTGTGCGGCACCGGTAATGGAGCCGGTCTCGCCAATGGCTTCAAGCAGCCGTGCCTTGCCTGGCCCAAGGGCAACGATATCACCGATTAAAATGCGGATCCGCGGCTGCGCCATTTATGCGTCCTGATCAATGACCAGACGGCCATCAGCCACATGCCGTCGATAAAAGCAATTTGGCCGGCCGGTATGACAGGCGGGCCCTTTTTGGGTGACCGTCAGTAAGATGGTGTCGCCATCGCAGTCAATTCGGAAGTCCACAAGGTGTTGCTCATGGCCGGAGGTTTCACCTTTACGCCAAAGTTTCGCCCGTGACCGTGACCAGTAACAAATCCGGCCGGTTGCCAAGGTCTCGGCAACGGCTTCGGCATTCATCCAGGCCATCATTAAGACCGTGCCTGTTTCTGCTTCCTGGGCAATGGCCGGGATAAGACCGTCGGCGTTGAAGTGCAAAACCTCGTTCAAATTCGTACTTTCCTCGATCATGATATGGGGCTTTCTGCAAGGGCATTGAGGCGGTCAAAGCCGCGTTCAAGGTCGTTTTGAAGATCCTCTATGTCTTCTAATCCGGCGTGAATGCGCAGCAGCTGGCCACTGGCCTGCCATCGTGTCGCCGAGCGAACAGGGCTGGGGTCATCTGGTAAAATTAAGCTTTCGTAGCCGCCCCAACTGGCACCCAGTCCGTAATAGCTTAAGCCGTCGACGAATGCCTCAACGGCAACACTTGGGAAATCCTTTAAAACCATCGCAAAAAGCCCGGATGCGCCGCTAAAATCACGTTGCCACAATGCGTGATCCGGATGCGAGCTGAGCCCTGGATGACGGACTTCGGCCACTTCC
>QCEM01000008.1 GCA_003280605.1 SAR116 cluster bacterium AG-355-O21 | reverse complement strand
TATCGGCTTATAAAATATCGCTCTCAATGCGATTTGTAGGCAGGGGCATACAATCCAATGTCTAAATTCCTGGATCGCTATCGGTTTAACGGTGACATGGTATCGGTGCACGCCAGTGCCACTGAAGTTCTTGGCGCTATGTCCGTTAACGTTGGGGAAACGGCCGAGAATAAAATTGTCGGCACGGCGCAGCTGCGGGCCTTAACCGACCCAAAAGAAGTGGCGAACCGAGCGGCATCGGCGGAAGACCAAGAAGCTAAAGAAGCCGATGCTGAGCCAGGTAACGTGACCATTGAGATTGACTTCACCATGCTCAGTGAAAGCAAGACTCAAGCGCGCATCACTGTCACCATCCTAGGTGGCCGGCAGGCCGACATGACGCCGCGATGCCACACCATCGGGATGGGTATTGTCGAACATATCGACCAGACCTATTCACTTGAGGTCGCCCAGGCGCGGGCCACAGAATTGCCGCCGGAAACCAAGCAACGCATCAGCTTGCCGTTTTTGATCGCGGTTGTTGTCGTGTTGTTAATCGCCAGTGCCGGGATCTACACCGTCTACAACTTCCTGACACCTGATCGGACCTATGAGAAAGCGACCAAGGCGTCAAAGAAAAAGCAGCGCATGGAGAATAAGGATTCTGAGCAAACCTCTTCAGGGCCGCCGCAGGAAAATGACTCTGAAAATGCCGGCAAGCAAAAAGCACCAAAACCGGCAATTATGTTGGCGCTATCGCTTGGCCCTGTTTCACCGCGCGGCTGCGTCCTTGAACTTGAGCTGTCGAAGCCGTCATCGTTACCACTGCTGCTGTTACATGCTGACGTTGACTTTGTGGGAATGGGGTCGACCGTCCTGGTGACGAAAAATCTCAAGCTTGATTTGAACGCTGATCCGATGCGCAGTAAGTATTCCGGCGACTTGGCACTGCCAAATATCCCCTGCAATGTTGTCAGCGAAGCCATTATTGCAGATGTCACGGCCTGTCAGGTGCGCGATAAACCGTCGGCATTCTGCCGCAAAATGGTCAAAGAGGATCCACGGTCAAAATTCCCAATCCGGCGATTTTAGGCGTTAGCTGGCATTGCCGCTGTCGGTATTGATAATTCCGGCAGCTTGTAAGTCGGCAATTTCATCGGCGCCAAGGCCAAGGTTTTGCGCCAGCACAGCTGCCGTGTCTTGACCCAGTGTGGGCGCGGCTGTGGCCGGTAACCTGTCAAAGGCGGCGAACTCAACAAAAGATCCGGCCGCAAGATGACGGCCAGCACCTGGTTGCTCAATCTCATTAAACATCGGGTTGGCTGTGGAGACGTCAGGGTCTTCCTCAACCAATTGCCGAAAGCTTTGATACGGCCCCCAGCAGGCTGCCGCCGCATCTAATGCGACCCCGGCCTCAGCCAAACTACGCTCGGCAAACCAGGGGGCCAAAAGCGCCTCAATTTCAGCGCGATGCGCATAGCGCTCTTCTTCGCGGTCAAAATCGCATTTATGCCGCGCCGCTAAAGCTTCAACGCTTGCGGCGCTACCGGTGGCATCAACCAGTGCCCGCCAGTGCCGGGTGGTGAAAGCCGTGATCATCAACCGGCGCCCATCGCGGGCTGCAAAATCACAGCCAAAGGTTCCAAACACATGGTTGCCGGTGCGTGGCCGATCATGGTCATTGATTTGAACCTCAGCGATGTAGCCAAGATGGCTCAAAACCGAGAGCGCGGAATCTGCCAAGGCAATACGAATATATTGCCCCTCGCCGGTTTCACGGCGGTGCCGGTCGGCAACAAGAACGGCGTTGGACGCTGACAGCCCGGTGACCACATCCCAAACCGGCATCACATGATTGACCGGCCGACCATTGTCTTCCGGCCCGGTAACCAGCGGAAATCCGGTGCGCGCATTAATGGTGTAATCCAGCGCCACCCCACCGTCTCTGCGGCCGACAATATTGACCATGATCAGGTCCGATCGCTTGGCTCTTAAAGTCTCGTAATCCAGCCAACCTTTGGCCGGCAAGTTGGTCAGAACAATACCGTGGCCGTCACCGGCCTGGGTCATCAGGTTTTGCGCCAAGGCCCGGCCTTGCGGGTCGCGGACGTTGATCGTCACTGACTTTTTACCCTTGTTCAAACCTTGCCAATATAGGCTGTCACCCGCATCCGTGACGGGCCAGCGGTGATAATCCAAGCCCCCGCCGATCGGATCAATGCGAATGATTTCCGCACCCAATTGGGCCAGCGAAAGACTGGCGTAAGGGGCGGCAATGAAAGCCGATACTTCGATAATCGTTAATCCGGATAGCGGTCCTTGCATCAGCGTTCGTCCTTTATTGGCCATTGCAGACGGCATCATAACGTTCAAGTGCGGCAGCAACGACAATTTGTAAATCAGCTGCCAATAGATAACCGTCGGCAATCAATTGTGCAGCAACTGTCTCGGCCTGCGCGGCATAGTCGGCCCGGTTGCGATACCGCGCCGATAATGGTCGCCGGCCGTCATTCCCTGCCGCCTGGCCAGCGGCATCGACGGCAAACATCAACGACAAACCACTCATCAGCACGATTTGATCACTGCTGCCGTTTTCCGGGTCACGAGGGTTCCAGCCTGTATGGCTGGCCACAGGTACCGCAATATCAGGCAATTTAATTCCGGCACGCTCATTGCCGTCATCATCTACCGCCGCCACCAAGGCTGGATAAAAAACGCCTTCTTTGGCCGGATAGACGGCGACCCCCTGTGCTTCCTCGCCCCCCATGTCAACCGCACGCACGAATGGCAACCGCGCTGCATCGGGCGGCGTGAAAGCAGGGAAAGACTGAAACACCCGCAGCACCTCATCGCGGCTGACGGCGGTTCCGTCGTCCAGGCGGGGGTGGCAACTTGCCGGCGGCGCTTTGTTACTGCGCACCCAGGCGTAAAGGTTCATAAAGGCAGCACGCAGCAGCGGTCTGTAATCGACCACATTCAAGTCATAGCGGGCGGTTGTCTTAATGCTGGCGTTATGCCGTGATTGCCCCAAATAACCGGCCACATGCTGGGTTCCGGCAAACAGATAGCGGCGGGTATTCGGCATTTCCGGCAAATCAGTGGTGGCTGCCGGATCAATATGACTAAGGGCAGCATCACCGCGCCAATATTCCGCAGCTGTATCCGTTGAAATGATTTTCGGAAGCATGCCGATTGAGGCCTGGCGGTCAAGCAAGCCGGCCGTACGGCCTGTCAGCGGATCGCACAGCGCCATATCGGCAAACGGAAAGTCATGCCCCCAAAGCGGCGAGGTTTGATTGGACGGCTGCGCGAAGCGATGGTTAAAGGCACCGCGGCGTGCACCGGCCACATGCGGCTGCATACCATCATAGGCACGCGCCCCATCTTCACAGCAATTCAGCCCCAGATATAGAAAGTGCCGCAGCATACGGCCTGTTTGTGAGACGCCCCAGGCAAGCAATGTTTGGTAGCTCGGGATCGCTGCCGCGGTGCATTGCCCGGCACGTAAAAAAGCGGCGGTATCGCGCAATGCCAACAAGCCGACACCGGCAATTGGGGCGCGATCTGTTTGATAAACCAGGTGGTAGATTTTTCCCGGCGTAAAACCGCCATCAATCTGCAAATGGCAGCGACTGGGGACTGGGCTGCCCGTGGCTGAGGTGGTCGCAAAACGCCAATGCGCAGCGGGGATTTCCGTATCCTTGCCATCCTCGTAATCGCGCCGCAGAAGCACTGCCGTTGCCTCCGCTCCGGCAGCGGCCGGCAATGTGATATGGTTGCGGTCGGCCAAAAGCCAGTCTGATGCCGCCGTGCCGGGGCGAATATCAACCACGGTTTGGCCGCCGATCGGCACGCCGTCGCGTTCTGCCAATGGTGCCTGCAAACCCATCATATCCTCGGTGCGATGCACATCCCATTGCCAGCCAAGCGAGACCACTGTGAAGCCGTGCGTAAATAAAAAGCCGTCGCCACAATCGGCTTCACGGCGCACCGGTGCACTGGCCGGCACCCGATTGAGCATTGGCACAACACGGCGGCGACCACGGTTTGGCAGCTCAACCACTGCCGTCTGATTGCCGCGATCGGGATCAACCGGCATCACAACTGAGAAATCACTTTGAAAATGCACCCGACCGTCGGCTGCACGCGGTGCCAAAGGCAAGTCAACAATCACCTGATTTTTGGGATCACTTGGATCAACGGCGAAATGGGCGATACCATCAATTTGCCGATAGCCGCCGACCGCGCCAAAAGCCCGGCCATTGGCATAGTCACCGCTTCGCTGTACCTCAAAGTGAACCAGCGCCATGCTTTCCGCCTTTCGTTTTCTGCTGCACCTCGGTTGTCAGGCAGCCGCAACACGGACCGGGGCAATGTTTTGGTGCAGCCAAGCTGCCATTGCCGTCATCCGCGCATCTTCATTCACTTGCCCGATAAGCTGCACCCCCACCGGCATGCCATCGACCGCCAGCATCGGCACGCTCACGCAGGGAGCGCCTGTCAGCGAGGTTGCAAAATTAAACAGCGGGTCACCTGTCGGCCGCGGTGCCAGTGGCTGGCCCGGCACATCGCCAAGCCAAACCGGTGCCGGCCCCGGGCAAGACAAGGTGATCATCGCATCTGCGAGCGGCGCACAAGCCGCAAAGCAATCACGCGCCCTGGCGCGCTGCTGCAAGCAGTTCTGATAGTCGGCCGGCGTCATCGCCTCGGCAGCCGCCAAGGTCTGCTTTAACCGGGCACTTACGCCGGCAGCGTCGCGGTCAACCAAGTTTCGATGGTTCCAGCGGTTTTCAAATGCCGTGATCGCATTTGCCACCTGCTTGGCATTGCTTGTCGCCTGCTCGAACGCCTCAATCGCCGCATGATCTACGCGCCGAAGCACCTGCCCGCCCGCCTGCTCAAAATGCGTAAGAAGGGTTTCCAGCGCCGTTTTTGACTGCGGATCAAGGGTTGCCCAGCCCTCGGTTTCAATGAAAATCAATTTTTCTGGACGGATCGGCGGCGGCGGTGTCATCGGTCCAGTTAATCCAGGATACCCAGGGTCACCGCCAATCCGGCTGGCAATTTCGATGGCGACCTGCCACATATCTTCCAGAGATGCGGCATGCGGTCCATGGGTGCTCATCGATGTGGTCTGACGTTCACCGCGATGCAGCCCGCCTTGGCTTGGCTTAAGGGCAAAGTTGCCGCAATAACCTGCCGGCCGGATGATTGAGCCGCCAACCTGCGAGCCAATCGCCGCAGGTACCATTTTGGCAGCCACCGCCGCCGCCGAGCCACTGGATGAACCACCGGGAGTGCGGCTCACATCGAACGGGTTTGTGGTTGGCCCCGGGTGCGACCCGCCCAACTCCGCCGTCACTGTCTTGCCGAGGATGATGGCACCTGCTTGGCGCAACGCCCAAACCATCGCGTTATCATTTTTCGGAAAGTTGCCCCGATACGCCTCACAGCCCATTTCGGTCGGCATATCCTTTGTTTCCAACAGATCCTTGATGCCGATTGGCATGCCGTCAATGGCGGATAATTGTTGACCTGCCTGCCAACGTGCCGTGCTTGCATCGGCAGCGGCCCGCGCGGCGGTTTCCTGTAAGCTCACAAACGCTTGGACCGTCGGCTCGGAGGCGGCAATGGTGTCAAGGCAGCGCTCTAAAAAGGCTCGCGGGCTATCGCTGCCATCGGCAAATTTGCCGCTTATTTGGTGAAAACATAAACCTTGAAATTGCTCTGGATCATAGCTTCCCAACGCACCGCTCCCCTGCATCAATGACCGCATCTTTGCCGATCTGACCAGCATACCCCGGATCAACATCAGCCGTAAATCGCCGACAGGATAATGTTGTTATGGCAATCGACTTAAGCTGACCGTTCAAGCGCGCTGCCGGCGAACGCTCCTGCCAAGCAGCACGCACAAAAGCATCGCTAAGGTGTTTAGCCCCACGGCAATGCCATAACTGATCCCGAAATCACCTGTGATGCCGGCAAGCACCCCCGCCCCTGCCGGCCCTAAGACCTGTCCAATCGCGAACATGATGGTCACCGCTGCAAAGCCACCGGCAGCTCGCTCGGCACCGAGATAATCACCCACTGCCGCAGCAATGATCGGCGGCAAGCTCCACGCCGACAGGCCGAACAGCAGAAGCGATGAATACATTGCCCAGCTGCCCAACTGCGTTGCCACCAGTCCATAGGCGACGGCCTGCACAAAAAATGCCGACAGCATGCCGATATGGTGGCCAAAGCGATCCGCCACGAGACCAAAAATCGCACCTGAAAAAATACTTAAACCGCCGACACAGGCCCATAAAAACCCTGCCTCTTGGTCGCTGACGTGAAGATGATCAACCATGGTGGTGACAATGAAAGTCGCATAGGTCAAACAGGTCACCCCAAACAACAGATAGATCGCCCCGAGATGGAGCATCCGCCACCAGGTGGCGGCGCGCCGATCTGCAAGCCCCGGGCCGGCGGCACGACTGTTTGCCATAGGCCCAGGATCATCACCATAGGGGGTTAAGCCAAGCTCGCTTGGTCGGCTGCGCAGAAACCAGGCCGCAAGCAGGCATAAAAAAATCTCGATGAAGCCAAAACCTGCCCAAACCAGCTGCCATGGCTCGCCGCCAAGACCGCTCTCAACTCGTGGCACCAAGAACCCCGAGAACACCATGCCGATGCCGGCACCGGCAACCGCCACACCGGCACCGCGGGCACGGTGTGAGGGATGGAACCAAAATGACGCTAACGACAGCGCGCCGACTAAGCCGGCACCGCTGCCAAGGCCGGTAATGAAATAACTGGCCGCAATAAACTCGTAACTTCTGCCGGCCGACATCGCCAACAAGCTAAACCCAATAAGCGCCAGCCCAAGCGAACAGAGCTTGCGCGAGCCGAGCGCCGGCGCCAACCAGGGCAGAATGCCGACAATGACCAGATAACCAATGAAATAGGCGGCACTTAAAAACCCTTGCTGTTCGTAGCTGAGGCCCAGATCCGCCGCCATCGAGGGCAGCAGCATGCCAAAGGCAAACCGTGCCAAGCCAATCGATCCAAATACGATCAACACCGCCAACACGGTAATAATCCATGCATAATGCAGGCGCGCTGATCCGGATTGAGGAGGGCTGACTGCCGCTTTTTTCTGGGACATCAAAACCGCTTTTCAGGCAGGCACGACAACTTAGCAGCAAGACTAAGCTCAGCGTGGGCGACAACTTTCAAGGGTCGCCAGCATAGCAAAAAAAGCTGTTGTCTAAATGACAATTTCTGAGCGCCGTCGCACGGCTGCCGCAGCGGGGCTGCAACGGCTTAAAATTACCGTCCTGCGGCAATCACGTCTGAAAAACCGCAGCGCGGCGGAAATAGACGCTTGTTGAACCTGATCTAACGCCTACCTCTGATGCAGGGAGAGGCGGTTAACGATCACCGCCGTAAACCATTAAAGGGCGCGGTTATGATCAAAAAAATCATCGTGGAAACCAGTATCTATGGGTTTTTTTTAGTGATATTCCCACTTGCTTTAGCGGCATTTTTCTATGGTTTATGGGGCGGCGTGACAGTTTTATTCTATGCCGGCGCGGGGGCGTTTTTGCGCTGGTTGCTGCTGCCGCAAGAAATTCCCGCATTGGCAAATGACTTTGAGTTGATTGTCCAAAGCTTCGGCTTTGCCCATACCCCGCCGGCGCTGCTGCATATCTTTGTACTACCGGCCATATTATGGATGCTACGGGCTTATTTCCGGGCCAAGAACAATCGCCAAAACCGCCCTGCCACCGGGGCCGAGGGGGGCGACGGTCAGTCGTAAAGCCGCCGAAATGCCCACCGCTAGCCAGCAGCACGCCGCCAAATCGAGTTTAAAGAATGCTTAAATCCAGCCTTCAAAAATTACGCCTTATGCCGAAATTAAGGATCGCAAAATTCTTAATCATTTTCACCCTTACCGGCTCCTCCAGCGTCTTTGTATCGGATGTTATGGCCGATTTTATCAAAACTGATTTAAGCTATGAGATGAACGCTCTTGAGCGCATCGTGTTGATTTCGCTGCTGTATCAATTCCTGCTGCTGTTGTTCTGCTTTGTGTTCGGTGAGCTGCCCTATGTGATCGAAAAATTCCGAAAAATGGCCCAACTTTTCCGCCGCTTGAAAAACTAACCGGGTGTCGCCGGCATAGGTGCTGCCTGCCGCCGGCAGCATCACTCCGTCAAATACATTCGGTTCTGGCAATTGCGTGCTTCCCCGGTGCGCAGCCGCAAGGCCGCCGTGGCAATCGCCTTCGAGCGCAGATCAAACAGCCCAGGCGGGCTATAGAAGGCGGCATGAGGCGACAGGATGAAACGCCCGGCAAGCCAAGGTTCTTTCGCGCTGTAGGCTTGCAATAGCGGATGGTCGCTTGCCGGTGGCTCAACGGGCCAGACATCCAGGCCGGCACCGGCGATGGTGTTGTCCTGTAATGCCGTGAACAAGGCATCAACGTCGACGGTCGGTCCACGCGAGGTATTGATGACCACTGCATTGGCTTTCATACGGCCGAGGACGTCGGCATTGATGATGTTATTGCTTGCCGCCGTGAGCGGGGTATGGACGCTAACGGCGTCAGCGATTTCAGCCAGTTCCTGCATGCTTGCCAAACGTTTGAAGCCGGTTGCCAAATCGACGCCATCGGGCAGGAAAGGATCATAGAAAGCGACATCCATATCAAAGCCAACCGCGCGCCGCGCCGCCGCCAAGCCGATCCTGCCAAGGCCGACAACACCAAAAACCCGGCCGCGCAGACGGTCGATGCAGGGGTTTGGCAGATACGTCCATTCACTGGATGCAGCACGTTGCATGACATAGTCATACAGCGTCACACCCCGGCGCAGCGCCAGCAAAAGTGACAGCGCATGATCGGCAACTTCAGTTGTGCCGTAATCAGGCACTGTGCTGACGGCGATCCCGCGCTGGCCCAACACCTCTAAATCAAGACCATCAAAGCCAACCCCACCCCGGACAATGATGGTGGCGCGCTGCATTTTATTGACGGCATTCATCACCCCTTCGGTTCCACGATAGGTCACAATCGCGTCAGCACTGGCCCAGGCTGCATCCGTTACCTCTTCAGGTTGATCGAAGAATTCCACCTCAATGCCGTCGCCGGCAGCGCCAATTTCAATGTGCTCACTGCCTTTACCATGGCGGTCGGTAACTAAAATTTTCATCGCCTGTTCCTCCTTTTTTAGAATTCTGCCGTGAAGATATCCCGGTGCGTGTCGGCACCGCTTAAGCCGTTGTCAAAAATGCCTAAAAACTGCGGCTATAGGCGGGCTTCCTTAAACATTTTTAAGGCATCACGTTGGTCCATAGAAGCGCCTTCCTGGGTCAGGTTGCCAGTCGCCTGATAGAAATTTTGTGAATTCCACATTCTGACTGGCTTCAAAATATCGCCGGTCCAACCGTTCGGTCAGATTGAAGTCAAATTGCATCTTCATCATGATATGATTTTCGCGCCGTTGCTTGGCCAGATAAACCACCGATAGCACCATCGCTGAGCTGGCAACAACTTGCGTCAACTCGACGGCATCTGAAACACCCATCAAAAAGTCCTTTATTAAAAATCTTCAAGCGCTGCATGCAGACCCCCGCTTGGTGCGAAAAATGACCTGTATCAGCATATGGTTTATCTGCCCGACGGCAAGAGCCCAGCGGCCGAATGCGTGACGGCGATTGACCGCCTTGCTGCATCCGTTATGGTTTTGATCGTCTCTTCAACGCAGCTCGGATTCCCCCCTATGAACACATTTGACCCCGCCCAGATTCGCACCATCGGTATCATCGGCAGTGGCACGATTGGTGCGAGTTGGGCCGCTTATTTTCTTGCCCGCGGATATCAGATTCATGCTTGGGATCCGGCCTCAGGTTGGCAAGACCGCCTGCAGCAATTTATTGATACCGCCTGGCCGCAGCTTGCCAAGCTGGGGTTGGTTGTTGGCGGTGCCACAGCACATGTAAGTTTTGCCGAAACGCCTGAAGCGGTTGTCAAAGCTGCCCCAATCATCCAAGAAAGCGCTTTGGAAAATACCGCCGTTAAACGCCAGCTTTACGGCCGTCTTGACGCTGTTATGAGCGCTGAAAGCGTGATCCTGTCGAGCACATCCGGCCTGCTGATGAGCGAGTTACAAGCAGGCCTGCGACATGCCGCTCAATTTGTCGTCGGCCACCCCTTTAACCCGCCGCATTTAATCCCCTTGGTTGAGGTGGTCGGCGGCAAAGACACCGATCCTGGCTTGATCGATTGGGCGCTGGATTTTTATCGGCATATCGGCAAGCACCCGATCCGCATCAATAAAGAAGTGCCGGGCCACCTTGCCAACCGCCTACAAGCGGCACTTTGGCGGGAAGCATTGCTGGCCTTGAAAGAGGATCTTGCCTCGGTTGCTGACATTGATGCGGCGATTGCGCAAGGTCCCGGCATGCGCCTTGCCATCTTTGGCCCGCATATGATTTTTGCCCTGGCCGGCGGTAAAGGCGGCATTGAAGGCTTCATTGATCATCTCGGGCCGGGGATCAGGAAATGGTGGCAAACAATGGATGAAACCAACCCTGAATTAACACCTGAATTGGTTTCAAAACTGGCCGCCGGCATCGCCGATGAGGCCAACGGCCGGTCCATCGACGAGCTTGAAGCCGAGCGTGACAGCCGGCTGTTGGCATTGTTGAACATGAGACGGGGCAACTAAACAATGGAAACCGCAGAACAGGCCATCAACCGCCATCATCAGGCGATCAACGCAAATGATATCAATGCCTATCTGGACAGCGTTCACTTTCCGTTTACCTATCAAAACTATAATGGTGTCTCGATCACGGTGGAAAACGCCGCGGCCTATCGGACGCAGTTCCGCATGCCCTGGGACATCATCAAAGAGACTGAACCAAATTGGTCGCATACCGCCTTGGTTAGCCTGGAAGACGTGGCCCGTTCTGCCACATCGCAGGTCTTCAAGTATATCGGCCAACGAATCAATAGCGCAGGCCAATCAGAATTCGAGCTGCAGGCGATTTGGATCGCTGTCTTTAAGGATGGCCGCTGGGGCGTTCAGTTCCGCCATAATCTTGGCAGCACCAGCTAGTTGATGATTTTCCGATCACCGGCGAAAACCAAACGCAGATTGCGCAAGCCGTGATCAGTAGATGGTCACACCGCTATCAACCGATAGAACCTGACCTGTTGTGATCCGACTTTCGTCGGCGGCCAGATAAACCGCCATATGGGCGATATCGATCGGCTCTCCCAAACCAAGCAAATGCTGGTCACCAACAGCTTTGATCTCAGTGCTGCCGGCCAACAAACGCTTGACCCGGTCAGATAAAGTGACCGACGGCGCAATCGCGTTTACCCGGATATTATGCGGCGCGTATTCAACCGCCATGGAGCGTGTCATCGAGGCGATACCCCCCTTAGCCGCAGTGTAACAATCACGCCCGGGCAAGGCCATCAAGGCAACATTTGAGGCCATGTTAATGACTGCCCCGCCACCTGCTTTGATGATTTCCGGAATGGCCAGTTTTGAGCACAGAAAGGTGCCATACAGGTCCACTTGGATGACCCGCCAGAACTCCTCCTCGGGCGCCTCGGTAACCGGCCCGTCCTGCAAGGTCGAGCCGCCGGCATTATTGTGCAACACGGTTAAACCGCCAAAGGCATCAACAGTTGCAGCAACAGCATCGGCAACACTGCCACGATCGGTCACATCGGTCTCAACAAACATGGCGTCGCCGCCGCTGTTACCGGCCGCAGCCTTGGCAAGAGCTGCACTTTCCACGCCAAGGGCGGCATCAATTTCAGCGACCACGACTTTCGCACCCTCCTCGGCAAACCGGATCGCCGTTGCCCGGCCAATCCCGCCGCCACCGCCGGTAATAAAGGCAACTTTGCCAGCCAAACGCGCCATCTCACCCCCCCCTGTCACTTCGATTTTTTTGACCGCCACTGAACCTCGGCGCTGTTTATGAGCCGCTCAAATGGCCCCGTTTCACAAACATCAGACACCCGGACGGGCTGTGCGGGGTATGGGCGCTACCATCAGGAAACCGCAACCATGAGCCTGCCGTGTAATGGCCGCGATCATCTGCAAGGTCACCCTCGATGATATACAATTCCTCACCGCCGGTATGCACATGATGGTCGGCCGTTGCACCAGGCTCGAAGCGGATCAAGAACACTTGCTCATCCCCGAATTCATGCAAAACCCGCCGGCGCAGCCCAGGAGACACTTCTTTAAAATCATGGTCATCGGATGCTAAATGCACGCGTGTTGAATCCTCTGCCGGCACTTGCCCGACTTTGACAAACAAAGTGCAGCCGCCCGGTGTTTCGGTCGCATGCACCCAACCACGCGGTAAGCGCAGATACGAGCCTGCCGGATATTCACCATCCGCATCAAAAAAGCTGCCCTCCAGCACAAACACTTCTTCGCCGCCGGGATGCGGGTGGGGCGGCAACTTAAATCCTGCCGGAAACTTGCCGACAACCGTGTTGTGCAAACCGCCCTCGGCCTGCTCTAAAAAACAGCGGGCAACATTATCATCGGCATTTGTCTGCCAGCTTACCGCATGGCTATCGCAGCTGACCCAATCGGTCAGGTCCATATTAAGATCCATGATCAACTTTCCAGTGGTGAACGGTTATTGTTAAGGCTGGCTGAATGGCGGCTCAGCATGGCCGCCATGGAAGCATGAAAATGACCAATCGCCTTTTCAAAACGGCCAAAGGTGAGATGGTCATTGGCCCCTGTCTTCAGGCCCTCATAAATCGCGTTTGCAGCCTCGCGGTCCTCGGTCAAACCGCCGTCCTTTAGGAAGGCTGCATCCTTTTTCGCGCGCGCCAAACTGTCTTCGGCGTTGCCGCCGCGGTTAGATAGCCGAAAGAAAACATATTCGGTTTTATCGACCGCAACAGGCTCCAGAATAATCAAATGCGAATGGTGGCTCAGCACCGACACATGGGTATTTGGAAACAGCTGAAAGACATCGGTAACCATGCCTTGCAAGCGGCGCTCGGCCGGCGGGATTTGCCGCAATTTCTCAATCCGGCGAAACGGAAAAATGATCCGCGAATTTGGCCCAAAGGTTTCAACCACATTCAAATTGTCAAAGCCGAAGGGGTAAAAGCTTTCCTTGTGCAGGGCTTTAATATGATAGCCCTCCATGGAGGTTTCAGCCGCAAGCTTCCAGTTGGTCGGATCGGTAAATGTGGACATATCAAAGACCTGTTGCTCAGGGGTGAACAGGTCCGGCATGGCCGCCAACGCACCATCGGAAATCGGCGCATCTTGGGTGACCCAGATCAGACCACCACGTTCTTCAACGGCGGCCACCGGCAGCAACCCATGGGCGGCGGTGTCAAGATCCGGAAAACCGTCTTTGCCGCTGACATGGGTAAGTTTGCCGTCAAGATCATAGGTCCAGGCATGATAGGGACAGATAAACGCGCGGGCGCAGCCGCTGCCGCTGGCAACCGGCATCCCGCGATGGCGGCAGGTGTTTCGAAAGACTCGCGCTTGGCCGTCGCGGCCACGAACAGCCAAGAGCGGTGTTCCGGCGGCACGGCGGGCCAAAAAATCCCCTGTATTGAGCAGCGCACCTGAGGGACAAAACGGAATTGGTAAGCGACGCATCAGCGCCTGTTCCTGCAGGAACCGTTGCTCGCAGAAATAATGCTCAACAGGTTCCCGCCAAACATGCGCACCGGTGTCAGTGGTTTTATGGTCGATATGATGGAAGATCCGATCGATCGCTTCGGCGTCACTTAAAACCACGGGATCATGAGGGGTGGAAGACATTGCATTGGGTCCAAAAAGCGGCATTTTGATAACGCTAAACCGCAGCGTTCAGTATGTCTATGATGATTGCCGCTTACAGCCACATTCGCTGCCGCGGCAGGCCCTAGATCAAAATCTTACCGGCGCTGGTGAGGCTGAGGGCAAGGCTTTCAAAGCCGGCGACCAAACGGGTTTGCTGCAGGTCCGCAAGGCTGACCAAAACAATGCTGCTATCGGTATTGGCATCGCTTAACGGGCGGACCTCCAAGTGTTTGCCATCATTGGTCACACCTTGCGGGCGGGTGACCAGAATTGAATAGCCGAGACCTTGACCAACCATGCCGCGCACCAACTACAGAGATGGCGAGGTGAAGGCAATCTGCGGCGTCAAGCCGTCAGCGCCGCTTAGGCAGATGACGGTTTTGCAAACGGCTCCGCAACCCGCGGCCAAAACGGCTGCTGAAAAACCTCAAAGGGGATATTTGCAAAATCCGGTGGGATAGCACCTGGCGCTGCCACATAAATGATTTTACCGGCAATGGGTGCGAAACCGGCGTGGAAATGCTGGGTTGATTTGACAACGATGATTTTAGCTTTGGCCAAATCCAAGCCAAACTGGGTAAAGCCATCGGGATGGAAAACTTGCGTGCGGTTTTCATTCAAGATGAGATCAACCCCACCGCTTGAGACCCAGGCTGCCCGGCCCATGGATTGGCTGGCGCTGCCAAAGCTCTGCTTAGCATCTGCCACAAGCCCGCGAACAGTGACCTTCAGGTCGATAGGCTGGCCTGAGTCCGGGCCACATTTGCCGCCGATACGCAGGGCCAAACTGGCCCCCTCGCCGGCTTCAAAACAAAACCGCACGGCAACCGGATCCCAGTAAAACCCTGACAGCACACCTGTTGCGCCGATCTCCAGTAGATGGCTCAAAATAAAGGTTGAATCTGACGGCGCGCCGCCACCGGCATTATCGGCGACATCGGCCAACACCACCGGTCCTTGCGGTGCCGCCAGGGCCATCTGAACAGCATCGGCAACCCCAGGCAGGGTGCCGTTGACACCGTCACGCTGTTGCCAAATCAGATCGGCGATATCCTCGGCCACGGCGCTGCCTGCAGGGGCGGCGTTATCACTGACAACCAAGACCTTGGCGCTTGCTTCCGGCACGTCGCCCCAGGGGAAACCATGGGCGAAAGAAACCGACAGGATGTCATTGCGCCGCTCGGCTTCCTGCATGGCGCTGACAATGGTTGACCCTGGGGCCTCCGTCGTCCGCCACATGTTGATCATCCGCAGATCACGCACCGACATTTCCGGCCGTGCCGCGCCGCGCCGGGCAGCATCGCAAATCGTGAACAGCTCCTCGGCCCGCGCCCGGCCATCAATATGCGGATATTCCTTAAAGGTGATTAAGACATCGGCAGCGCCGATCATCGCCTGGGTGATCGAACAATGCAGATCAAGTTCACCTCCGACAATCGTCTGCGGCCCAACCAGCGCTCTAATCCGGCCAAGCAAATCACCTTCACAATCAGGATAGCCATCGGCGACCATCGCACCATGCATATTGATCAACACCATATCTACCGGTAAGGCGGCCTTGAGGTCGGCCAGAATACGATCACGGAAACCTTCATATACACGCCGCACCGTCGGCCCTGCCGGTTGCGCAAACGCGGCAAGGGATTCGATCACCTCGGCGTCCATCGCCTCGGCCATGTCACGCCAAACGATTAACGGCTCGGAGAAAAGATTGGCCGGCTGGCGAGTGGCATCGCCATCGAACAACATAGATTCAGCAAAGGTCTCGTAACCAGTGGGGATCGGCGAGAAGGTATTGGTTTCGGTTCCAAGACAGGCGATGAAAACTTTCACTGTGCTGCTCCAATAAATAAACCTGCGGGATGCCTAAAGGGCGGCAAAAATTTACGTGATATGAATGCCTTACGTCACTTCTCAGCGCAGCTCAAAGCCAGCATATCCAGCCGCCGCCGATTGCGCGCAATGCTCCCGATAAGCCGGTGCACCACCCTGATATTGCAGCACCCGGCGGATGTCTTTGCCCTCGACGTTCCGGTTTACGCCGGTCATCCAGGAATCCACATGGGTGTAAAGCATATGCGCGGCCAGCTCATTTATGCTTTCGGTCCATTCATCTTCGGCCGATTGGGTAGCCTCGATATGGGCATGACCATGTGTCCGCATGTAGCCCATCAGCGCACTGACCCATTCAACATTCTGTTCAATACAGCGCGGGATATTGCAGCGTGCGGCAGCATTATGGGGGCCAACGATGGTCAGCATATTTGGAAAATCTACCGTTTGCAGACCAAGGAAGGTGCGCGGCCCATCGGCCCATTTTTCTTTCAGCGACAAACCGTTGCGGCCGCGGATATCAATCCGATCAAAACCACCTGTTAAGGCGTCAAAGCCGGTTGCATAAATCAACACATCAAGGTCGTGATCTTCATCACTGGTGCGCAAACCGGTGGCGGTGATCCGCTCAATTGGGGTTGCTTTCAGGTCCACCAGACGGACATTGGTTTGGTTATAAACCTCAAAATAACCTGTTTCCAGCGGCACCCGGCGGGTCCCAAACCCATGGTCTTTGGGAATAAGTTTTTCGGCCAATACCGGATCCTTAACGCGCTGGCGGATTTTGTCGGCAATAAACGCCGAGACGGCGGCATTGGCCTCCGGGTCGGTTGACATATCACGAAAATTGCCCTGCCAAATCCCAAAGCCGGGGGTGTTGTAAAGCTCCTCATAAAAGGCAAGACGCTCGGCCTCGGATACCTCAAACGTGGCGCGCGGATCATTCATATGGATGAAACATCCCGGGGTCTCACGGCAGCGCGCGAAAATTGCCGGATAATTGGCTTTGATTTCAGCCATTTCAGCAGCGCTAATCGGGGTATTGTGTAGCGGTGCGGCCCAGTTTGCGGTGCGCTGAAAAACGCTTAAATGGCCAACGGATTTGGCGATGGTCTGGATGGTTTGAATGCCTGTGGCACCGGTGCCGATCACCCCAACCCGCTTGTTCGACAGATCAACAGGGTGATGCGGCCAACGGGCGGTGTGAAAGGCGGTGCCTTGGAAATCATCAATACCATCGATACGCGGCAAGGTATGCGCCGATAACGGTCCGATGGCCGTGATCAAAAAAGTCGCTTTCTGGCACCTGCCATCGTCGAGGGTGATGTTCCAGCCGCCCCAATCGTCTTGATAATGCGCTGCGGCAACGCGGCTGTTGAAAGAGATATCGCGGCGCAGGTCAAATTTATCGGCGACAAAATTTAGATAACGCAAGGTTTCCGGCTGCGCCGAGAAATGCTCACTCCAATTCCATTCCTCCAGCACCTCTTCGGAGAAGGAATAGCCATAGGTCCAACTCTCAGAATCGAAGCGGGCACCTGGATAGCGGTTCCAATACCAGGTGCCGCCAACATCGCTGCCGGTCTCGAAAACCCGCACCGACATGCCCAGCCGGCGCAATTGGTGAAGTTGATACATACCGGCAATGCCGGCACCGATGATGACGGCGTCAACAAATTCCGGAAACGCCTCTCGTTCAGTCCGTCGGGGTTTCCCCCCTGGTACCGCCGTGTCTAATACCGCCATGGTCTCCACCCCCCTTTAAGTCGTCTGCAAAATTTAGCGCTTCTTGGCATCTGCGGGCAAGCCGTCTCGCCATCAAAATCCCTGTTAACCGCCTAGGCGCGGGCCAGCACCGCACCATGTGGCCCGGTATTTAATTGATCTGCCATGGCCGCCGTGAGGGGGCGAATATCAGGGTCGGTTAACCAGATCCGCAGCATCAGACGCTTGCGTGCGATTTCGGCGTGATCTTCAAAAACCTCTCGGGCATGTAATGTCACCCGGTTGTTCAACAACTGAATGTCGCCCTCGGCAAGGTCAATCGGCAGATTAAACCGCGGATCAAGCGACAGTTGGCGCACCAGATCGATCGCTTGTTGCCGCTCCGGGGTCAACGGCCGGTTGGCTTTTTCGGCGCCAAGCTCGATCTGCTGCTTATTGAAACGGCACGATAACTTGCCCTCAAACATGCTAAAAACGGGGATTGCGGCAAAGCTAATTTGATTGTCGGCGGTGCCCTTACCAACCAAATCAATGAAGAAGCCCTCCATCAGCGGCGCGATCAACTCCGGCCGGGTTGCAGCAATTTCGTTATAAATCGCGGTTGAACTGACGATTGAGCTGGCACCACCGGATTTGGCCGCGCGCATGCACATCAGGCCAACCAAATCGCAGCTATCGGTATGCGGCGGCAAGGCGACGGTGGTGCGATAGCCGCGCACACCAACCAAATAAGGATCGTCACCAACAGCCACTTCACTGTAATCTTTGACCTCACCGATAAGGTCGCCTTGCTTGTTTTGGAAGATCCCCTGCCCGAGATAGCAGCCAAGTCCCCACAGCAGCACTCCCAGTTCGTCACGATTATAAGCGGCCATATCGAGGCCACGGATAACGCTAAAACCAAAGCCATGTTTCAGTTGTTGATAAATTGCCGCTAAGCGATCGGCGAGGGTCGGCAATGGGAAATCCTGTTTTGCAAACCCTGGTTTGCCGCCATGATTCTGCATCACATTGCCAACGGCGGCCGCTAATTCGTCCCGCTGAACAGCGCTTAGGTGAATTTCCCACGAGCGGTCCCGGCGCAACTCTGCCGTCGTCCAAACCGACCCGTCCTCAACTTTTTTTGGAAATGCTTGCATGACCCTGCTCCCTTAACCATGCGCAGATTTTGGCGCAACAGCGCGCGTCTGTCCAAACTTTTGATGGCCCCATGCTGACGCCGAAAGCTGATCCGGCCTGCTTAACAGGCGTTGAAAACGCGGGTTGTGGCGGTAATTTTATCGGTAAATTCATACCACCCACGCATCGCTTGAAAAGCAGGTGTTTCAATGGCCTCAGGGCCGGACAGCTCATAGATCGTCACATAGGCTTGGCTGCTGTGCCGGCTGCGCACACCGTGATCGATGACGGCCGCCACCCCGGCGGCTCGATATCGGCGGCCCGACAGCACCCCCGGACAGGCCAGCGCTTCCGGCAGATGCACTGTATCGTACCACGTGTTCCAGGCATCGGCCACGTCGTCGTCAATTTCCGCTTCAACAATCAACACACATGTCGGCAGCGCTGCCGCAGCCTGCTCATTTTCTGCCATGTTAATCTCCTCAAGGGGCCATGGTTGACGGTATCGGGCGACCTGAAAAAGCCATCTGCCCAGGTGCATAATAGTCCGAACCAGCAACACCTGGTAAACAGGTTTATGCAACACTGCCGTCACCCGGCGACGATGATTTTTGACGCCTCAGGCCCTCAAAGCGGTCGACAGAAGGTCACCGACGGGCAAGAATATGCTCCCATCAAACCGAACCGTGCCAATGGCCGTTGAAGAATTGGCGATAACATATGCTGCATACGCTTCCTGAGCTGGTTAACCAGCGCACCACCCTGGTCCGTCGGGGCCGTTTCCTGTGTGTCGACTTCCGACTCTCGGTCGGTGATGTGGATTATGACATCACCGTTAATCATGGTCGCCTTGTCGGTTTTACCAGCGACGGCGGCTTGCTGCGCTCCTGGCGCTTCCGAATCGCGGCCCCAGCGCAAACCTGGTTAGCCTTTTGGCAACCTGTTCCGGCGCCCGGTTATCACGATATTTTCGCCCTCAATAAAAGCCGTCTGGCCCGCCTGGAAGGTGACCTTTATCCGTTCATGTCAAATCTGAGATATTTCAAGGAAGTGATCGCGATACCGCGAGATTTTAATTTCACAACGGAACAGGATTTGGTGGCATGAGCGCATCTTTGGAGCCGATTGTTGGCCGCTATTTGCGAACCACTTGGCAGCAACGGCCTGTTCGCATCTATTTTGAGGAAGCTGGTAACGGCATCCCGCTTGTTTGCTTGCACACCGCCGGTTGCGATACCAGTCAATTTCGCCATCTGATGACAGATCCGGCGGTGACGGACCGTTTCCGTGTGATCGCCTTTGACTTGCCCTGGCATGGTAAATCTCCACCGCCGGTTGGCTGGCAGGATGAAGACTATGCTCTCAGCACCGATGCATACACCGAGATCATCCGCACTTTTTGCCGCGACTTAGAACTTGTTAAGCCTGTTGTCATGGGCTGTTCCATGGGCGGCCGGATTGTCCTTAACCTGGCGGCCCATCACGCCAATGAGTTTGCCGCATTGATCGGTCTGGAAGCAGCCGATCATCAGACCCCCTGGTATGATACCGAATGGCTGAACCGGCCCGATGTGCATGGTGGCGAGGTGTGCGCCGGCCTTATTTCCGGTCTGGTGGCACCACAAAGTCCTGATGAGGCGCGCTGGGAAACGCTTTGGCAGTATTTGCAAAGTGGCCCCGGGGTCTTCAAAGGGGATCTACATTTCTATCGTGCCGACAGCGATTATCGTGACCGCACGGCGTTAATTGATACCGCCGTCTGTCCGCTTTATTTGATGACCGGGGAGTATGATTTTTCGTGTACCGTCGAAGACACAACTCGCACCGGCGCGGCGATAGACGGCGCGGAGGTTGTGATTATGGGCGAATTGGGACATTTCCCCATGAGCGAAAACCCCGTTAAATTTCGCCAATATATCCTGCCTGTATTGGATGAGATCGAGAAAAAATCTGCACCAAAAAGCTGATAGGATACAGTCGATATAAGTCGGGCCAACGACCGCCGGGTCAACCGATCAATGATTAAAAAAACCCTTGTAATGGCGCTGTCTTTTCCGCTTTTGGCGATCGCGTTGGGCGGCTGTCAGACACTTAATAAAGGTTCCTTTGGGGACTTTCGCCGGTCGTTAAACAACACTTCATATGGGTACACGCTGGTGGCCGACCCGACCGGCATGGCACCGACTGCTATGGTTGAACGCTTTGAAGTTCAGCCCGGAGATTGTGCCAGCAGCCCGCAGTGGTCCGATCGCGATAACGACCGTGAACGCTCGGAGCTAACCGGCAGTAAAGACAATCACCGGGGAAAATTATGTTGGTATGGCTGGTCGATGTTTGTGCCTCATGACTACCCAAATGTCTGTCCGACAAAAACCACACTTGGCCAGTTCCACCAAACCAACGCACCGCCTGCTTTCATGTTTCAAAATAGCTGCGGCGGGCTTTGGATTGATCGTAACTTCGGCGGTAGCGCTAGCGTTACGAAATTGATTGAATCGGCCGATTTACGGGTTCGTTGGCATCAAATTGAGGTCCATGCCAAATGGGCGAAACGGGACGGTTTCCTGAAGGTTTTTGTCAATGGTGCGCGGAAATGGAGCTATCGGGGGAAAACCAATTCCAGCGGTAAAATTTACTTTAAATACGGCGTCTACCGGTCATTTATGAGCCGCTATTTGTCAAAATATGGCGTCGACAAAGTGCCGGCGCAAATCGTGTATTACGCAAATGTTCGCCGCGCCAGCACCCGCGGCGGCCTGCGGGTGCCTCGGCGGGCAAATTAGCCATCACTGATGGGATTTTGGCGGCGCGGCGATTGACCTAGCCTGCAGGCATGGTCGCCCGCATCGATGGGCGGGCCGCAAAAGCAGCGAACCACGCCGCCAAACCAGGACGATTTTCCCGCCAGTTCAAATCAGCCAAACGGAAATCCAGATAGCCAAGCGCACAGCCGATGGCAATCGCGCCGGCGTCAATCTCCGGAAGGCTTTGCGCAGCGGCTTCCAAAGCATCTAAAACAGCCTCAATCTTCTGCTTTTGGCCCTCGATCCAGTCAGCCCATCGGTATGCTTCAGGGCGCAGAAACGTCTCATAACGATGCGCGACCCCTGCATCCAAGATGCCGTCGGCCATCGCTTGCAGGCGCAGCATCTGCCAGCGTGCGGCACCCGCAGCCGGGAACAGCGCGGCGCCGTCATGGCAACTGTCCAGATATTCACAGATCACCCGACTATCGAATAAGGCCGTGCCGTCACCTAAAACCAGAGTTGGGATTTTTCCGAGCGGGTTTGCCGCCATGATCGCATCTTGGCGGATGACCGGTGAGGTTTTGACTGTCTGCAGTTCAATATCTGCCATCACGCCGGTTTCATGGGCGAAAACCAGGACTTTGCGAACATAAGGCGAGGTCGGGGCATATAATAAAATCGTTTTTTCCACCTGAAACTTTCGGTTAGCCCCTAGCCTTCACGCGGCGGCGAGCAGCGATATGCGGGAAACGAAACGGCTAAGCGCCGATGCAGACATTGTTTTATCAGACTAATTCAAATGACAAAATAGGCAGTGCTGCAAAAATACCGCCGGTCCGCGACCCGGCAGATTAGATAAGCTGATGATGCTGCCCCATGGACAAGCCCAACAGTCTGCGACTACGCTGTTTCGGTCAGGTCAAGCCACGGTATTCCAGCGCCGATGACCAACCGACGCCATGACCATCACAACAATAAACCTTGGGGGCAGGTATGAACGGGATCGAGACCATCGCCGCAATTTTGAAACAGGAAGGGGTCGAATGGCTTGCCTGTTTCCCCAGTAACCCATTGATTAATGCGGTGGCTGACCTTGGCATTCGACCCATCGCTTTTCGTCATGAGCGCGGTGCGATTATGGCTGCCGACGGCTTTAGCCGAATCAGTGACCGGCAGCGCTTTGGGGTGGTTGCCGTGCAAAGCCAAGCAGGTGCCGAAAACCTTATGGGCGGCTTGGCGCAAGCTTATGCCGACAATGTCCCGGTATTGGTCTTTGTCGGTGGTGTCGCCTTAAGTCAGATGTCGGTCCGACCAAATTTCAGCGCGGTTCAAAAATATCAGGGCTGGGCCAAACAGATTGAAGCAATCTATCGTCCCGAGGATGTCACAGCGGTCATGCGGCGGGCCTTTCATGGCCTCCGCAATGGTACCCCTGGCCCGGTGGTTGTGGAACTGACGGCCGATGTGCTGGCTGCCGAAGTGCCTGCAGACGCGGCAGCTTATCAAAGCCCAACGGCAGCTTTGCAGGTTCCCGAAGCCGGCGCCGTTGACGCCGCCGCAACAGCGCTGCTGGCGGCGCGCAAGCCATTGCTGTGGGCCGGTGCCGGGGTCCTGGCGGCAAGGGCCAGCAACGAGCTGCGCCAGCTTGCTGAAATGCTTGCCGCGCCGGTATTCACGACGATGCCGGGGAAATCGGCAATTGACGAGCGTCACCCACTGGCACTGGGTGCCGGTTGCGGAACAACCACCGGCCCTGCCCACGCCTGGCTGGCCGACAGTGACGTGCTTTTGGCGCTTGGCAGCAGCCTCACCCGAACCCCATACGGGCAAAAAATCCCCGCCGGTAAGACCCTGATACACAACACCCTCAATGCCGATGACATCAACAAGGATGAAGCTGTTGATATCGCCCTGGTAGGTGATACACGGCTGACCCTGCAGGCGCTGATCGCCGCCGTCGGCGCGCGTTTGCAAGGTGACCGAGGTGCAGCACGCGAAGCGTTGGAAGCCGACGTGGCGGCCCTGAGAGCTGACTGGCTGGCTGATTGGCACCCAGCCTTACACGGCGAGCAAACACCGCTCAGCTACTACCGCGTGATCCAAGCCCTTGATAGCTGCCTGGATTTAGAAAACAGCATCGTTACCCATGATGCCGGGGCGCCGCGTGATTGCATGGTGCCGTTCTATACCGCCAGCGTCCCGCACAGCTACATCGGCTGGGGTAAAACAACCCATCTCGGCTTTGGGATTCCGCTGATGATTGGGGCGAAGATAGCGGCTCCGGAAAAATTTTGTCTCAACCTGATGGGCGATGGCGCTTTTGGGATGTCCGGCAGCGACATTGAAACGGCGGTTCGCTGTGGTGCGGCCATCACCACCGTGCTGCTGAACAATAGCGCGATGGCAACCTATTCAGGGCCAACCCAAGGCACCATTGGGCAAGCCGCCCGGGAGCGCTTTGGAGTTTCCACGATGCAGGGCGATTATGCCAAAATTGCCGAAGGCATGGGGGCTGTCGGTCTGCGTGTCAGCCACGCTGGGGAGCTGGCCCCGGCCCTTGCCGAAGCACAACGGTTGAACAAAGCAGGCAAGATCGTATTGATCGATGTGCTGGCCAATGTGGAAGATCGCCGGGCGCGGTTTTAAGGCCGCGCGCCGCGTAAAGCTGCCGCTGCCGACCTGGGCCATCTGCTGCGACAGCCTAGGTTCGGCCTGCATGGATCGGCCTGCGGCCGCATGCCACGCCTCCAAAGTTATGTTATAAAGTAACATTTTTCATAAGATTAATCTAATATCCTCCTGAAGGGGTGATACGCCCATACCTCACATCACGGTTACACCTGCTACCGATCACTCAAATAAAGGTATTTTCATCTTCGATCATGTTTCTCCGCCGGTAGCTTATTGCGCTCATTGGTGGCCATTTATTTTTGTTGGCGGGGAAGATTATGGCGATGAGCCGGCGCGTAGGCTTGTGAATAAGGATGACAGCTTGCGCTGACAGAGACGAAGCAAACCAAATCCAACGGAGAAAAAAGTGCGAAAACCGACAAGGCAAATTGCCGAAGATGCTGTCCGGACACTCATTACCTGGGCCGGCGATGATCCCGAGCGCGAGGGCCTGATCGACACGCCCAAACGTGTCGTCAAAGCCTATGAGGAGTTTTTTTCCGGCTATGATGAAGACCCGGATAAGGTGCTTGACCGAACCTTTGAGGAAGTCGCCGGTTATGATGACATGGTCATGCTGCAGGACATCGACATCGAAAGCCATTGTGAGCATCACATGGTGGCGATTCTCGGTACGGCGCATCTTGCCTATATCCCATCCGGCAAAATCGTCGGGATTTCAAAACTGGCGCGGGTTGTCGAGATTTTCGCCAGACGGCTGCAAACCCAGGAAACCATGACGGCAGAGATTGTCGATTGTATTACCAGAGTGTTGCAACCCAAGGGGGTCGCGATTGTGATAAATGCCAAACACCAGTGTATGACCACACGCGGCATCAAAAAACCAAGGGTGGCAACGATCACAACCCGTTTCACAGGTGTCTTCGCCGACGATCCACGCCTAGAAGCACGTTTCCTGGCCCTGTTGAACGGTGGATAATCCGCATCGTTCACCCCCCCTGTGCGCGGCAAGCATGGGCAGATTTCTCAAGCGGCGGCAATATAAAGGTGAGCTTTGAGGAGATTTATGGTTAGATTAATGGCGGGGGCAATGCTAGGTCTGTTTTTTGCAAATTTCCATAAAAAATAACGAAATCAAGAAAATAACTTACAGCGACCAAAAGATATTTTTGGAGCAGCTGCGGTACATCGAAAAATTTCAACAGGACTCGCGCGGTCTGAAACAAGCCCTTATCCAGTATGTCAGCGCCGATGGCGTCATTGACGATAGATCCATTCTCGAAAAAATCGAGATGCTCGGTGATAAAGACCGCGCCTTAATTTCTGAAATTCTGGAATTTTTGGAACGCTTTGAAATTTCCTACGAAAAATTCCGTAAATATATCGCCAAACATTATGAGATCGGCATTCTCGCAGGCACCATCCATGCCAGTAAGTTTTTAACTGACCGCAAACTGCAGTTTTACATCGACGTCATGGCGCAAATTTCGGTGCAGTTTAGTATCTGGAACCACAAAGTGATGATTTTGAAAGATTACCAGTTCCTGGAAACCTCACGAGACATCCTTGACGGCGCAGAAACGCTGCAAGATTACGTTAAGACATTGATCTCCGACAGCTAACTGTCGCTACAGCGCGCCGATGACGGTGCTTAATCCTCAAAGCTGGGTTCGGCCTGCCAGGGGAAAACCGCAGGCATATCAGTGCTGACACGGAGCGGAAATTGCGCCGGCCGTTTCTGTAAGAAAGATTGTATCCCCTCACGTGCATCGGCCATTTGACCCATTTGCTGCATGCCGCGGGAATCGATGCGATGCGCCTCCATCGGGTGCGACGCACCCAGCATTTGCCACATCATCTGGCGTGTCATGGCGACCGAAACGGCGGATGTATTCTGGGCAATTTCTGAGGCCATCTCTTGCGCACGCGGCAGTAAATCCTGCGGCGCAAGAACCTCACTGACAAGCCCGCCTGCCTGTGCCTCCTCAGCGCTGAAGAGGCGGCCGGACAAAGTCCATTGAAGCGCCTGCGATATGCCAACGAGCCGCGGCAGAAACCACGATGAACAGGCTTCCGGAACCACACCGCGGCGGGTGAAAACAAAGCCAATACGAGCGTCAGTTGACGCTAACCGGATGTCCATTGGCAAGGTCATGGTCGCCCCAAAGCCAACCGCCGGACCATTGATCGCTGCGATCACGGGCTTTTTACAGGCGAAGATCCGCAAACTGACCAAGCCACCGCCGTCACGGTTAAGACCGTCGGCGCGTAACTCACCGCGCTTTGCATAATCAAAGGTCTCCTCACCCTTGCTCAAATCGGCACCTGCGCAAAACGCCCGGCCTGCGCCGGTGACGATGACCACGCGGACAGTGTCATCACTGTCAGCTTGATCGAAAGCGGCAAGCAAGGAATGGCGCATCGGCCGCGACAGGGCATTTAACTTATCGGCCCGACTAAGGGTGATGGTCATCACACCGTCAACGGTCCGGCAGTCGATATCTTGATACGTCATATGCGCTCCTCATGGCCTCGCAATTCTGGCTGCTCGATGTTAAGTGTAGACCGTGATCGGCGCGCAAGAAAAGACTAAGCTTGTTGCCCGGCGGAGATGGTTTTGCGGCAAGCTCGGCGGCTTGTCGGCCACGCCGCGATCAGCACAGGAGCAGAACGACGTGACATCGGCATTAGGGGTAACAGACCAGTGAAGCAGTTTTTATCGGTGATTGTGGTGGCCTTTTGTGTGTTTGCCGGTACCGGCACCGGATGGGCCGGAAATTATGCCAAGGGCTATGATGCTTATTTGCGTGGTGACTTTGGGGCGGCGCTGAAACTTTGGAAACCATTGGCCGAGGAAGGTGACGTGAAAACCCAAAACAATCTTGCTTGGCTGTATCTTAAAGGGGATGGCGTGCCGCAGGATTTGAGCGAAGCCGCACGCTGGTTTCGTAAAGCCGCCGAACAGGGTTTAGCTGTCGCGCAAAGCACGCTGGCGGTTATGCTGGCCCGCGGCAGTGGTGTCCCAAAAGACCTGCTGGCCGGGTATATGTGGGCCGATATCGCCGCGACCAACGGCAACACCAATGCCGCTAACGTCAAAGCGGCGCTCACCGCGAAACTGTCATCCGAAGACCGTGCCGCCGCGCAAGTCCGCGCCAAACGCTGCATCGCATCAGACTATCAAGACTGCGACTAGTCCTGCGACACTAGCCGCCGGTCACAAACTGCTGTCCTCAGTCTTGGTGCTGCCTGACGGCCTCGACCAGATGCCGGGTGAATGCCGCAGTGCCGATATTGCCGCCCAAATCGGCGGTGCGCTGCGCCGGCACCGCAATAACCGAGCTGATGGCGGTTTCAATCAACGCGGCGGCATCCCGTAACCTGCCGTCGCCGCGGCGATCTGCCAGCCAGTTTAATAGCATCCCAGCCGAGCCGATCAGGGAACTTGGATTAGCAATCCCTTGGCCGGCGATATCTGGCGCTGAGCCATGTTGTGCTTGCGCCACCGCCACATCAGGGCCGCTGTTCAATGATGCTGCCATGCCCAGGCTACCGGCCAATTCCGACGCTTGATCAGAGAGGATGTCGCCAAACATATTGGTGGTAACGACAACGTCAAACTGGCTGGGATCACGAATCAGTAAGGCGGCCATGGCATCGACAATCTTTTCCTCATAAGTCACGTCGGGAAAAGCTTTGGCGATCGCGCGAACAGAGTCCAAAAACAAGCCATCACCGGCACGCAGAACATTTGCCTTGTGAACTGCTGTGACTTTCTTGCGCGGGCGTTGCATCGCCACCTCAAAGGCGGCGGTTGCAATCCGGGTGGAGGCTTGGCGGGTGATCTTGCGCACCGACAGGGCCATATCAGGTGACGGCATAAACTCGCCGCTGCCACTGAACATGGAGCGGTCGGCATAAAAGCCTTCGGTGTTCTCGCGCACCACCACAAGATCCACAGGCTTGCCATAGGGCGGCGCAAATCCAGGCGGTGTCAGCGCCGGGCGGATATTCGCATAGAGATCGAGGCGCTTGCGCAATTCACCTGACGGGTTAAGCCCGCCGGCCTCTTTCGGTGGATAATCATAATTCGACACAGGCCCCAGAATAACCCCATCAAATCCGCTGACCTCCTCAAATATCTGATCGGGCACAGTGGTCCCTTGGTGTTCTAGCGCCTCTAGCCCAATGGGAAAGGCCTCAAATACGATGTCGAGATCTAATTTCGTGCCGACCGCCGAGAGCACCTCAAGGGTTGCAGCGGTGATTTCCGGTCCAATGCCGTCACCCTTCAGAACCATCAGTTTGATTGTGCTATTTGATGTTTCAGTCGACATGCTTCAGTCACCTCCAGAAATAGACCGCCACCCTATGCCGGTCATCATGCCTCATGGTTGGTTTGGCAGGCATGACCCGTACTTTTTCAGATCGCCGGCAACTGCAAGCGCGGCGGTTTTGCGCCGGCTCGAACCGCCATCATAGTGGGCAAAACTATCCCTGGCATGCAAGCCAGAACCTTAGATAGCGACATATTAAGCAATGCGAGCTAGCCTTACGGCCGTGACTGACATAAATCCACCGCACCTTTCACCGCCAGCTCACAGATAAATTACGCCGCCAAGCCAACAGTCCACCCTGAGGAGAAAGCTTATCCGTGTGCCGATTTTTTATGGTTGGGCCGTGGTCGCGATTGCCTTTATCACCATCGCCATTGGGGTCAATGCGCGCAATGCGTTTTCACTTCTTTACCCACCTATTTTGCAGGAGTTCGGCTGGAGCCGCGGGATTACCGCAGCAACCTTTTCAGTTGGGTTTTTAGCGTCATCGATCATGTCGCCATTCATTGGCATGGCCATGGACCGCTTTGGCCCACGCCGTGTCTTTCCCTTTGGTGGGGTTTTGGTCGCAGCCGGTTTTATCGCCGCCACGTTCACCACCGAGCCTTGGCATCTGTTTGCAACCCTGGGGTTTTTGGTCGTTGGCGGCAGTGTGCTTTTTTCCTATGTCGGGCATTCGGCGTTCTTGCCGAATTGGTTTGTGCGCCGCCGCGGCCTCGCCATTGGGGTTGCGTTTTCAGGCGTTGGGGTGTTGTCGCTGGTCGCTATGCCAGGGGTTCAAACGGTGATTGAAACCGATGGCTGGCGATCCGCCGCATGGCTTTTGGCCGGCGTCGTTTTCGTTGTGGTGCTGCCGCTCAACCTGTTGTTTCAGCGCCACCGACCGGAAGACATTGGCACCCGCGCCGACGGCGACGCCGTGCCGCCCGCAGGGGCACCGCAAGCGACGCCGGATAATGTGGTCGACCCTGCATGGGTTGCGGTTGACTGGACCTTGCAAAGGGCTATGAAAACCAGCCGCTTTTGGTGGTTAAGTTGCGGGTTTTTTGCCAGCTTCATCGCCTATTATACAATTTTGGTGCATCAAACCCGGTTCTTAATCGACGTTGGCTTCGATGGTGAAACAGCCGCCTTAGCACTTGGTTTGGTCAGTACGTTTGGGGTTGGCAGTCTTCTCGGCATGGGGGCCTTATCGGACCGCTGGGGACGCGAGCAGATATGGACCGTTTCCATGCTCGGTTATATTGCGTGTTATGGCGTCTCGCTGATGCTGCAGGCACAGCCGTCCTGGGTTTTGATGGTAACCATGGTGGTCACACAAGGGTTAATAGGCCAAGGCATGGTGACCTGTTTTGCGTCCATACCGGCGGAACTTTTTCAAGGTAAGTATTATGGCAAAGTTTTTGGCGTCTTAAGCCTTTTTGGGATGACCGGTGGGGCCATTGGCCCATGGCTGGCAGGGGTCTTTTATGACCGTTATGGCAGTTATGATATTGCCTTCCTGGCCTGTATGTTGGCGGCATTGATTGGCATAGCGTGCGTCTGGATGGCGGCCCCGCGCAAAGTCCGTCGGGTGGCGGGTAAAATCGCCACGGTTTAGCGTCACCACAACACCGCGCAGCTAATTGACAGCGCCTTCAGGTTTGCCTGACCGCTGCCCATTTAGAAGATTCGTCCCAGGCCACGCTTGGTTCCGAAAAAGCATCGACAGGCTGACCATTCACCTGAATAAATTGTTCAACCAGCGCGGTGACGATTCCGGGTGCGTCTTCCTGCAGGAAATGACCGACACCTGGCAAGCGCACAACCGGCCCATTTGGCCAAAGACTTTTAAATCCAAAAACCCTTAATTCTGCCGGGGTTGTCTTTTCTTCTTCGCCAACCACGCACATTGCCGGGATCGCTTGTAGCCGGGCGAGATCGTGTTTTGCCTCAAGCTCTTTGTAGAAAGCATAGGTTTCAGGATGCGAAATATTGCGCGGAAATTGCAATGCGCCACGGCAAGATTCAGGCGTTGGAAAGGCACTTGAATACGCTCGCAACCACGTCTCATTGACATGATCCATCCGTTCCATGCCAATGCGTTGCATCACTGATAAGGCCGTTGCACCAAGGTTTGAGACAACAGGCTCATATTGATCCGACTGCATCCAAGCTTGCCACTTATGACTACGCGGCGGGTCAACGGGCGCTCTTGCCCATGGGATATTCGCATTACAGATACATAAGCATTTAATACGATCAGGATGTCTGAGCGCAAATGTGGACCCGATAAGGCCACCCCAATCCTGCATAACCAGTGTGATATTGCGCAAATCCAAACTCAGCAACAGGCGCTCAAGATTATCGCTGTGGTCGCGCGTTGAATAATCGCGGTCTTGCGGCGTCTCGCTTTTCCCAAAGCCCATATGGTCTGGCACAATAACGCGCCCGATTTGGGCCAAACGGGGAATGAAATTCCTGTAAAGATATCCCCATGTCGGCTCACCATGTAAGCAAACGATAACGTCTTCGCTGTCAGCATCACATCTGCCGACATCGACATAATGCTGCCGAAAGCCGTTACCCTCGAAAAACTTCGCGGCGTAAGGCCAGGTGCCAGCAAAGGTTTCATCCGCTGGAATCATGGCGCAAGCCTCCTCATTGAGCTTTTTTGCCGACGCGACAAACCCCCTAAATTCAGGTCATCTTTGGCTTTCATTTCAGGCCAATTGGTTAGATATGATCGACGATGAAATAGACGGTCACGCCTATCAGGATATAGGCACCTAGGTAGTATTTCAGTATCCAAATCGGCGGCATTCGGCTCCCTCCTCAGCGTGTTCTTACCGGCAGGTTAAACCGAAACAGCCAAACACGGCCATTTTTTTCACCTTAAACCCGAACCTGTAGCTGCCCACCGCATCAGTTGCCGGAACATATCGGCGACAATCGGGGCCGATGTCGGATGACTGGCGGATCTAGAACGTACATGCTAGTCACATTTACAGCGGAACGGAGAAAGTTAGGTGCCACGTAAACAGGTGATTGGGGATGGCTGAGACGCATGACGTCGTGATTATCGGCGCCGGTGCCGCTGGGTTGATGTGCGGCCGGGTTGCCGGCCGGCGCGGACGATCGGTGGTGATTCTTGAGCATGCCAAACGGCCTGCCGAAAAGATCCGCATTTCCGGCGGCGGGCGATGCAATTTTACCAACATGCACGCCACCCCGGCGGCCTTTCTGTCAAATAACCGACATTTCTGTAAATCAGCTTTCACCCGCTATACCCAGGATGACTTTGTAGAGCTGGTCACACGGCACCAGATCGCCTTTCATGAGAAGAAGCTGGGTCAATTATTCTGCGATGACAGCGCCCAACAGATTATCGACATGCTGCTGGCAGAATGCCGCGATGCCGGTGCCGAACTTCGCTTGAACACAGCGGTCGAGGCCGTCGCGGCGACCGCTGATGGCTATCGCCTGCAAACCGCCGGCGGCGATATCAACTGTCACGCCCTGGTGGTCGCCACGGGCGGGCTGTCGATCCCAAAAATAGGCGCCACCCGCTTTGGCTATGATATTGCCGCGCAATTTGGGTTACAGGTCACGGCCGTGAAACCGGCACTGGTGCCGCTGACTTTTCAGGACGGTTTTCTGGCCAGATGCCGGGCCCTTTCGGGACTGTCGGTCGATGCCGAGATACGCTATGGCAAAACCGTTTTTCGTGAAGGTTTGCTGTTCACACATCGCGGTTTGTCCGGCCCGTCAATCCTGCAAATAAGTTCTTACTGGGATACCGGCGATGCGCTAGAGATCAACCTATTACCCGATATTGACTGTCGCGCCTGGCTGATTTCCCGAAAAGCCGAAACACCGCGTCAAGATGTACTGACGGCGCTTGCCGACAACCTGCCGCGCCGGCTGGCCGCCGACATTTTAGATGAGCTTGGCCTGTCCGGACGGCTGGCTGATTTGCCAAATGCCGCGCTAACGCAGTTAGGCAACCGGGTTAATCGCTGGCAAGTCAGCCCCAATGGCACCGAGGGTTATCGCACTGCCGAGGTCACCCTCGGCGGTGTCGACGTCGACCAGCTGTCATCGAAAACCATGGAGGCTAAAAACCAGCCGGGCCTGTATTTTATCGGCGAAGTGGTTGATGTGACCGGCCATCTTGGCGGCTATAATTTCCAATGGGCTTGGTCCTCAGGCTTCGTTGCCGGCGAGGCTGTTTAGCGCCGCGATAAAAACTGGTCCAATGCCTGCGAGAAGCGGCTGCGATCCGCTTTCGAAAAAGGTTTTCCCTTGCCCTGGCGAAACGGATCGGCGGCGCGCAGGTCGGCAATCAAGTCCCGTGTTGCCAGAACATTGCCCACATTCGAGGCCGTGATTGCGCTGCCGTCAGGGCGCAGCACAGCGGCCGCCTTTTCAACAGCGCGCGCCGCCAACGGGATGTCATTGGTCACCACAATATCGCCGCTGCCGGCACGGTCGGCAATCCAGATATCTGCTGCATCAGGGCCATCATCGACAATGGCCAGCTCAATCAACGGATGCGGGTTTGGACGGATACCGCCGTTACAGACCATCACCGCCCGGCACCCGTGGCGAATGGCGACGGCGATGATTTCATCCTTCACCGGGCAGGCGTCGGCATCCACATAGATGATCGTCATGCAAAAATCTCCGTCGCAACCCTGTGAGTGAGATATGTCAGCACTGTCAATCAGACCACGGTGCAACTGACTGCCGGTTGGCCATTCACGGCCACCTCAACCCGATCGCCGGCCTGCACCGGATAAAGACCCAAGTTGGTACCAGCAAGCACAATTTGACCCACCCGCAGGGCGATATCAAAGTCGTCAAGGTGGGCCTTGAGCCAGTGAAGCGATGCTGCCGGTCCGCCAGCTGTTGGCCATAGGCTGTCACAGCCCAATTCAACGCCATTCACATGGACCGACAGATTGGCGTTATCGTCGATCAAATCCGTGGCCGTTTGCCAGTTATCGCCTGGCAAAATGATACCTGCATTAATGTCGTTGTTTGCAATGAGTTCCGATAGAGTCTTTGGTTGCGATCGGAACACAAAATTATGCAATTCAATGACCGGAAAAGCGGCAATAATCTGACCATCGCCGGCAATTTTTATTGCCATCTCGCCTTCCACGGCAAGGTGGCAAAAACTTTTTTGCGGCAAACGGCAGTCGTTCCGGCGCACTTCGCCCGCGAACAGCGTGCCTCGTATCGGACCATACATACCAAATTGCGACCTGGTACCAGGCCCCGTGCAGCCAACTTTATAGCCGGTAACAATGTCACCTTCCTTGATTCTGAGCGCGGTAACGGCGTCTTGTAGGTGATAGGCGGTCGCCGCATCAAGGCTCAGATCTTGGTCGGCAAACAAGGTCCCTGGTTGCCGGCGTCGGTAATCGGCGAGCTGGCGTTGCGCCATTTTGGGAATGTCATGCACAGTTTTTCTCTCCGGCCATCGCATTTAAATAAATCCAAAAAATTCCGGCGGTAAAGCGCTGTATATCTGACAACCGCCTGGCTATGGCGCGACCCATTTGCCGTTCCGGTAGATGCCGGACGAATGCAGGCTTTTGTCGCCGTTAAAATAAAACACCTCCCAGCGGCCCTCCCGAGTGTCGTTTTTCATGGTCCCGCGCATCATCGGCCGGCCATTTTCGAAATACATCACATAGGGGCCGTTAAGCCTGCCGTTTTCATAACGCATTTCAGCTTTCAACTGGCCGCTTTCATAAAAAAGCAACCCGCGACCATGGCGTTTACCTTGCAGGTAGCTGTATTGCCGTAACCCATCGGTCCGGCCGGTAAAAGGGCGCTGCGCGGATTTTTGAAACCAAACACCACTGCGTTCGATCAAGTCCTGATCGGTGATTTTTTCGCCATTGCCGGCAACCGCCGCAACCGACGCCGTGAAAACCAGAACGCAAGCAAATAGGAGAACTTTCATGATAAGTCAGTTTTTCGCCAGTACGCGCTGCAAGAATTCCAGGCCAATTTGCAAGCCAACCTCATCGATGGAATGGCCAAGGCCGGGGCGAGTTTCATATTCGGCGTCAATCCCGGCGGCAGCAAGCCCCTCGACCGCCAAGTGCAAGGATTCAATCGGCACCATATCGTCTGCCGCGCCATGGATCAGCGAGGTTGGCGGCGTTGTGACACTTTCGGCAGGTAAAACATCGGCACCGATCAAACGGCCGGAATACCCCAAAATACCAGCGATCTGCTGGGCTCGGCGGGGGCCGACAAACAATGACATCATGGTGCCCTGGCTGAACCCGACCAAAGCCATCCGATCAGCGGTCAGGTTCAAACGAGCCAATTCGTCATCGATAAAGCCGTTGAGAATGTCGGCTGCGGTTCGGGTCCCGGCAAGCATTGCCGCAGCTGATCGATCACCCAAGCTAAACCATTGCCGACCAAAGGGGCCCATCTCACACGGGAAAGGCGCATGCGGCGATACAAAAGCCACATCCGGCAGCGCCTGCGCCCAATAGGGTGCAAGGCCAATCAGGTCATCGCCGTCAGAGCCATAACCATGCAGCAAGATCACCAAGGCGCGGGCAGCGCCGCCACCGGCAGGGTGCCGGCGCGGTCCATCAATCAATGTCATAGCGTCGCCTTTTTAAAAAATACTTCGGTGCGTCGTTCCGGTCAGCCGCAGGCAGCATATCATCCCGCCGGCCGGCCGGTTGCGTTACCGCCGCCAGTCGTCAATGCAATCACGCTCCAGTTTCCGGATCATCGCCGGCCACTGCTGGTTTTTGGCGGCACTACCGCCTTTGCCAAAGAACTTTTTACTCATCTCTATGGTGCGCTCTTGAACTTCTTTCGAGGGGGGCTGAAGCTCTTGATTCATGCTCAACATATCCACTTGATATTGGCAGGCCGCTTCCATCCGGTGCATCCAAAAGAAAGCTTCACCAATGGTTTCGCCAACCGCCAGCAGGCCGTGATTACGCAACACCAGAATATTGCCGCCGCCGAGGTTTTCGACGATCCGCGCTCGTTCATCATGGTCAAGGGCGATGGACTCATAATCGTGATAGCCGACAAAACCGAGAATTGTAAGGGCCTTTTGATGATAGGGCAGCAAGCCCTCTTTCATGCAGGACACCGCATTACCGGCACGGGTATGGGTGTGCAGGACAGCATTCATTTCATGCGACGACATGTGAACCGCCGAGTGGATGGTAAAGCCGGCCGGATTGATTTCATAATCACTCTCGGTCAGCATTTTGCCGTCTTGGTCAACCTTGACCAGCGATGAAGCCGTGATCTCACCGAATAACATGCCGTATGGATTTAGCAGAAAATGATCGGTTCCAGGCACCCGCAGCGAGATGTGGGTTCCGAAAAGATCGCTCCAGCCATAGTGATCCACAAGGCGATAACAGGCCGCCAGATCGCAGCGTGCTTGCCATTCCTCAGCACTAAAATCGCTCGGTGCCGGGGCGTTTTTACTCATGGCGGATACAGACATTGGTGATGTTCCTTTCACGCTGGTTCAGCTGCCCCTTCGCAAGGGTTTGATCTGCAGGATGAAATTACGAAATTGCGTTCGATTGATGCGACGTAACAAAATAAAATAACGCAATTTCGGCGTTTCACCAATGCGGGCTGATAATTTCAATACAAATATCAAAATAGAAGACTGTTGGCTACCCGCCCTGGCCATGCCACAGCAAGATTGCCAGGGGCAATAAAAATATGCCGGTGGCTTGACCTGGTGCGTCGAAGCCACGCAAACTCCTCGCCTATCGGTAACGTGCGGCGCGCCCGCCGCCACGTCCTGATAACCGCTTGCACCGGGCGAAATATGCTTGCCATGCGGTGCGAGGGGGATCGTTGCGGGCAAGTTTCCACGTCCTATGGGGATACAAAAAAGGCTGTCGCCTGATGCCAAGGTCACAACAAAAAGGATTAGCCCATGTCTAGTTTTGAAGGTCGCATTTCATTCGTCACCGGCGCAGGTTCCGGTATCGGCCAAGCAATGGCCCTGGGGCTGGCCGCAGAAGGCGCGACGGTGGTCTGTTCCGATATCAACGCCCAGACCGCCCAGGCGACAGCGGCCCGTGTGGAAGAATTAGGCGCCAACGCCGTCGCCAATGCGCTCGACACCGCCGACGAGGACGCCGTAAAGGAGGCACTGACCAAAACCCAACGTGACCTCGGCCGCCTCGACGTATTGATGAATAATGCCGGTGTCGCCGGCAGAGACTGGAACGCGACAACCGAGATCAATCTCTCCGGTGTGTATTACGGCCTGCTATATGCCTGCCCCATCATGGCGGCACAAGGCAAAGGTGCTGTTGTCAACATCGCCTCGGTTGCCGGTCTGGGTGCCCTTATGCGGCCCGGTGGCTATGCCGATCATCCGGCGGTGCTGGAAGGGGTGAGTTCTTACGTGGCAAGTAAACATGGCGTCGTCGGTCTGACCAAACAATACGCCATCGCCTTCGGTGAAAAAGGTGTCCGTGTCAACGCCATCTGCCCCGGTTATATCGACACGCCGATTATTGCCGAACGGCTGGCCCAGAGTAATGGCCGGGCGTTTTTGACCGACCTGCATCCAATTGGCCGGCTCGGTCAACCCGAGGAGGTGGCAGCGGTTGCAATTTTTTTGGCCAGTGATGCTGCCTCATTTGTGACCGGCATTGCGATGCCCGTCGACGGCGGCTATACCGCCCGTTAAGGGGATAAAACGGCGCCATGTAAGAACGCGGAGCTTGCTGGAATTACCGGCACGCGGCGACGGCGGCTTTGGAAGCTGGCATCCCGAGATTTTTTTCCGGCCGTTTGCCCGCTGCGACAAAAACAAAGGCGGAGGATATTTAAACCACTGCCGGGCGGCTATAGACGTCTTTTGCCGTTAGCTTTCCATCGCGGAAAGTGTATCGTTCAATCCCGACCTTGGCGAAAGCGTCACCTGTGGCAACGGCGGTTCCCGTCATCCGATAGGTCATGAAGGTCGCATCGGCGGCGTGATGAAATACCACATCATCATAGTGGACATTTTCAAACTTGCCACGCCGCCGCGCAAAAAACTCAGCGATTTTATTGCGACTGTCCAGCACATGAACTTGATCCCCGTCATCCACTGTCCAGGTGAAGTCGGTCGTCACCACTTCATACATCAAGTCCAGGTCTTGCTTAAAAAAAGCCCGGCCAAACGCCTTAAAAATTGAGTCACGCTGTGCGCTGCTTGGTGTCATTACCATTCTCCTTCAAGTACCCTTGCCGGTACCCTTTCCAGATCCACACCGCCGGCCGTTCAGTGGCGATGCAGATCATCTGGCCTACCACCCGGCCAGCTTCGCTGTTGCCGGGATGGTGGCCTTCATACGCCTGCATAGCTGCTATGAACGCAGGGTGATCCATCTCACCGGCCTGTCGTGCTGACCTGTAAGCCATGATCGTATCCTTGAATACGGTGCTCGTGGTGTCGATGGTTGTTATCAGTAGCCGGCGATATAAATTAAAGGGGGTTATTCAAAGCAGCTCAATACATGCATCATGTTTGCTTATTATGCACTTAGCATTCAGTTCGAATTAACAAACGGTTGGGATAGAAGTTATGAAATTTATTGTTTTAGCAAAATATACGAAGCAGGGAACAGATGGCTGGTTAGATAATCCTGGTGAAGATCGGCATGCGATGATTTCCGGAATGGCAAAAAAAATGGGCGGCAGTCTGCACGATTTGACCTATACACGGGGCGAATACGATGTCGTAGCAACCGTTGAAGCGCCTAGTCTCGATACCATGACGGCGACGAAGTTAGCCATGTTGAAGACCGGCGCTATTGCTGAATTAAAAATTCTTGAAGGCATTGATCTTAATGCCATCGCGAAACAAGCCTCAGAGTTTATTGGTATATACAAAGCCCCAGGAAGTTAACTGCTCCCTTTCCAAAGCCACTCAGTCGCCCGCTCAGTGGCGATGTGGATCATCTGGCCTACCATCCGGCCAGCTTCGCTGTTGCCGGGTTGGTGGCCTTCATATGCCTGCATAGCGGCCATGAACGCAGGGTGATCCATCTCACCGGTCTGGCGTGCTGACCTGTCAGCCATGATCGTATCCTTAAACGCGGCGCTCGCGGTGTCGATGGCGGTCATCAGTCGTGGTACCATGGGTCGCAGTCAATGCCCGGATTGTACCGATAGCAATACCTCTTTTTACTGCCATCAAACTGAAGCCAGCCACCACCATCTAACGCTATGAAGCCGCGATCCGACCCGCCCAACGCAGCGTCAGACGGCTTATTGTATAGAAAACCAACGGCGCAGATTGCAACAGCGATTACAAATGCGGTTGGCCAGTTCATCATCGTCCGATCTCCTCATATAATTGCTAGTACTGGAAACTAGCCCATCGCGCTTGGCGGTTGGTTAAAATTTATCCAGCGATACGCAACTACGATGTAACAGACTTGACTGACATGATGCCAGTGCGCCTCGATCGCAGCATGGCAGGTCAATATCTCGCAGCCGTTTTCGAAATGCGCCCGACCAAACGCAAGGCGGCGATCCTTGAGCCTGCCCGGTCGCAGGCTGAGGTCGTTTTTTGGCGGCTCCTTGAGGATAACGAAACTGAGGGTAAAGAGATTGCCAATGAGCCTGATGCCTGATGCCAAGGTCAGGCACTCACGGCTGCAAGAAATGAAAAGCCGTTTGCAACGTAGTGCGACGGCACAATTGCACGCGCCCATCGCTGTCGGTGCAGCCGGTTACCCTGTTGCGGGCATTTCAAGTTTTGTTGAGTTGCAACAGGCCTACCTCAAAAAGGGTGATGGCGCGCAAAAACCAGAGTGGCCCTCACAAGCGCGGAACGTGCGGGCCAATTATAGTTATAGTCATATGCGAGCGCCGGGTCTTTTTGGTTTAGATAGCCTGGTTTTGGCCAGTGAACGCAACACGATGAAGTTCCCATCAGCGTATCTACCTGGCTTTTTTGCAGCCAAAACCAATTTGGCGCTTAATCTCATTTCGGTACGAGATAACTCTTTATCCCACAGATGCATCTCCAAAAGCATAAAACGGGGGGGGTGTATAAATTTTATCCCACATTTCATGCCGCATTTGCATCGGGATAGCGACGGATAGCTGCAATCTTGTACGGAGACAAAAGAGCTATAAAACGCGGTAGAGAATTGGGTTTACAGCCGGAAAAAAACTTCAATGGACATGTAAGGGAAGCGCAAGTGGCGGAGGGAGCGGGATTCGAACCCGCGACACCTTGCGGTGAACACGCTTTCCAGGCGTGCGCCTTAAGCCACTCGGCCATCCCTCCGATCCAAGGCGCGCGCGACACGACCCCGTTGGAGCCGCACCATACAAAACCCCTTTGGCCGGCGCAACATTTCTACCATCAACAATAATTGCCTCGGCTCTGGAAAGCGACCAGCCCTCTTCATTGATCTCGAAAAAAAGCGTATAATATGCTAAAGGGGCATTATGATGCGTTGGATTTTCCGCTTGCTTGCGTACGTCCTGGTAACCGCTGCTGCACTTATACTTGGGTATGATCTGTGGCGCTTGACCGATGCCGGCAGCTTCCAGATGATCAGCCTCGGTCGGCTTTGGTTCCAACTTTCGCCGGAAAGTTTGCAACTTGCCGAACCGGCCATCGCCCGGCACCTACACCCGTTTTTATGGCACCCGGTCATCGCCACGCTGCTGCTGTGGCCGGCAGTACTGGTTAGCGCCGTGCCAGGCGTTATCTTATTGCTGCTCAGCCGACGCCGGCGGACACAAATTTTTTTCCGCTAAAGCTGCGCCCAGATTGCCCGCTGGATTTAGGCGTCACCCATTTTCAGCGCTGCGATGAACGCCGACTGCGGGATTTCAACCTTGCCAAACTGGCGCATCCGCTTCTTACCCTCTTTCTGCTTGTCGAGGAGCTTGCGTTTGCGGCTGATATCGCCGCCGTAACATTTGGCGGTCACATCCTTGCGCATCGCTGAAATCGTTTCGCGGGCGATCACCTTGCCGCCAATCGCTGCCTGCACCGGAATTTTGAACAATTGCCGCGGGATCAAATCCTTTAAGCGTTGGCAAATGGCCCGGCCGCGGTTTTCCGACTGACCACGATGTACGATCACCGACAATGCATCCACAGGTTCGGCATTGACCAAGATTTGTAATTTAACCAAATCGCCTTCGACATATTCATCAACTTGATAATCGAAGCTGGCATAGCCGCGGGAGATCGATTTCAAACGGTCATAAAAGTCGAAAACCACTTCGTTAAGAGGCAGCTTATAGACCACCATTGCCCGGCTACCGACATAGGTTAGCTCGATCTGTTCGCCGCGGCGTTCGGTGCATAGGGTCAACACCGGCCCGAGATATTCATCGGGAACAAAAATTGTTGCGACAATCCACGGCTCCTCAATGGAGGCAATCTTCATCACATCCGGCATATCGGCAGGATTGTGCATTTCAATCACGGTGCCGTCGGTCATATTTAATTTATAGACCACGCTCGGCGCCGTGGTGATCAGATCAAGGTCAAATTCGCGTTCGAGGCGTTCCTGTATAATCTCCAGGTGCAAAAGGCCCAAAAAGCCGCAGCGGAAGCCAAAGCCGAGCGCCGCCGAGGATTCAGCCTCAAAATGAAAACTGGCATCGTTCAGCCGCAGTTTTTCAAGACTTTCCCGCAGGTGGGTATAGGTGGCGGCATCAATCGGGAACAGACCGCAAAAGACCACCGGCACACTTGGCTTGAAGCCCTCAAGCGGATCGGCACAGGGATCACGGTCATTGGTGATCGTGTCACCAACACGGCAATCGGCAACAGTCTTAATGGAGGCGGTGATAAAGCCGACTTCTCCCGGGCCCAATTCGGCCACCTCGACAATCTTTGGTGTCAGCACCCCGACACGGTCGATCTGATGGTTGACCCCTGTTGCCATCATGCGCACTTTCATGCCTTTTTTAAGCACCCCGTCGCGCACCCGGGTCAGGGCCATAACGCCCAGATAGGGGTCATACCAACTGTCAACCAGCATCGACTTTAGCTTATCGTCACGGACACCTTTCGGTGCCGGCAGGCGCGTCACCAACGCTTCAAGAACAGCGTTAATGTTCAGCCCGGTTTTGGCCGAAACTTCAATGGCATCGCTGGCGTCAATGCCGATCACATCTTCGATCTGGGCTTTCACCCGCGGCACATCGGCGGCAGGCAAATCAACTTTATTTAAGACCACGATAATCTCATGATCGGCATCAATCGCCATATATACATTGGCGAGGGTTTGCGCTTCCACGCCCTGGCTGGCATCGACAACGAGAAGTGATCCCTCACAGGCGGCCAGCGAACGGCTAACTTCATAGGCGAAGTCAACATGACCGGGGGTATCCATCAAGTTCAACTGATAGCGGTCGCCGTCGGCAGCCAAATAATCCAGGCGCACCGTTTGTGCTTTGATGGTGATCCCACGTTCGCGCTCGATATCCATGTTATCGAGCACTTGTTCTTTCATTTCGCGGTCACTTAAGCCGCCACAGGCGTGGATCAAGCGATCCGCCAAGGTCGACTTGCCATGGTCAATATGGGCAATGATCGAAAAATTCCTGATATGCGACAACTCTGTCATGGACTGCGTTCTGCCTGTGATTTCTAGATCTCAAAAATAAGCTGCTGAGGGTTTGCACGCAATCGCTAAGGCATGAATCGAAAAACATTAAGTAGCTGGCCTACCGTGCGCTTATGCCGCGCGACGATAGGCTGTATTCGGGCCGCCTCACGTCATCCCGCGCAAGGGTGATTGCTGGTCGCCGCTAATCGCGGCATAGTAGCTAACCGAACCTTGTTTTAAACCAAATAACATCTTAGCGTAAAGGAACCTCATCATGCCCCGTTTGTCCGCAAATGGCGTCGAGCTAAACTACCGTTTCGACGGCACCGACGGAAAACCAGTGTTGTTTTTCTCAAACTCATTGGCCTCAAACTTACATATGTGGGATGCGCAAATCGACAAGTTCGCCGGCGATTTTCATATCCTTCGTTATGACAGCCGCGGTCACGGCCAGTCAGATACGCCGGCAACCGACTACAGCATTGATATGCTGGCCGATGATGCGCTGGCGTTGCTGGACGCTTTGGGCATCGACAAAGTCTATTTTTGCGGCCTGTCAAAAGGTGGCATGGTTGGCCAAAAGATCGCCACCCGTAACCCCGAACGCTTGCATGCCGCCGTGTTTTGCGCCACCTCATCATATATGGGCCCAGGTGACTTATGGCAGCAGCGCATCGACATGGCCCGCTCAGGTGGTATGGAAAATGTCTCCGAAGGCACTTTGGCGCGTTGGTTCACGGCCGCTTATCATGACAGCCATCCAGGCGAAATCGCAAAAATTCGTGACATGATCCACGCCACCCCGGTTGACGGTTTTGCCGGCTGCTGTGCCGCCATCAAAGCCATGGACCAACGCGATACAATCAAGGCGATTGATGTGCCGGTTTTGGTCATTGCCGGCGCCGAGGATCCGGGAACCACTCCAGCGATGAATAAGCTCATCGCCGATAGCATAAACGGTGCTGAATATGTCGAGCTGCCGGCCGCGGCACATTTTTGCAATGTACAAGCCGCCGATGGTTTCAACGCCGCCTTAAGCAGCTTCCTTGGCAAGCAATAAAGCCGACTTTCGCCAAAGCGCTTGACCGGATTCGGTCAAGCGCTTATCCTTTTGGTATTATGATTCTTTCTGTGCAACAGAGCCCTGTCCTACGACTTACCGACCCGGCACTCTAGGGTGTCCGGGATATCGTCGTTTGTGCGATCACTCTGTTAGGAAGTTGTCAAATGGTGGTTGGCCATTGTCATCGAAAATCTGCCCCATCATTGCTTTTCAAGATGTCTTATCAAAATGCCTTGCGCAAGCGTTTCGCCTTAAATCGTAAAGTGACAGTGCCGGCGTTGTAACAGCGTCGGCTCGGTGTCCCAGCGGCACCATCGGAGACAAAGCTATGAAACAGATGCCCATTGAAAAATACCGTGCCTTCAACCCGGTAAAATTAGCGGATCGGACCTGGCCGGACCAGGTGATCGACAAGGCCCCTATTTGGTGTTCCGTTGACCTTCGTGATGGCAACCAAGCGCTCATCAACCCCATGGACTCGGCACGCAAGCACTACATGTTTGACACCCTGGTGGGGATGGGATTCAAAGAAATCGAGGTTGGTTTTCCAGCCGCGTCGGATACCGATTTCAACTTCATTCGTGAAATCATTGATCAGGGCAAAGTTCCTGACGACGTGCGCATCCAAGTCTTAACCCAGGCCCGGCCGGAGTTGATCAAGCGAACCTGCGAGGCGCTGATTGGCGCATCACGCTGTGTTATCCATTTATACAACTCGACCTCAGAGTTGCAGCGCCGGGTGGTGTTTCGTGAGGACCGCGGCGGGGTTAAGAAAATTGCCACCGACGGTGCCAAAATGGTTATCGATAATCTCGGCATGTTGGCCGGCAAAACCGACATCATGCTGGAATATTCACCCGAAAGCTTCACCGGCACCGAGCTTGATTATGCCCTCGATGTTTGCGAGTCAGTGATGGAAATTTGGCAAGCCTCGGCGGCCCGGCCAACCATCATCAACCTGCCGTCAACCGTTGAAATGTCGACACCGAACATCTATGCCGATCAAATCGAATGGATGACCCGCGGCTTTAGCAACCGTGAGGCGGTGATTTTGTCGGTGCACCCCCATAATGACCGCGGGTGCGGCGTGGCGGCAACCGAGATGGCGGTGATGGCCGGGGCCGACCGGGTCGAGGGAACGCTGTTTGGTAATGGTGAGCGAACCGGTAACGTTGATATCGTTACCTTGGGGTTAAATTTGTTTACCCAAGGTGTCGAGCCGGATCTCGATTTCTCGGATATCAATCACTTGGCTAAGACCTACGAATACTGCAATGAGTTGCCGATCCACCCACGCCACCCCTATGTGGGTGAGCTGGTGCATACCGCCTTCTCCGGCTCACACCAAGACGCCATTAATAAAGGTATTCACGCCCTGCGGGAGGCCAATGGCCCGCAATGGGAAGTCCCCTATTTGCCCATCGACCCTGTTGATATCGGCCGCTCCTATGAAGCCGTGATCCGGGTGAATTCGCAATCCGGTAAAGGTGGTGTTGCCTATATTTTGGAAAATGACCATCAGATCCGCCTGCCAAAGGCGGCGCAACCTGCGTTCTCAAAAGTCGTACAACAAGTGACCGATGAGACCTCAAAGGAAATCACTCCGGAAGCTATTTGGGAGCTGTTTGAGCGCGAGTATCTGGTGCAAGACGGCGCCTTTGAATTGATCTCTTTTTCCAGCCAGTCAGCCTCACTCTCGAATGAGCTGGAACGGATTACGGCAGTGGTCCGCCACAATGATGATGACCACATGATCAAAGCCACAGGCAATGGCCCGATTGCGGCCTTTGTCAGCGGCATGCGGGAGACATTTGGGCTCAGCTTCAAGCTGATTGATTATGAGGAGCATACCCGCGCCATTGGCTCAAATGCGCAAGCTGCCGCTTATATCAATCTGCGCTACCCTGATGATGAGGGACGTGACGTTTGGGGTGTTGGGATCGACACCTCGATCACCTTGGCACCGATCAAAGCCGTGGTCAGCGCCATCAACCGATTTAGCGACTGATCATCAAATCACGATCACCGCAGCCCAGGCACGCGTGCGCGCCTGGGCTTTTTTTTGACCGCCGGCGACTGTTTTAAACAGCGTCTTTACCGGGACCGTAGGGGACAATATCAGCGGCATCGCAGGTCACATGAATCAACGCCGGCTCATGGGCCATTAAGGCAGCGGTTAACACGGCCGGAAAATCAGCCGTCGCATCAACACGCCAGCCGCGGGCACCATAGGCTTCGGCAAGACCAACAAAGTCCGGGCCACCCATTTCCGTTGCATATAGTTTATCGGCGCCATATTTGGCGCTCTGGCCACTCAGAATCGAGCCATGAACTTGGTTGTCGCAAACTATGATGACAAATTTGATGCCTTCACGAACGGCGGTTGACAGCTCTTGGCCGTTCATCATGAAGCCGCCGTCACCAGCGAACGCCACCACAGGATGATCCGCTGCGGCCAGCGCGGCGCCGATTGCGCCAGGCACACTGGCCCCCATAGCGCCGCTCGCCGAGCCACCCTGAGTTAGCGGTGCGGCGTAGTGAAAATAGCGATGGATCCAGCGTGCAAAACTGCCGCCATCGGTCAGCACCAACGCCTCTGCCGGCAAGGTTTGCCGTGTCGCCGCCGCAATCTTGGCCAGATCGCTTGTCCCGGCAACAGCCACATTGCCGGCTGCCGAAAATTCTAAGAATGCGGCATGTGCCATGTTTTGCCAGGTCAGATCAGCTTCCGCGCGCAGCCCGGCCGCCAACAGCGCCGTCACTGCCGGCAGCACATCGCAAGCAACAGCCAAGCTGCTTTCAAACCGCTGCAAAACATCGCTGTCGGGATAAATGTGAACCAAGCGGCTGATATCATCCCCCAGCAAGGTTTCCTCGCGGCTGGTAATGCCGTCCAAGCGGCTGCCCAAGGCGACCACTAAGTCAGCATCGGCAAGCAGTCGGTTTTGGTAGCTGACCGGGTTGATTTCCAAATGTCCGGCATAGGCCGGGTCGGTATTATCGAGCACATCCTGACAGCGATAGGCGGCAATGACCGGCGCGCCTAACCGCCGCGCAAGATCAGCAAGCGGCTCCCGAATATCCGCTCGCCGGGCTAATTCACCGGCAATGATTAGCGGTTTTTTTGCCGCTGCAAACCGCCCTAGTAAAGCCGTGATATCTGCTGCCGGCGCCGCCGCCGGCGTCGGTATTTCCGGCCCGTCCAGGCTTGGCATTTCCGCCTCTGCCTCACATAAATCGCGCGGCAACACCAAAATGACCGGCCCTGGTCGGCCCGCCATCGACAGCTGAACGGCCTGCCGCGCCATGGCGCTCACATCTGCTGGCGTTTCCGGCATCAACACAGCTTTGCTGATGGAGGCGAACATCGACACCGGATCAATTTCTTGAAATGCTTCGCGTCCGCGCATATGACGACGGACATGACCGATCACCATTACCATTGGCTGCGAGTCTTGATGGGCGGCATGGGTACCGATCGACGCATTGGTTGCGCCGGGGCCACGGCTGACCATAACCAAGGCAGGCTTGCCTGCCCGCGCACTGTAACCCAGGGCCGCAAAGGTGCAGCCGCCCTCATGGCGCATCGACACCAAACGAAACCTTTCGCGGCGTTGACGCAACGCTTCCAACACAGGCAAAAAACTCTCGCCGGGAACGGTGAAGCCAGTGTCCAGGCCGCAATCAATCAAACACTCCACCAAGGCGGTGCCAGCATCCATGCTATCAACTCCAATTTGCAAAGCTCGATCCGAGGGCGCGTCGAATGACGCATATCATCAGTAAAGAAATGCATCTGTTCTGTCGATGCCCAGTGCGTCGCCGGGAGAAGAAATCATGAACTCAGACCTTTTTTTAACCGCCGCACAGGCCGAGATCATTCTCCGCGAGCTGCCCTGCTGGCAAACCTCGATCACTGTCCGCCCGCTCGATGGCGGCATTTCTAACCATAATTTTATGGTCACAATGGCTGATCACATATTTGTCGCACGCATCAATGGCGATGTTCCGGCCCACGGCGTGTTGCGGGCCAATGATGCTGTCTGCAACCGTGCGGCGGCGGCGGCAGACATCGCACCGAAAGTCTATTTTGCAAATTCGACGGCGCTGGTTGCGGCCTTCATTGCCGGCCCGCCGCTGGCATCGCAGCTGATTCCCAGTGCTGCTAACCTGCCACGCATCACAGCCCTGTTGAAACAAACTCACAATACTGCTTTTCGGCTGTTGGACGGGCCTGTTGCCGGGTTTTGGCCGTTCCGTGTTTGCCGCCAATACGCCCGCTTCCTGGCCGCGCAAGAGCGTCAAAGCAGCGACGACTTAACGGCCTGGATGCGCTTAAATGACCAGCTTGAAGAAACTGTTGGCCAAATCGATGTGGTGCTGGCGCATAATGATTTGCTCAGCGGTAATATCCTTGATGATGGACAGCGGCTCTGGCTGATCGATTGGGAACATGCCGGCCTCGGTAGCGCGATGTTCGATTTGGCAAACCTCGCGTCAAACAACGGTTTCACGGCTGATCAAGAAGCAAGGCTACTGGAACTGTACTTTGGCCAGCCCCCCGGCCCGCAACAATGGCGGCAGTTTCGGGCGATGAAATGCGCCTCCTTGTTGCGGGAGGCAATGTGGGCCCGTGTTTCGGAAATCCAATCAGCTTTGCCGTTTGACTATCGGGCCTATGGTGATCGCTATCTAGCACAATTTGCCGACGCCATCATCGAGATAGGTGACAGCATCGCGCCGCCGCGTTAGCTTTACAGAATGGAGCGAGAGATCCCCGATAACAACGCTGCCCAGGCGCTGGCCGATATGGTGCGGACAAGCAGCCGGGCGGTAATTTTTACCGGTGCCGGCATTTCAACGGAATCAGGCATTCCTGATTTTCGCAGTCCCACCGGCATCTGGACGCAAATGGCGCCGATTGATTTCCGCGATTTCATCGCCAGCGCAGAAATGCGGCGGGAATCCTGGCGGCGAAAGTTCGCCTCCGAAAAAACCATCTCCGAGGCCGAGCCGAATGCCGGCCATCTTGCTGTCGCCACCTGGGTTGGCCGCGGCGACGTTAGCGCCGTCATCACCCAAAATATTGATGGTTTACATCAACGGTCCGGGATTGCTGACGCACAGGTCGTCGAATTGCATGGCAATAGCACCTATGCGAGCTGCCTTGATTGTGGCCAGCGATACGAGCTTGCCGTGATTAAACAAGCTTTTATCGGCCGGGACGAGCTGCCGGTCTGTGCCGCCTGTAACGGCATTGTGAAAACCGCGACAATTTCCTTTGGTCAAGCGATGCCGCTGGCACCCATGCAGCGTGCCGAAGAAGAAACACTGGCCGCCGATCTTTTCATTGTGATCGGCTCATCACTGGTGGTCCAGCCAGCAGCAAGTTTCCCGATAATTGCCGCGCAAAATGGTGCCCGCTTGGTTATCATTAACCGCGAACCAACACCGCTTGACGAGATTGCTGATCTCGTTTTACACGAAGAAATTGGCCCAACCTTGGCGGCGGCGGCAATCGCCAGTGCACCAAGCCTTAACGCCTAAAACCTGCCAATAAGGAGTTTCCCCGATGGCGATTTACCGGATTGGCGATGACGCCCCCGTGATTCATGAAACCGCATATATTGCCGATGGCGCAACCATCATCGGTAAGGTAACGCTTGGCGAAGGGGTAAGCGTGTGGCCGGGCGCGGTTTTGCGCGGAGATAATGAGCCGATTGTGATCGGTGCCGGCAGTAATGTTCAAGAGGGTGCGGTTCTGCATGTGGATCCAGGATGCCCGCTGGTTCTAGGCAGCGGTGTGACCATTGGCCATCAAGCGATGCTGCATGGATGCACGGTCGATGATGGGGCTTTGATCGGAATTCAAGCGGTAATTTTAAACGGCGCTCATATTGGCGCCAAATGTTTGGTCGGTGCCGGAGCATTGGTCACCGAGGGCAAGCATTTTGAGCCGCGTTGCTTGATTATCGGCTCCCCGGCGAAGGTTGCCCGGCAATTATCCGATGCCCAGGCGGACGGCTTATCTCATAATTCCGAAACCTATTTAAAGCGCGGCCAGCAGTTCCGAACGCAACTGGTGCGCATCGACTAACCTGCTTGTAAGCGGCGTTTAGCGCGCGCTAATTGTGCTTCCCGATGGGCGATATAGCTGGCGCTGGCAACAATGATCAGGCCACCAAAAATAGTCCAGACATCCGGCACCTCAGCGAAGACGAAATAGCCTAACAAGCTTGCCCAAACCAGTTGCACAAAGGTAATCGGCTGAGTCACCGTGATATCGACCAAGCTGTAAGCCTTGGTTAAGGCAATATGGCCAAGGGTTGCGAAAATCGCCGTCGCCATCAACCAGCCAAGCTCCTCGGCCGTTGGCGTGCGCCAAACATACAGCGCCGGCGGCATCAGCACCAAGGTCACAAATACCGATAGCAGGGCCACAACCACGCCTGGCGGTTGATCGGCTACAAGGCGTTTAGCAACCAGCATCGACACCGCGAATAACGGTGCTGCGACCAGCATCGCAATCGCGCCCAATTCGATTTCAATCAGCCCTGGTCGAATGATCACAAGGGCACCCACGAAACCCATACTGACCGCCGCCAACCGGCGCATACGCAGCCGTTCACCAAGGAATAAGGCAGCCCCAATGGTCACAAAGATTGGCGCCGTAAAACCCAGCGCGGTGACATCGGCGATGGGAATATGCGTCATCGCATAAAACCATAACATCACCCCAATCCCATGCACCAAACCACGCAGGCCATGCGGTGCCAGCCGGGCCAAGCGAAAAGCGCTCCGGCGAATTTGAAACAGTGTTGGGATCAACAGCACCACACCAAAGGCATAGCGGATAAAAGCGGCTTGAACCGCGTCCATGTCACTGCCCAGATGGCGCACCAAACCTGTGACCGCAACAAAGCAAAGACTGGAGACCAAAACCCACGAAATGCCCTTCAAATGATCCGATACGGCGAGCCCTTTGATCATTAATGTGCTGCCCGTTTATCGCTATAGAGGTCAATGACCTGAGCGACTACGGCGACTTTTGAAAACCGCTGCTCGGCATCCTTGCGGGCGGCCGCGCCCATAGTTCTGCGGCGCTGTGGATCACTGACCAAGGACTTGATGGCGGCCACAATCGCATCCGAGTCTGTGGCCGGCACCAATATTCCGGTCACGCCATCAATCACGGCCTGCCGGCACCCGGGCACATCGGTGGCGATCAAGGGGCGGGCGCAGGCAGCGGCTTCAATCAAGCTCATGCCAAGGCCCTCACGATAAGACGGCAGCAAGGCCACATGAGCATCACGCCAAACGGCCGGGACATTACTCACATGACCGATGTAGTCGATCAAACCGTCGGCATGCCAATCGCGCAGCTGCTGCTCCGGCAGTGATGCGGGGTTTTTGGCGTCCGGTGCGCCAACAAGACGAATGATGACGTTGGCTTTGTCGTGACGCAGTTGCTCGGCTGCGGCAATCACATCTAAAACACCTTTATCAACCAGCATCCGCGCCACCAATGCGACCACAACAGGTGTCTCGGTAGGCTCATCGCTGGCAACAAAGCGCGTCAAATCAATGCCGGTGCCCGGAATCACCCGAATCTCCGCGCGGGGCAGCTTGGCAATATGCGCCAGATCATCGGCATCGTCATCATTCAAAACCACCAGCTGAGCTCTGCCCAAGGGCAAAAACAAACGCAGCGCCAAACTAACCAAGGGACGCAAAACTCGCGCCTTCAAGCGCGATGATGAAAACACAAAACCGAGCCCGGTGAGAGCATTTATGCGCACCGGCACAGCCGTCAAAAAGGCTGCAAGTTGCCCATATAACACCGGTTTGATGGCAATATGGTGAACGATGTCCGGGCGAAGCTGACGGTACAGCCTGACGATCTGCATGATGGTCAACAGATCCCGGATTGGTGAGGTCCCGGTGCGGGCCAAGACCAGCGGGTGAAAATGAAAACCCTCGCTGTCGAATTGCGCCGCATAGCTCTGACGTTCGCCAACGCCGGCAATGATATGCACCTCATAGCCTGCGGCCTTTGCGCCGCGGGCCAAATCAATGAAATGCAACGCAAAATACCAGTCGGCCCCGCATAAATAAACAACTTTGGGCCGCTTGTCGGCAGGATGCGAAGCCGACGTTAACATCACAGTCTTAAGCACTCCGATAAAGTTTAGTCAGCACGAACTCTCTGTGACCAAGCGATTCAGCTGCCGTCAGACGGCCATTGACGGTCCGAACGGTCATATCCAGCAAGGCGTCACCGGCCTCATCTAAGGTCATTTCGCCGCGCAAAATACCCGAGCAGTCTAGGTCCACATGCTCGCTCATGGTCCGGCAGGTGCGCGGATTAGCCGAAAGCTTGATCACCGGTTCAATCGGGTTGCCAATGACATTGCCTTGGCCGGTTGGGAACAAATGCACCACAAAGCCGGCCGCCATTTGCAAGGTTACACATTCAGCAGCCGCACTGGAGGTATCCATAAAATACAAGCCTGGCCCTTTTGTCGGCGCTTCGGCAGGTGCCAAAACATCGATGTAGCTGGTTTTCTTACCGATCTTCTCAAGATTACCGAAGGCCTTTTCTTCAATCGTCGTCAAGCCGCCCTCGATGTTACCGGCGGTCGGCTGGCTTTCCGATAAGTCCGAGGTTTTATGCGGCTCGATCACTTCATCCATATAGGCCTGCCAGGTGCGCAAGAATTTTTCACCCACCTCCGGCGTCGCTGCCCGGCTTTGACACACCAGTTCGGCACCTGTGATCTCGGAGGTTTCACCAAAACAGGTGGTCATTCCCATCGGATCGACCTTGTCGATGAAATTACCGACGGTCGGGTTTGACGCTAGGCCCGAGGTGGTATCGCTTTCACCACATTTGACCGAGACCCAAAGCTCCGCCAGATCACAACTTTCACGCTGCAGCTCAGAGGCGTCTTGGACAAATTTCTTGGCCGCCCAGGAGGCCCGCTGAATGGTGTCAAGATCACCATGCTGCTCAATCGCAAATCCGCTCACGGGCTTACCGCTGGCAGCGATACCGTCAACCACCCGCTGGGTCCATTTCGGCTCAATCCCAATCACCACCACGGCGGCCACATTGGGATTGCAGCCGGCCCCGATCAAGGTTGCAAAATGTAGGTCTAAATCTGCACCAAATTGCAATCGTCCATAGGGATGCGGGATTGCCATGGTGCCTTTAATATTGTTACCGACAGCCTCACAGGCCGCATTCGACAAATCATCCAGCGGCAAGATGATGACGTGATTGCGCACCCCCACCCGACCATTTTCGCGGCGGTAACCTTGAAATGTTTTTGCCATGCTCATGGTCTTACCACCTTTTGGTTTTGACGTTTTGGACGTGGGCATGACCGCCCAAAGGGATATCTGCAATCGCTTTGCCGATATCGTGACCGTATTTTAGGACGGTATCGCCGTTGCTGATCGGCATGACCGCAATCTTATGGCCCAGGGGTATATCGTCGCAGGCAGTGATCGTCAGGGCCGCACCGGTTTCCATCGACAGACCGGAAAGAACGGCACCCTTGGCGACGCTTTCAACGACCACAACGCCTACAGAGTCCTCACTTCCATGGATTAGAAAATCTGGTCCACTCATATCCCATCCCCGTTTGATTTTATGCCTTACTTTCATACGCCTTCAGACGCCGTGCTGTCAAAAACCTGTTGTACGGCATTATCTGTATGTTCCCTCTTGCCGGATCGGCCATCCTGTCCATACACTAGAAAAAGTCTCAACGTCGGCACCGCTCGGTAATGGCTGATCAATCAATATTCAGGGAAGGCATAAGGCATGGGCGATCTTTTTGACTTGCGCGGAAAAGTAGCTGTAATAACAGGCTCGACAAAGGGCATCGGCAAAGCTATGGCCGAGCGGATGGCCGAACATGGCGCGAAAGTTGTTATCTCCAGCCGCAAAGCAGATGTCTGTGACGAGGTCGCGGCGGCGATTAATGCCAAAGGTGGCGAAGCAATCGCCGTCCCCTGCAATATCTCGGATCAATCTCAGCTTGAAGTCTTGGTCAATAAAACCGTCGCTGCTTGGGGCGGCATCGACATTTTGGTCTGTAATGCCGCCGCCAATCCGTATTACGGGCCGATGGCTGACGTGCCGGAAGCCGCCTATGACAAAACCATGGAAAACAACATCAAACGAAATTTATGGCTATGTAATATGGTGTTGCCGGGCATGGCTGAACGGGGCGGCGGATCGGTGATCATTGTATCTTCCATCGGCGGCCTGAAAGGCAGCGACAATCTTGGTATCTACTGTATTTCAAAAGCTGCCGACATGCAGTTGGTTCGCAATTTGGCGGTCGAATGGGGTGACCGCGGGATCCGCGCCAACGCCATCGCACCCGGATTGGTGAAAACTGACTTTGCACGCGCGTTATATGAAGACCCGGAGCGGTCCAAACGCGCCGCTGCCGCGCATGCCTTGTTACGCTTGGGCGAACCAGACGACATTGCCGGCATCGGGGTCTATTTAGCAGCGCCTGCCGGCCGCTGGACCACCGGCCAAACCTTCGTCATCGATGGTGGCAGCACAATTACGAGCCGTTATTAACCCGGATTTGATAAAACCGCGTCGCCCAATGGCGGCCAATTGCGAACAGGAGACAAAAATGTATATGGAAGCCAGTGAGCGTTCCCGCAAGTTGCAAGCCGAAGTCCGTGAATTTATGGACGCCTATGTTTATCCCGCCGAAGAAGTTTACGAGCGGCAGTTAGACGATATGGAAAATCGCTGGAACGTTGTCCCGGTGATGGAAGAATTGAAAGCCAAAGCGAAATCGGCCGGACTATGGAACCTGTTCCTGCCGGAATCCGACCGCGGCGCCGGCCTGACCAACATGGACTACGCACCTTTGTGCGAAATCATGGGACGTTCGCCGATTGGCCCTGAAGTTTTCAACTGCTCCGCGCCCGATACCGGCAATATGGAAGTGATTGAACGTTACGGCAATGACGAGCACAAAAAGCTGTGGCTAGAGCCACTCTTGAACGGGGAAATTCGGTCCTGTTTTGCGATGACCGAACCGCGAGTCGCCTCCTCTGATGCCACCAACATCGAAGCGTCCATCGCCCGCGATGGCGATGAATACGTCATTAACGCGCGCAAATGGTGGACCTCGGGTGCGCTGAGCCCACGCTGTAAGATTGCTGTTTTCATGGGTAAAACTGACCCGTCGGCACCAAAGCATTTACAGCAATCGATGGTCCTGGTGCCGATGGACACACCTGGCATTGAGGTGATCCGGGCGTTATCGGTTTTCGGCTACGACCATGCTCCCAAAGGCCATGGTGAAGTTCAGTTCACCGATGTGCGGGTGCCGGCCTCGAATATCTTACTTGGCGAAGGGCGTGGATTTGAAATTGCCCAAGGCCGCCTTGGCCCAGGCCGGATTCACCACTGCATGCGCTCCATCGGCATGGCCGAACGGGCATTAGAGCTGATGAAATCACGCGCCAAATCACGCGTCGCCTTTGGTACCGCTAACGTTGAAAAGGGCGCCTTACGGCATAAGATTGCAGAAGCGCGGATTGCCATCGACCAGGCTCGTTTGTTGACCCTGCATGCAGCTGACATGATGGACAAGGTTGGCAACAAAGCAGCACGCCAGCAGATCGGGATGATCAAAGTTGTGGCCCCGCGGATGGCCTGTAAGGTGATTGACGAAGCAATCCAAGTGCACGGCGGCGGCGGTGTCAGCCAGGAGTTTCCGTTGGCGCATTGGTATGCTGCCCAACGCACCCTGCGGCTGGCCGATGGCCCCGATGAAGTGCATCTGGAATCCATTGCCAAAGCTGAACTGCGGAAAAACGACTAAAATCTGACGCCATGACGCTGCGGGCATCGCCTTTTGGTGCTGCCCGCAGCCCTTTATTGCGCGGTTCAATCACGGCCGTCCGCCGCCCTCACCGCCGGATGGAAGTTATCAGCAGCTTCGGCAGCGTGTTTGCCGACGCTCAGGCGCCCCCGAGGGTTTCTTGAAACCGCACAGGTTGCCCCAATGGTTGGCCCAGAACTTCATCCTCACGCATGACAATATTGCCGCGGATCACGGTCGCTTTTGGCCAGCCTGTTACCTGCATGCCGTCAAAGGGTGTCCAACCGCATTTGCTGGCAATCCAGCTGTTTTCGATGGTCCGCTTGGCGGCTAAATCAACCAGGGTCAAATCGGCGTCAAAGCCGCGGGCAATGCGCCCTTTACCGGCGATATTATAAATGCGTGCCGGCCCCGAAGCGGTTAAGTCAACTAACCGTTCCAGGCTTAAGCGACCGGCGTTCATGTGATCAAGCAGCAGCGGCAAAAGCGTTTGCACCCCCGGCATGCCACTTGGGGTCGACGGGTAATCAGCAAGCTTTTCCTCACGGGTATGCGGCGCATGATCAGAGCCAATAACATCAACAACACCCTGATCAATCGCACGCCACAAGGCGGCCCGATGTTGTGCGTCACGGACAGGGGGGTTCATCTGCGCAAAGGCACCTAAACGCTCATAGCAATCCGGGGCCGCAAGGGTGAGGTGATTTAATGTACACTCAACCGTTGCCACATCCTTATTCTCGGCCAGGATTTCCATTTCTTCGCCGGTGGTGATGTGCAGCACGTGCACCCGCCGGCCGGCAGCTCTCGCCAACGCTAAAATGCGCTTGGTCGCGCGCACCGCCGTCTCCTCATCACGCCATTCGGGGTGTACCCGCGGATGACCGCCATCAATGGCGATTTGCCGACGCTCAATCAGGCGTTCTTCATCCTCGGCGTGAATCGCAACACGCCGCCGACCATTGGCCAAAATTCGCGCCAAAGTCGCATCGTCCTGAACCAACAAGCTTCCTGTTGAAGAACCCATGAAGATCTTCACGCCGGCGCATCCTGGATGGCTTTCAAGCACATCCAACTGCGCCGCATTTTCCGCAGCACCGCCAATGAAAAACGCATGATCACACCAGGCCCGGCCTTTGGCGCGGGCAAATTTATCGTCTAAATCATCGGTCGAGAGGGTCAGCGGGCTGGTATTGGGCATTTCAAAAATCGCCGTAACACCCCCTAAGACCGCTGCCTTGGTGCCATGGGCAAGATCTTCTTTATGCTCTAACCCTGGCTCGCGGAAATGTACTTGGCTGTCGATGACACCAGGTAAGACATGCAGACCACTGGCGTCAAAAACAGCATCGCCGGTATCGGCGTCGATCACGTCAAGGGCGGCGATCCGGCCATTGATGATCCCGATATCCGTTGCCACAGCGCCACTTGGCGTCTGTACCGTGCCATTTTTGATGATGAGATTATACCGCGTCGACATGCATTTCCCTCCCGGGCGTTGGCGTTTCCAAACACCAACTTAGCAAGCACGGCGCGGTAATAAAACCAAGCTCTCTCAGCTATAGTTTTTTGCCTTGCATCTGCTCGCGCAGGAAACCCACATGGGCACGCGCCGCCGGTAAATGCGGATGGATCGCTAAGGCGGCTTCAAAGGCGCGCAGGGCACCTTCCGGCTCATCTACCGCCATATAAATCATGCCTAGGCCGGCAAGGGCACCGAAATGCCGTGGCTCCAGCGCCAACACCTTTTGAATATCAGCAACCGAACCATCATAGTCGCCGGTCATAAAGCGCAGGGTTGCTCGCCGATTCCAGCCTTCGGCAAATTCCGGGTCCCGCTTGATGATGGCATCATAAATATCAGCGGCCAAAGCTACCTGATCTGCGGCCATCAGCATTTGCGCCCGCTGCATCAAGCGATCAACGCTGGCGCTCTCACCATGACGGCTCCAGATGCGCCAAATTTGCGCTTCGGTTTGTTCGATTTTACGGCTGTTATCAGACTTCCGCAGGACGTCGAACAACTGCGGCAATCGGGGGTCGTTTTGATCGGCCAAGGCCGGCCGGGCGGCGGCTACCGCAAGCAGGCACAGCAGGGTTGCTGCCACCACGGCACGGATCGGTCGGCGGTGGGAAATGTCGGTATGAAACGTAGATTCGGTCATAGAGCCGATATATGGTGGTTTTTTTGTAGGTAAAGGGCTGAACAACGTCGATACCGCCGGTGCGGCCACCGCTGCCGAGGTTTTGCCATAATTTTTCTTTAATCTGCCGCAATTGGCCGTAATTCAAACACAACTGCGTGAGACAAAAGCAGCAATTCTTCATGGGCTGTTGATAGTTTTAAAAAACACCCCAGATTGGGAGTCACGGTGGCACCACAGATCGCTCTTTCCACCGTCACAGTGTCGTCCGGAGCGGCGATGAGAATGGAGTTATTTGAATGCGCACGAAACGACCTATTGCGGTAGCTCGAACATCATCGGCGTCGTCATCCCTATGGCTACAGTATAGCGTCGCAACGCTGCTGTTTTTGGCTGCCTTGCTAGCCTCTGCGGCACAAGCCAAAGCGCCGCCAAGCAGTTTTGCAGACCTTTCCGAGAAACTCTTGCCGGCAGTCGTGAACATTGCGACCAGCCAACAGGTGAAACAAGAAGGGCCGCAATCCGGGCAACGCCAGCGGCCACAATTTCCGCCCGGCTCGCCGTTTGAAGATTTTTTCAAAGACTTTTTTGAACGCGGTCAGCCGAATGGCGGCAAACCGCGGCGGGCGCACGCTCTTGGATCCGGGTTTATTATCGACCCGAGCGGAATCGTCGTCACCAACAACCATGTGATTGCAGAAGCCGATCAGATTAAAGTTATTCTGCAGAACGACGAAGAATATACCGCTGAATTATTGGGCCGCGACCCAAAAACCGATCTAGCGGTTTTGAAGATTAACCCAGGCGATACCACCCTACCATTTGTGCCATTCGGCGATTCCGACGCCGCCCGTGTCGGTGACTGGGTTGTGGCAATTGGTAATCCCTTTGGTTTGGGCGGCTCGGTGACCGCCGGGATCATCTCGGCGCGTGGCCGCGACTTGCAAGGACCTTATGACGATTTCATCCAGACCGATGCGTCGATCAACCGCGGCAATTCAGGCGGTCCGTTATTCAACCTTGACGGCGAAGTGATTGGCATCAACACCGCTATTTTCTCGCAAAGCGGCGGTTCTGTGGGGATTGGCTTCGCCGTATCGTCGCGCCTGGCGCAACCGGTGATCGCGCAATTACGCGAGTTTGGCCGCACCCGCCGCGGTTGGCTTGGGGTGTTCATTCAAGGGGTTACCGAAGAAATTGCCGAAAGCCTTGGCCTGGAAAACGCTAAAGGTGCTTTGGTGTCAAACATCACCAAGGACGGTCCAGCAGAAGCGGCCGGCCTGAAGAAGGGCGATATCATCCTCAGCTTCAATAACCAAAAGGTCGCCAATATGCGGCAACTTCCGCGCATTGTCGCCGGCACCCCCATTGGCAAAGCGGTGCCTGTGGTGGTTTGGCGCGACGGCAAAGCGGTGACCGTCGAAGCCAAAATTGGTGAACTTGAAGCAGCTGAAAAGGCACAGTTGGTGCCGGTATCACGCAGTCAACCGAAAGACCGCGCAGAAACAGGCCGCATTGATAGTCTTGGCCTTGATCTGTCGATGATCACGGACCCGCTGCGTGAGAAATACAGCATCGAAGAGGCCGCCAAAGGGGTTGTGATCACCGATGTTGATGCCGATAGCGTCGCCGGTGTTAAAGGCCTGGAAATTGGCGACGTTATTGTCGAAGTGAACCAACACGAAGTTGGCAATCCTGCAGATGTTACAAAGCGCGTCAACGAAGCACGCGCCAAGCAGTTAAAGTCGGTTCTGATGTTGATCAGTCGGCGGGGTGAAATGCGATTTGTCGCGCTCCGTTTTAAAAAGGGTTAAGGCCAGTCCCCTCGCGGTTACCCTTTTTTGGGCGCGCCGCAGCGCCGGTCTATTTCGGCCGGCGCTGCACCTTTTCCATTGTTGCTAACCGTGTACCCAGCCGGTCATCAAGCGGCGGGCGGTACGAAAAGTGGATGTTCTCGGCACCTGCCAATCAACACCGCTGCCGCGCACCTTAGCTGCAGCTTTGACCACGCCTGACGGCGTACCAATTCGCAAATCACCGCTCTCGCCGGTTGCCCGACCGGCACTGGCCTGAGCGACGGTGGTGCCGGTAATACCGGCTGCGGCCGCCGTGCACATGGCCGCCGTTAAGGGAGTCGCCCGGTGCACATTGCCCATGGAGAGCACCCGCGCCGAGACATCGACATCCGCCGCCCTGTAATGCCGACCGTCCAAGGCGGTAAATGCCGCAGGTGGTCCAATCAAGGCGATTTTTGGGCTCGCCGGCACTGCCTGTGCAGGCGTCGTCGCCATGCCGGCCAGCACTGCCGCCTGTTGCCGCAACCGCTCCAGACCTGCCATCAAGGCGCTATTACCCTCAATCATGGCAACATCTTCGGCACCGCTGAGGCCAAGATCGCTGGCCCGGGCAAAGGCGACCACATTGCTGGCATCAACAATGCTGACGGTGACCTGCCCAAATTGCGGATCGGCAATCATCTCCGTAACCGCCGCTGATGGCAGCGGCGAGGCGATGCCGCCGGGGCAACTGTCACGGGCCATAAAATCAAGACGGATCGGGGCCCCTGTTCCGGCCACACCGGGAATTTCCAAATCACCCATTTCGACGGCGCGGCCCTCCGCCACATCAAAAGCTGCATGCACGACTTGCTGGGTATTGGTATTGAAAAGCCGGACCAAGACCGGCCCATCGGCGCATTTAAACACCCCTTCATTGACAGCGAATGGCCCCATAGCCGAGGTCATGTTGCCGCAGTTAGCGGCGTAATCAACCCGCTGAACGGCAATTTCAACCTGTCCGAAAGTGTAATCAAAATCGACATCAGGCCGGCTTGGCGGCGATAAAAACAAAACCTTCGAGAGCGATGAAATACCACCGCCAAGACCATCAAGCTGGCGGCCATAGGGATCCGGGCTTCCCATTGCACGACAAAACAATTGATCACGCTCGGGGCCTGCGGGCGGCAAATCATCAACATGGAAAATCAACGCATTGGAGGTGCCTCCGCGCATAAAAACTGTCGCTGTCCGCCGGTCCGTCATACATCACTCCTTGCCGCCCGACGGCGGCCACCGACCGGCTGTCTCATGCCGGCTCAAGATTCACATGGGGGCGGGCACCGGCAACGCGGATACCGCCGCGTTCACCCCCGAGGGCGACCGATCCGTACCGCTCCGCCATCGCCGCCGGCAGCGGCCTGCCTGCCGGTGTCGCCAGCCAGAGCCGCAGCAAGTGACGCTTAAGCGACGGATCATCAAAATCCTCATAATCAGTGCGGGTATGGAGCACTTGGTGATTGTGCACCAGCTGCACGTCGCCTGGCTCAAAGGTCAAATCCAAACGAATATCATCGCGGTTGGCAAGCGATTGGACCATGTCGAGCGCTTCTTGCTGTTGGTCACTTAAGCGCGGAACCTCTGCCAGGCGCTGCGCCGCATAAATGAAGTCTGGGGCCAGAATCGTGGTCAAATGGTTCGCATGCCGGAAGAAGGTTGCCATCTCATAGGTTTCATTTTTCCCCGCTGGCACTTCGCCTTTGCGGCCATAAACAAACGGCTGCATCAGCACCTCGACCAAATCTGGCAGGGCCTGCAGCATTTCATTGTAGATTGTGACCGAACTGGATAATGCGCTGAGACCGCCGGCCTTCGCTTTTTGTAAACACAGCAAGCCAACAATGTCGCAGGAATCGGTATGGTAGGGTTGCCGCCGTGTGGTTGTGTAAATGCGCACTTTAGGGTCATCCGGATCATGTCCTAGATCACGCACGTGACCAATCAAATGGCCTTTGGCGTTTTGCGACACAGGCAATCCCAGATGCACGCCGATGCCCCAATAGGCAAGCGCCGAATCAGCTATGCCCCAGTCAGCGACAGGCAATCCGCGCAGCACCATGAAGCCATGCCCATGGACAATCTTTTGATAAATACCGGAAAGTGCGGCAGCTAACCCGGGCAATGGAAAATCGCTGCGGGTGACATCTTCAATCGCTAAACCACGCGCCCGAACAGCGTCAATTGCCGCTTGAATTTCTGCAATCTCATCATCGCGAAACTGATGAAGCCAACAATCAGATGCCGCCATCTCCGGGGCGGTCCACGCTGCTGGCCCAGATACCTGCTCATTTTTCATCATTTTCAAAACCTCTAATGCGATCATGATTCTATCGACGCGGGTGCGCCCAAGTTGACATGCCCGACACCCTCATGCCGGTGATGCCGCTATAGGGAAGCAGAGGAAAGCCGATGACGCAAGATCAACAACCCATTCGCCGCTCGTGATGGGTCTTAAATTCAGATAAATATATCCTGTCTTCAGTGCTATAACTGTTCTGTTCGCAACATCTACATGGGTTTTCATAATGTCCCGCTTGCCCGGCCGAAACTTTTTCTTCCAACCTGGACCAACCAATATTCCCGACAGCGTTTTGGCCGCCATGCACCGCCCAAGTGTGGATTTCAACAGCCCCGGTTTTCGCACCCTGCAGGGCAATTGCCACGACCGCTTAAAAGATATTTTTCGTACCCGCCAACATTTGGTTGTTCACATTGCCAATGGCCATGGGGCGTGGGAGTCGGCAATGGCCAATACCTGTGCCCCAGGGGATCATGTTCTGGTGCCGGAAACAGGCTTTTTTTCAACCTATTGGGCAAAACTGTGTACCGCGATTGGCCTGGACGTTGAGACGGTTCCCGGCGACTGGCAAGATGGCATCGATCTTGAGCGGCTGGCGGAAACCTTGCGGCAGGATCAGGACGGCCGCCTAAAAGCTGTTTGTGTGGTTCAAAATGAGACCTCAACCGGGGTGACCAATGACATTGCGGCGGTGCGTGCTGCACTGGATGCCGCCGGCCATAAGGCTTTGTTGCTGGTGGATACAATTTCTTCGCTTGGCTCAATCGATTTTCGGATGGATGAATGGGGGGTTGATGTTGCTGTCGGCGGGTCGCAAAAAGGCTTGATGCTACCGGTCGGACTCAGTTTCACTTGCGTCAGCGAACGCGCCATGAAAAGCCGCCGCAATGGCCTGATTCCGCATCATTATTGGAGCTGGGAAGAATATGCACCGCAGCAGAATCGCTTTATTTTCCCAGGCACCGCGCCAACACAAATTTTCGAAGCTATGGCGGCGGCCTTAGATATCATCGAAGCTGAAGGCTTTGATAACGTGCTTGCGCGCCACCACCGGCTGGCCAGTGCGACACGGGCCGCCGTAACGGCCTGGTCGGCTAATGGCGGGCCACAATTTTTTGCCCGCCGCCAGGACCACCGCTCTAATTCAGTAACGGCAATTCAAATGCCCGCCGGCCATGACGCCGAAGCCTTCCGCAACGCCTGTGCTAACGAAGGTAATCTTTCCCTTGGCGGCGGCCTTGGCCCCTTGAATGGGAAGGTTTTCCGGATCGGTCATTTGGGTGACTTGAATGAAGCCATGTTATTTGGCGCCCTCGGCGTCATTGAGATGCAGCTGAGACGACAAAATATTCCCCATGGGCCAGGGGGTTTGCAAGCTGCTGTGGAATTCCTGACGCATTCTTAACCTCGATAGCCATTATGACATTGCAACAATTTTCAGACTGGCGACCAAGCTTGCTAGACCAAGTTTTGGCGATGATCTTCATGACGCTGTCGGTCACCTTGGCCTCAATGACCTCATTATGGCTGCCGTCAATTGCCCCGAAGGTTGCCGATGACTTGGGGATCACAGCCTCACTGATTGGCTACCAAGTCCTGATTGTCTATCTCGGGGCGATGACAACCAGCCTGATGGCCGGCGGCTTCGTCAGTCGCTGGGGACCGTGGCGCACCTGCCAGTTAAGCTTGGTCATGTTTTTGGCCGCAATTGCCCTGCTTGCAAGTGGCCAATTGCTGTTGATTATTCTTGGCTCCTTTTTGGTCGGCTTAGGCTACGGGCTTGCCAATCCTCCGGCGGCAGCAATTCTGACCAAGATTGCCAGTCCCCGTAATCAGGCGCTGATTTTTTCAATTCGCTTTACAGGCGTGCCCCTTGGCGGCGTTATCGCTGGCCAATTGGGGCCGCGGCTGGCCCTGGATTGGGGCTGGCAAAGTTCGTTTTTGGTGCCGCTTGGGCTGATCGCGTTGACCGTCCTGCTGATGCAGCCGCCGCGGGCACGCTGGGACCGCGAACGCCAACCAGGGGCTGCCATCTGGCGTCCGCCATTGACCGACGTACGGCTGGCCTTCAGCTATGCGACAGTCAAATGGCTGTGCTTTTCAGGCTTATTCTTAGCCGCCGTGCAGCTGTCTTTGACCTCATTTACGGTCACTGTGCTGGTCAAAGAGATCGGCTATGATTTGATCGCTGCCGGAGATGCTTTATCTTGCATTCTGGTCGCCGGGGTGATTGGTCGGATCACCTGGGGGTGGTTAGCTGACCGCAGCCGTTCGGCCTTCACGGTCATGTTAACAACGATCGCGATCATCATTTTAGGGGCGCTGTTGTTGACTCAATTATCACCGGATTGGCCGCTGTTATGGGTCTATGGTGTTTACTTTATTCTTGGCTTTACCGGCATGAGCTGGAACGGCGTGTTTTTCAGCGAAATGATCCGCCATGGGCCAAAGGACAGCGCTTCGAACATTATCGGCGCAGGATTGTTCGTCACCTTCAGCGGCGTGATTGTTGGCCCGGCCGCTTTTTCCCTGTTGGTGCAATTGTTTGGTGACTACACGGCCACCTATTACCTCACCGCCGCATTGGCGGCGGCGGCAGGCATCACCACCTGGTTGGCCCGCCGCAATGTGACAACCAAGGCACCTTAACGGATGTAGTCACCTTTAGGGTGGAAGGCGAAAAATACGAACGCGAAGCTGACATGATAACGGACATCCTCAAGCACCCCATTGAGCCGGTGCTGCACAACCACATTGCCGACACCTCGGCCGGCGCTGATCTCGCGGGTATCAAGGGCGGAATTTTGCCCGGCTGTCCAGGTTAGCACCAGATCCTCATGGTCAACCTCGCCGTGCGCCCTCAGATAATCCAGCTTCCAGGCACGGCCGTCGACAATTACCACCCGTGCCATAGGAAACACTCCCTCAGGCACTTCGCCTTTAAACAAAAACGGAAATCCGGCACTGTCATAGCCAACATAGGGGTTCATGCCATAGGCGCGGAATTCAGGGTTATTTGGTACCAAAACCTGGCCGTCGGGAAATCGCGTCATAAAATCGGCCATGGATTCAAGCCGCGCCGGCAAGGTTTTCAGAACGCTTCCAAGGCGTGCGCCAACGATGGCTTCGCCGCTAAATTGCTGCCACCAGCTTTCGCTTTGGCGGTCATACATGATCAGGTCCGAGTGGCGCAGTTTGCCGGTTGGTTCAAAATCCAGCACCGCACCTGCCAACCGCCGGTCAAAAACAATCGCCGCATTACATAACGGGCAATAGGTCACGGCAACAGGAACGCCGCCGACCACATCATTGACAATCTCGTGCCAGGTCAAAATGCCCAACGGATAGGCCCGCCGGTCGCCGTTGATCTCTAAGCCGATGACAGGTTCACTGCCGCGATATCCGGAAACGTCAGCCACGGGCACAAAACTTGGCATGTCGATTGATGGGATACCGTCACGCGGCGGACCACCGCCAATGATCTCCTGATAATCAACACTGTGTTTGCTGAAATCAGTGTTTGGCCACTCACTGCGCCAAAATGGCGGGTTCGCTGCCGCTGAAAACGCCACCGGCAACACCAATATGAAAAATCGCAACCACCGGAATAACGCGGGCATTTTCACCACCATTCCGAAATATCGCCAGCTTCATGAGCACCGAGATTAAATCGCAACCGGCCGAACACCAAGCCGGGCAAAATCACATGGTCAGCAACATTGCCGAAAGCTAACATCACGATCATACTCGGAATCACGAATGGATGGGAAGGATTTTACCAATGACCAATTGGGCGCTTGTGTTGATCTGCTGTCTTATTGTCGGCTTGGTGTTTATCGACGTCGGCCGCCATTTACGGGCGATGAATATGCAGGACGGCGAAACCGAGCAATTATTTGGCATTGAACAGGTCGGCGGTGATGTCATCAAATTGGCCATCACTGATCAACGCCATCTGGATGCCGGCTGGCAGCAAGTCCGCTTGCCGCCGGCAGGCAGCAATCATCAAGACTCCAATATCCGGGCCCAGCGCCAATGGCTGAGCGATCACTGCCAAGGCTGCTGGCGAGTCGAAGCAAACAGCGTCCAAGAGACGATCTATTGGTTTGAAAATGCCGCTGACGCACAAAGCTTTGCGATGAAGTGGTTTCCCATTAAAAGCGGCTAAAAATCGTTCCTAAGATGATCTGCACCGCGCCTTGCAGCGTAATCGGGTAAGGAGGATCGAGCATGCAAAAACCTACCGCTTTTGGCAAAATGGCCGGCTTCATCGGGGTTCTTATGATGGTGCTGGTGACGGCCTTCGGCAGCCACGCAAAAAACCTCACCAGCAGCGATGCAGATGCCTTTCAGACTGTCATCAGCGCGCAAGTGACCGCCTTCAAGAATGATCAATGGGATAAGGCGTTTTCGCTGGCGGCACCTAAAATTCAAGCCATGTTCGGCAATGTGCAACGCTTTCAGCAAATGGTGTTAAACGGCTACGAAGCCGTGGCGCGGCCAAAAATTTTTGAATTTGGCGAAACGACCACCGTCAGCGGCCGGCCGGCGCAAATGGTATATGTGGTTGGCCCCGATGACTTGGCCCGCAAAGCGATCTATTTTATGGAGCAGCAGAGCGACGGCAGTTGGCGGATTTCCGGCGTGGTTTTGAAGCGGATCGCAGACCTTAGTTCATAACCGAAAGTATCTATACGAACCTCAGTGCCGAGGTTAGGATTGCCCTCCTGCCGATTCTGAGCGTTTTCCATGCCTGCCACATCGTCGTTTAAAGAAATACTCATCAGCCGTTTGTGCGCCGCCGGCGTAAGCCGTCTTTTCGGTGTACCGGGTGGTGGGACCAGTCTTGATTTAATGGTCGCCGCCAAAGCCGCCGGTTTGGATGTGGTGATCACGGCCCGTGAGGACGCTGCGGTCATCATGGCCGGGGTGAGCGGCATCCTTGCGGAAACCCCTGGGGTTGCTTTTGCCACCCGCGGCCCAGGACTAGCGTCGGCAATTAACGGCGTCGCCGCCGCCACCCTCGACCGTTTCCCGGCCCTCTTGGTCGCAGAGATTGCCGCCCCGGCCGAATATCAATATGTCAGCCATCAGTTCATCGACCAAGCGGCCATGGTCAAACCGTTGATGCGTCAAGACGACGACCTTTTGCAAGCAACCCCGGACGCGTTGGATAACTGGTTGCAGCAAAGCCCATCGCCGCCGCGACGGCCAGCGGCCATGTTCCCGACAGTAAGTGATTTTGCGCAAGCTTTCGCCAACACCGCGCCGGCCGAGGCAAGCGCCCCGCCAGCTGTTGACGGTGCCGATATCACTGCCGCTGCGGCCTTGATCGCCGGCAGCCGGCGGCCGGTTTTCATTATCGGCATTGAGGCGGCACGACGTGGACTTGCGGCAGCGGTTTCGGCACTGGTCAAGAAAAGTGGCGGCGGTGCTTTAACAACCTATATGGCAGCCGGCACAATTGCTGCAGATGATCCGCGCCAAATTGGTTTGTTCACAGGCGGCGCGTTGGAGCGGCCAGCTGTTGCCGCAGCCGATCTGATTGTCCTGGTCGGTCTTGATCCGGTGGAATTAATCCCGCAGCCATGGGCCTATTCGGCGCCGGTCATTGAACTTGCCGAAGAAATCCATCAGCCGCATTACCTGCAGCCCGAACTGCAAATCATCGGTCCGCTTCCCGAGACAGTTTCAGCACTGCTGGCGGCCCTTCCGCCGCGGCCCGCAGACCACGGTTGGGGCGTCAATGATCTGGCCGACGAACGCCAGCGCATGCGCACCGCCCTCACGATCAACAGCGATGCTGGCCTGTCGCCAAGTGCCAGCGTCGCTATCGCCGCCGAGACTTTTGCCGGCGGCCCCCGGCTGACGGTCGATGCCGGCGCGCATATGTTTGCCGCCTGTGCCTTTTGGCCAACGCAAGCCCCACGTGACCTGTTGATTTCCAATGGTCTGGCGACCATGGGTTTCGCAATCCCGGCAGCAATCGCCGCCGCGTTGCATGACCCGCAACGCGGGGCCCTTGCCATCACCGGCGATGGTGGCGCGTTAATGTGCTTGGGGGAGCTGAAAACCATCGCTCAATACCAGGCAAATGTGTGCATCCTGCTGTTTAACGACGGCCGCCTATCGCTGATCGATATCAAGCGGGAAGCCCGTCAAATGGCCGATCTTGGACTTTCTTGGCAAGCCCCGGATTTTGCCATGACGGCAGCGGCTTTTGGCTTTCAAACCTGGACTGCGGATAGCACCGACAGCTTACGCCAAGCCTGCCAAGAGGCAGCGGCCAGCAATGGTCCGCGGCTGATTGATGCACGGATCAATGCTGACAGCTATCTTGAGCAAATTAAAGCCTTACGCGGTTAAACCTGGCTGCGACTATGGCCGGATGTGAAAGCCAACCGGTCCTGCGGTCCGCAACGGTGCCGCTAAGTTGGCCCATTCACACAACAGCGGGCGGGTATCGCGCGGGTCAATAATTTCTTCCGCGATAAAGCGTTCAGCCGTGCGGAACGGTGAGCGGACCGCTTCCAACCGGCCAAGAATTTGCTCTTTCAATGCCGCCGGGTCTTCGGCCGCCTCCAGATCTGATTTATAGGCCGCTTCCAGACCGCCTTCCACCGGCAGCGAACCCCAATCACCTGATGGCCATGCATAGCGGTAGTGATACCGGGCGGCATTTGCATTACCGGCACCGGCAACCCCAAAGACTTTTCTGATTAAGATCGAGCACCAGGGGGTTTTCGCCTGATAAACAGCTGCCAGCGCGCGGGCACCATGGCGGATTGTGGCAGCCTGCTCGGAGGCGGAGCCGATCAAGAAACCTGGGCAATCAACCAGATGAACCACCGGCAAATGAAAGGTTTCGGCCAAATCAACAAAGCGGGTGATTTTTTGTGATGCATCGGCGGTCCATGCGCCGCCATAGACATAGGGATCACCTGCCATGATGGCCACCGGCCAGCCATCCAATCGGGCCAAACCGGTAATCACCGACCGGCCATTATAGCGGCCAAGCTCCATAAAGCTGCCCTGATCGACAACTGACTCGATAATTGGCCGCATTTTGTAGACTTTCCGCCTGTCTTTCGGGATCGCACCGATCAACCAATCATCGCGCCGCCCAGCGTCATCTGTGATCGGCCCGCGGGCCGGCAATTCATGCACCGATTGTGGTAGATAGGAGAGGAACCGACGTGCTTGCGCGAAGGCTGCTTCTTCGCTGTCAACTTCATCATCAATGGCACCGTTGCGGGTATGGATGCGGCTGCCGCCAAGACCTTCTTTATCCAAGTCCTCACCGACGCCAGCGACCACCGGCGGACCGGCTACAAACATTTGCGATAGATCTTTGACCATGACCGAATAATGGCTGGTGACGGCGCGGGCCGCGCCCAGTCCGGCAACCGGTCCCAATGCCAGCGAGACAACAGGCACTTGCCCCATATTCGCAACCACCCAATCCCAAGCCGGATTACCTGGGATATAGGTTGCGCCGTCCTGTTCCAGGGTTTTAACCGAGCCGCCGCCGCCGGTGCCCTCGATGAGCCGCACCATCGGCAAGCGATATTCAAAGGCCAGCTGTTCGGCCGCCAGTTGTTTGCCGCGAATGCCGGCATCATTGGCGCCGCCACGGACAGTAAAGTCATCACCAACGACAACCACCGGTCGGCCCGCCAACTGGGCGCGGCCAAAAACACAATTGGCCGGGCGAAACTCAACCAATTGGCCGTTTTCATCATATTTTGCGGCCCCCGAGATTGCGCCTGTTTCATGAAAACTGCCATTATCAACCAGCAGATCAATGCGTTCGCGCACATTCAGTCGCCCGGCATTATGCTGGCGCGCCAATTTTTCTTTTCCGCCCATGGCATAAGCCAATTCAAGCCGCTGCTTGAGTTCGTCCAGTTCTGCTTCCCAGCTCATCCCCACCTCCCAATTTACCATGTTTCATCTGGTACAATGTTTATCTCGCAACGGCGATATACCAGCGTTGTGTCGTCAAGATTCCGCAACTGTAGACCGCCCATCGGGTCAATTAAAAATCTTTGTGCCGGTGTAAATCGCCGCAAGGAACGGCCCGGCTCGATGTATAACCTGTCACCGTCAATGCGATAGACCGAATGATCAATAACGATGTTGCGCGCGCCAACAGACGTGCCGACGCGCGGCAGAACACTAAAATACCGCCCCTGACGCAGAACCATCACGGCAGTGCCGGCACAAACTGGCTGGCCGTCATCACGCTGCAAACCCCAGGTGCCCTCAAGTGTTGACGCCATAGATGCGCTGCTTGCTGCAAGCATGCTTGCCAAAAGCATGCAAAAGGCGGCAAGCAGGCGGGTCATTTTCGCGCCATTCGGGCTAAAATCGGGGCCAAATACGCTGCCGGTTCGGGAGTCGAAAAAGCCCCGGCAAAAGCCTCGACACCTGCCTCAATTGAGGCCTCTAAGGACAGGTTTTCCCAGCGGCGCATCAGGGCTTTTTGATCGCGCACCGCTTTTGGAGCTGCCTGCTGCAGGGCCTCGGTGGTTGTCGCAACAGTTGCAGATAAATCGGCAGGCGGCACAAGAAATTCAGAGAAACCCCAGGCTTGCGCCGTCGCCGCATCAATATTTTCGCCGGTAAGCAAGAGCCATGAGGTTCGCCCCCAGCCAAGCAATCGCGGCAGCAACGCAGCTTCAATGACCGAGGGAATGCCGAGCTTGGTTTCCGGCATCCCAAAAACCGCCCGTGAACTGATGATGCGGATATCACAGGCTGCGACAAACTCCATACCGGCGCCAATGCAATAGCCGTCAACAACCGCAATCACCGGCACCGGCAAGTCACGATAGGCGGCAATCATCTGATGCAGGCCACGAATAAATGCTTCAGCGTCTGCGGGGGACTTTAACTGCCCCAATTCATTGACATCAGCACCACCAATGAATGCCGTGTCACTGGCACTTTCAAGAACCACCGCACGCAGGTCTTGGCGGTTTTTTAGCGCCCCTGCGACATCGCGTATTTCAGCCGCGAAAGCTGCCGACAAGGCATTTAATTTATCAACCCGGTTTAAGATGACGTGGGCGACAGGCGCGGACGCACCGCGGATTTCAACCTTGACCATGCTCATGATTTAGGTCCCGGGTCCATCGCCGCGCCGTCATCGACCGGGTCTTCAGGCTCAACCCCTTGCGCGCGGACCACCTCCCGGACTTCATCAGCCGCCCGAGCGAGCGCCGCCAGATCAAAGCCGCGCAGCACCAGGTTGGTGCCAATCTGGCCCATCCGAAAGAACGGATAGCTGCCGATATCAATATCAGGATAACGCTCTTGTACCGCTTGTAATCCGGCCGCAACGACGCCTTCACCCAGGGGGCATAGGATCGAGATTGCGGTCTTTTTTTCGCCGCCGCTGAGGCTCTGACGCAGCTCGTCAAACATCCCCTGCATGATCCGCGGCACCCCCGCCATGACATAAACATTGGCAATCCGAAACCCTGGCGCAACGGAGACAGGATTATCAATCAGCTCCGCACCAACAGGGATGTTGGCCATGCGCTGACGCATCGCGTTAAACTCTACACCGGTTTTCTGATAATGAGCTGTGAGCAGACGCATCGCTTCGGGGTGGCGGATCACGTCCGCGCCGAAAGCCTTGGCGATACAGCTACAGGTAATGTCGTCATGGGTGGGGCCGATGCCGCCGGTTGTGAACACATAGTCATAACGATCACTTAAGGCCCGCACAGCGGCGATAATGTCAGCTTCGTCATCGCGAACCACACGGCATTCGCTCATTTGAATACCGATCTCGTTCAAGTTTTCACCAAGGAAGGCTAAATTCGCATCCTTGGTTCGGCCCGATAAAATTTCATTGCCAATGATCAGCAAGGCTGCTGTCACCAGTTTTGGTGGTGCGGCGGTGCGGGCGGCGTCGGCAACTGGGATTTCGGTCATTATCGGCATCACAATACAAAAAATGAAAACAGGGTCATGAAAGCAGCTCTCGGGATCGGCCGTGTCAACAGCAGCTGGCGAAACGATTATAAGCGCGATCATTTCAACCTGCCAAGAGCAGGCATTGATGGCCTGAGAAACAAAAGCAGGTTGCCGGCGGCAATTAATTTCCGATCCTCTATCGTTTTTGACATACTCATCGGCAGGCAGCGAAGGAGGCCTTGTTTTGAAACTTTCAAAGCCGCTTTACCGCGGTCGATTGGTCAAGCGTTACAAGCGGTTTTTGGCCGATGTGGTGCTTGACGACGGCACCGCACTAACGGCGCACTGCCCAAACCCAGGGGCGATGACTGGCGTGGCGGAACCTGGATCAAGCGTTTGGTTATCGCGCTCTGATAACCCGAAACGCAAGCTTGCCTATACTTTCGAGTTGATCGAAGTTGCCGGCCTGCTTGTCGGCGTCAACACCAACCACCCAAATGCCATCGTTACCGAAGCTGTGATCGCCGGCGACGTGCCGGAGTTGGCCGGGTATGCGAGCCATCGCCGCGAAGTTAAATATGGTCAAAATTCGCGCATCGATTTGCTGCTTTCTGATCCCGGCCGCGGGCTATGCTATGTGGAGGTGAAAAATGTCCACCTGAAGCGCGGCAGCGGGCCTTATCCAACTGCCGCCGAATTCCCGGATTCGGTTACCAGCCGCGGAGCCAAGCATCTGGCCGAATTAGCGACAATGGTGGCCGCCGGGCATCGGGCCGTCTCGGTCTATTTGGTGCAGCGCATGGATTGTGATTGCTTTAGCTTGGCCGGCGATATTGACCCGGCCTATGACGCCGCCTTCAAACAGGCCGCCAAGCAGGGGGTTGAAACTTTGGTCCTGACGACCAAAATTACCACTGACGAGATCGTCGTCAATGGTCGCCTACCCATGGTTGGTACCTTAGACCAGCATTGACTGCAGCGCCCAAGAACGCGATAAGAACCGATGAAAACCAGAGGCAACTTGGCACATGGAACAGTCCCTATCGCCTGAAGAGCGGCAAATTCAAATCCACACGAAAGTGGGTTTCGAAGGCATGCGCAAAGCAGGCCGACTGGCCGCCGAAACCCTTGATTTCATCACCCCGCATGTGCGCCCGGGCATCACCACCGATGATCTGGATCAGCTCTGCGCCACCTTTATCCAGGAGCGTGGCGGCATCTCCGCACCGCTGGGATACAAAGGCTTTCCAAAATCAATCTGCACCTCGGTCAATCATGTTGTCTGTCACGGCATCCCCGATGCCGGCAAACGGCTGAAGGAAGGTGACATCATCAATATCGATGTTACCCCCACCCTCGACGGCTGGCATGGTGACAGCAGCAGAATGTTTACGGTCGGTGACGTTGGTGTCAAAGCACGCCGATTGATCGACATCACCTATGAAGCGATGATGCGCGGCATTGCGGCGGCGCAACCTGGGGCCACCCTTGGCGATGTTGGCTATGCGATTCAAAGCTTCGTTGAAGAAAACCGGTTTTCCGTGGTCCGTGATTTTTGCGGCCATGGGCTGGGACAAATTTTTCATACCCCCCCAAGTGTGCTGCATTACGGCACCCCCAATACCGGGGTACGGTTACGCCCTGGCATGTTCTTTACCATCGAGCCGATGGTAAACGCAGGCAAGTTTCCGGTGAAAATGCTTGATGACGGCTGGACGGCGGTAACCCGTGATCGTTCGCTGTCGGCACAGTTTGAGCATTCCTTAGCAATCACTGAGAACGGCAATGAAATTTTTACACTGTCGCCCGGCGGGCTTGATAAGCCGCCATATGCTGTTTAAGGCCGGCTACAACCGCCAAGCAAAAAGCTTCAAGCCGAGGGCAACGGCGACGCCGTAAACGACCATTCCGGCAACCACCACCCAAAGCAATCCATGCAGGCTGGCAGCACCAAACCAGGGCAGCAGCGCAATCCCGCCGGCCACCACCCCAAGGCGCAGAATATTTCCAAACACCGGCCAAAAAAGCGAGTTTAGCCCTTGCGAGGAAAAGTATAGGCACAGGCCAAGGCCAAAAAACCCATAAAACGGCCCGACAAATTGCAGATATTGGTCCGTGACCTGGATCACCGCAGCATCGGTGCTAAACCAACCGCGCCAGATTTCCGGCCAAAACGCCACCACGGCACCAATCAGCGTCAGGGTCGCTGTGGCCAATCCGGCAGCCAACCATCCGGCCCGAACAGCGCGTTGGCGTTGGCCGGCACCGACATTCGCGCCGGTCACCGCAATCGCGGCGCCGCCGAAACCAAAGATGATCGGAATTAATAACAGCTCAAGGCGTACGCCAATGCCGTAACCGGCCAAGGCCGTGGCTCCAAACTGCGCCATATAACCTGTCACGATCATGGCTGCGGCAATGGTGGCGATCGATTGGCTGGCAGCCACCAAGCCATTTCTGAGAATCGGAAAAATGACCTTCAACGGGACCGCCCCAAGAGCAAACCTGACCGGTGTGCGCCCCAGTAAGATGGCTCCTGTGACAACGATAAGCGCGGCCCCGAAGCCGAGCAGCAAGCCAAATGCCGAGCCCCGGATACCGAATGTATCGATCAGGGGGCCGCTGGCGAAACCATAAACCAACGCCATTACGATGATGGCGAAAAACGGCGTCCGCATATCACCGGTACCACGACAGACCGAGGCGATTAAATTGAACAGCCAGAACAGAATAATACCTGCAAACAAGGTCCGCCCATAGCTCACCGCATCACCATGCACTTGACCGCTACCGCCCAGGATACTGATCAATGGTGCGGCACCTAAAAAGACTGCGCCGCCCATCAACACCCCGCCGAAAACAGCAATCACCACAGCTGACCGCAATACCGCTTCACCGGCAGCTCGATCACCAGCCCCATGGGCCCTGGCGGCCGCACCGGCGACAGCACCACCGATCGCCCCGGCCGACCACATCATCGACAACATATAAAGCGGGAACACCAAAGCGACGGCCGCCAGCGCCCCGGCACCCAAAAAACCCAGACGCCAGGCCTCGATAAAACTCAAGGAGGCTTGAATAATATTGCCCATCATGTTCGGTGCCGCTAACCGCAGCAGCAAAGGCAGGATCGGCTTACTGCTGATCAGTTCAGACTTTTCCATAGCAGGATGCTGCCTTTATTTTAAGGTGATGATAAGAGTTCGCGCAGGTCCATTATCCCAATTTGCCGCCCAGTGAATAGTCTAAATGCATCAATTCCTTGATGCAGGAACAGCTCATATCCAGACAAAATTTCCGCACCCGCTGCTTTGGCATGACGCAAAAAGGGCGTATCGATGGGGGTATAAATGGCATCAAATGCCCACGCCGGTCGGCCAAAACAATCCACCGGCAAAGGGCAACCGGGATGATTATGCATGCCAATTGGGGTCGCGTTAATCAGCCCGTCCACTGCCGCGCTTGCTGAGGCCACATCAGCACAGACAATGATCGGACAATTGGGCGACCGTAAATCGGCAGCCAGCCGTTCCGCGGCCTGCCGGTCACGATCAAAAATATGTAATTCGGTCGCCCCGAGCTGCTGTAAGGCAGCGGCAATTGGCCGGCCAACACCGCCTGCGCCCAAAATCGCCACCCGGCCTGCGGCAGCGTCGCCAAACCGTGCCCGATAGGCTGCTTTAAAGCCGCTCCAATCGGTATTATGGCCGCTCAACACACCCTCATCGGTGAACAGAATGGTGTTAATCGCACCGATCGCGGCCACATCCTCGGCAAGCCACGTCGCCTGCTGAAACGCCAAGGTCTTGAAAGGATGGGTGATGTTGACACCGGTCAGCCCGGCCTGTTGACAGCGCTGCAAGCAGGAAGCGAAATCACCAGGCGCGGCCAGATCAAACAGCCCGTAATCAACCGCCAAGCCAAGATGTTTGCCGCTCATGCGATGCAGGCGCGGCGCCGACGAGCGGCTGATCCCCTGGCCAATCAGGCCAAGATGAATTGCTGTCTGTTGGCTCACCGATCGCTCCTTCTGACGCCTCGCGGGGGGGTGTTGTCGGTTATGGCATAAAACCACCGGCATGGAACGCCGATGGTACGGGCAATGTTATAGGGTCAGCGTTGTAACGTTATTTCCGCGGTCAGGCCTAAATCGACAACACCTTCGGCCTGCCCGGAATCTTCCGCCACACGGAAAATGTCGGCATCAACAATTCGATGTAGGAAAACCCGATCATCATCGCGGGCAGCGGTAACCGCCGTATTGAAAAAATAGGTGCCCTCATTCAAACGACACTCAAACCAGAAGCAGGCACCGGCCTCGGTGCCGGCATCGATCACCTCGCTTTGAAACTCAACACTGTCGGTAATCATCCCGGCCAGGCCATAGCCACTGACCATTTTGATCACCACCTGGAAAGATACCCAATGGGCATCGGCGCTGAAATCGACGTCATAGCAAATAGCATATCGGCGGCCACGGATTAAAACATTACACGGCGTGCCTGCACTATCGACCAGCCGCACATTGTGGATCGCTGCACCATTTTCAGCGTAGACCACCCGGCTTGCCGACTGCATATCCGGCAAGAACCCTGACAGGCCGCGATCATCATCATCGCTGCCGTCAGCCGGTGCAGCGGGCACGGCCGTGTCCGTCTCGGGCGTTGCAGGTTTTTGGCGCTGAAGAATGGCATCCGGATTTTCACAAATGCGCTGGCGTAACGCCGGCCGCTCCGCATCGGGAGCATAGAGCACGCGCTGATACAGGGTTAGAGCGTCACGCGGATTGCCGAAATATAGCTGCTGGCCCTGATCAAGCAGCAGCGCTCGGTCGCACAGCTGCAGAATGGTGCCAGGATGATGGGTCACAAACAGCAACGTTCCACCATTGCCGCGAAACCGCTCAAGGCGGGCAAAGCATTTGCGTTGGAAAGCTTCATCACCGACCGATAACGCCTCATCGACGATCAAAACATCCGGGTCAACATTGATTGCCAGCGAGAACGCCAAGCGCACGAACATGCCGCTTGAATAGGTTTTAACAGGTTGGTCGATATAGGCGCCGATTTCGGCAAAGGCGACGATGTCATCATAGCGACGCAAAATCTCGTCGCGTTTTAGACCTGCCACCGCTGCCGCCACGAAAATATTCTCACGGCCTGTAAACTCCGGGTTAAATCCCGCCCCCAACTCTAAAAGCGCGGCCAGGCGACCCTTGACCTGAACCGATCCGTAACTGGCCTGTAAGGTGCCGGCAATGATTTGCAGAAGGGTTGATTTGCCCGATCCGTTGCGGCCAACAATCCCGACTGTTTCGCCGCGACAGACGTTGACGGCAACCTTATCAAGCGCCACAAAACCATCATCTGGCACCGGCATATCGCCACCAAAAACCAACCGCAGCATGGTATAAAAGCTTAAATTTGCCTGCCGTTGGTAGATCTTACTGACGCCTTCGGCCGCGACCAGAATCTCACGTGCCGGCGAGCTTTCGATATCTTGGGCGGAATCTAACATCACAATCCGTCGAATGGTTTCGCCGTTTTTGCGCCGCCGCTGAGGTTGATGCAAGAACTTTTAGCTTTTGCGCCGATCGCCGCACTGCCGACAAAACCAACGATTGACCCCTTCCAGGACTGCTTTACCATCGCCGGCATAGCAGTTGAGGAGCGACGCATGAATATGGCCATTAACCAGACCGCGATCACGCAATTTGCAGCGGCAGCAAGCGCAATGGCGACAACCCGCCCACAGGATCATGTCATCCATGCCGCCAAACGCTGTGTTATTGACTGGTACGCAACCACCCTGCCGGGGACCACGGATCGACCAGCGATGTCACTGCAAAACGGTCTCAGCGATGAATTGGGACATGGTCGGGCTTGGACCCTTAGCGGGCGACGCGGCGCGGCGCGAACCGTCGCTTTAATCAATGCGACAGCGTCCCATACGGTCGAATTTGACGATATTTTTGCACCGGCAATTTACCATCCCGGCAGTCCCACCATTGCCGCCGCCTTGGCGATGGCGGAAAGCCGTAACGCATCCGGCATGGCGTTTCTTCAAGCCGTCATCGCCGGCTATGAAATCTCAACCCGGATCGGCGTCGCCCTGGGCCGGCCCCATTATCGGTTTTGGCATAATACCGGCACCGTCGGAACATTTGGGGCGGCAACGGCGGCCGGCCTGCTTGCCGGTCTTGATGCCCGCCAGCTTGGTCATGCCCTAGCGATTGCCGCCACCATGGCCGCCGGCCTGCAACAGGCATTTCGCGGTGATACACAAACCAAGCCATTACACGCCGGTCATGCGGCTGATGCTGGTATGGTCGCCGTTGCGCAGGCGGCAGGCGGTGTCAAAGGCGCCCTTGA
>QCEM01000007.1 GCA_003280605.1 SAR116 cluster bacterium AG-355-O21 | reverse complement strand
ACAGCACCGCTAGGTGCTGCTGATTTATCCGGGCAAAATTTGGTCCGCCTTCCTGCCGGACAGCTACAAGCCGGGGTGCAGAGCACCGGTCTGGCGACAGTTGATGGCGATACCATCGTTTTAAGCCTTGGCCGGCAGGTCCGGCTGGTGGGCATCCAAGCACCGAAACTACCGTTGGGACGGCCGGGGTTTAAAGCCTGGCCGCTGGCTGATATGGCGCGTGAGACTTTGCGTAAATTCACCGATGGGCAAAGTTTGACACTCTATTACGGTGGCCGCCGACAAGACCGTTACAGGCGCATTCTTGCCCATCTGGTGCATTCCGACGGACGCTGGATTCAGGGCGAAATGCTGCGCTTGGGGATGGCCCGGGTATATAGTTTTGATGATAATCGGGCGGTCATCAAAGAGATGTTACAGCTTGAGGCGCAGGCGCGTGCGGCGCGGCGGGGGATTTGGGCCTTGCGGTTTTACCGGATTCGAAACCCTGCGGAAACGGTTGACGATATCGACAGCTTTCAAGTTGTTGAAGGGCGCGTGGTGGATGTTGCAACGGTAAAACGGCGAACTTATATAAATTTCGGCAGCGATTGGCGAAGTGATTTTACCGCCGTCATTGAGCGGCGCAGCTTGTCGTTGTTCAGCGATGCCAATGTCATACCGGCTGACTTGATTGGTCAGCGGCTGCGTTTGCGAGGATGGGTCAGGTCACGGAACGGCCCGGCGATGACCCTTAGCCACCCCGAACAATTGGAAATTCTTGGCCATTAGGGGCAAGCTATGGCACTATCCTTGGCGGCTAATAAAAACAGTAAAACAGCCTGAAGCAGAAAATAATGCGGCGTTTTCAGATTTTGAGCACGCTAATGCGGCCGCTTAACGCAGCGCTAATTGCGATCGCCCTGGCAACCGTCACCGCCGGCTGCGCCGTCAACCCGGCGACCGGTGAGCGCGATTTGATGCTGATGAGCGCTGCTGACGAAAAGCGCCTTGGGAGCGCTGAGGACGCTAAAATCAAGGCGCGATTTGGCGGCGTGTATCAAAGCCAAGCGATCCAGGATTACGTCACAAAAATTGGCCTCAAACTAGCGGCTTTTTCTGAATTACCAGCCAATACGTTCACTTTCACCATCCTTGATTCTGAGCTTGTGAATGCCTTTGCACTGCCTGGCGGCTATATCTACATTACCCGTGGATTAATTGCTTTGGCGGCAAGTGAGGCTGAACTTGCCGGTGTTTTAGCGCATGAAATCGGCCATGTGACGGCCCGGCATTCGGCTCAGCGGTACAGCAAGAAAGTTGTTGCCGATTTGGGGGCCGGGTTACTCGGTGCGATCACCCGGGACCGTCAGCTTGCCGACATCGCACAACGTGGTGGCACGCTTTATTTGCGGGCGCACAGCCGGGATCAGGAATTCCAAGCAGATGTTCTGGGGGTACGCTACCTTGCCCGTGCCGGTTATGACACCCAGGCGATGGCGCGATTCTTAGCTCGGATGGCGGCAAATTCACGTTTTCAAGCACAGCGGCGCGGGGATAAAGATAATGCCGCCCGCTTTGATGTGATGGCCACCCATCCGCGCACGGAGGCGCGAGTCCGTCAAGCCCGCCAAGTTGCGCAGGTAACCGATGCAGCATCACCGCGAATTGCCCGGGCGGAATTTATGATACAGCTTGAAGGCTTGGTATATGGTGGCAGCGCACGCCATGGTTTCCAGCGCGATCGCAGTTTCATCCATCCTGACCTTGGTTTCAGCTTTGATATCCCGCCGGGCTACACGCTGTCTAACCGGCCAACCCAAGTCATTGTCAGCAAACGCAATCAGCCAACGATCATTTTTGACACGGTGCACAATACCGGCCAGTCGCCGAAAAACTACTTGGTGACAGATTGGGGCAGGCAATTACGTTTGACCACACCGGAGACGATCACCATTAATGGCATGGCTGCTGCCACCGCCGCCGGCCGGACGTTGATTGACGGCCAGTTAGCTGCCCTGCGGTTAATTGCGATACGCTTTACCAAAGACATGATGGCGCGGTTTATCGTTCTTGATAAATCGCCGCTGATCGCTGCCGATAGCGTTGAGCTGCGGCGAACGACCTATAGCTTTCGGCGCTTATCGCCTGCCGATAAAGCAACTGTGCAGCCACAACGTATCACGGTCGAAACAGTGTCTGCCGATGCCGATATCGGCCAGTTATGGCGGAAAATGCGCGTCGGTGATTTCCCGAAACAACGCTTTAATGTACTTAACGGCGTCGCGGTCGGTCGCCAAATCAACGTTGGCGACCTCATCAAAATTGTTCGTTGAGCGGGTATCTTCAGCGGCGATTAAAGCAGGTCGGCAACCATGTCGACGCGGTCTACCAAGACGGCCCGCAGTTTGTTCATGGCGCGCTGTTCGAGCTGGCGAACCCGCTCTTTACTGACGCCAAGTTGCTTGCCCAATTCTTCCAAAGTCAGGCTGTCATCGACCAGCCGGCGCTGTTGGATAATTGTCCGCTCGCGGGCGCTCAATGTGTCAAGGGCCTCGGTTAACCACTGGCGGCGTGATTCACTGTCGATCCGATCACTGACAATCTCATCTGGCCGTGGGCCTTCATCCGGCAACAGGCTTTGGAATTCGTCACCGCCCTCATCACCGATGGTCAAATTGAGCGATTGATCGGCTTGAGTGAGCCGTGTCTCCATGCCTTCAACGTCTTTGACTTTGACGTTTAACGCTTCGGCAATCCGGTCCCGCAGCTCGGTTGGGCCCTGTTCGCCGTCGCGGCCTAAGCGAGCGGCGAGATGGCGCATTTTGAAAAACAATGATTTCTGCGATGCCGTTGAGCCAATTCGCACAATCGACCAATTTCGCAGGATATAGTCTTGGATGGCCGAGCGAATCCACCACGTCGCATAGGTTGAGAAGCGCACATCGCGCTCTGGCTCAAAACGTGCGGCGGCTTGCATCAGGCCGATATTGCCTTCCTGAATCAAGTCACCTACCGGCAGGCCATAAGATTTGAAGCGACTTGCCGTGCTGACCACCAGCCGCATGTAAGCGCTCACCAATTCATGTAAGGCTTTGACATCATTCTGGTCGCGCCAGCGGCGGGCGAGATCAAGTTCATGATCGCGCTCCAGCAGCGGTTGCCGCATGCTGTTTCGGATGTAGTCGGTATTGGAGCGTTGCGTATCAGGGTTGTCTAAATAAGTCATCGCGCGCCTCGTCGGAAAAAACACCAACCATCCATGGGCTGTTATGTCTTTTACGCGCCGACACGCGGATCGGATTAGTGATCTTGCCCAGATAATACGAAAATTATTCTAGGCCGTGATGATATGTACCGTTTCGCCCGCCGTGGTGAGGCAAATAGCGTGCAAATCTCCGCCATGGCCGGCGCCGCCATCAATTGACAGTTTCAGGGGTGTTTCCTGCCAACCGCCCGCCTCAGGATCACTGCCGCGGATGATTCGATCAAAGCTGCCATAGCGGTCTTGCAACCTGTTAAAGCCTGCCGCGTCCCACCAAAAACTATCATTTTGGGCGGTCACGGGTCGGTCCGGGTTCAGGCCGCTATTCACAAACAACAATGAACCATCATCGCTGTAAGCTGCCCGCCAAATGGCATTGTAAAAAGTATTATGGCCAGGCTGGGCGGCAATCGCGTCTTTAATTGATTGCGTCCAACGGGCGATGGCCACTGGGCCGTCACGGGTAATGGCGAGCAATTCTTTCAGCGAGCCGCCATAGGCTTCGAGTGTTGACGCGATGCCACGATCTTCCATCCAAGTGACGACATCAGCAGGATTGGGCGCAAACTGTAATTGCAGCAGCTTGCGCCACATTTCTTCTTGGCGCCCACGCAAAAACACAACATCGCTTGGAAAGCGCAGCGGCGGCTGCGCCATGACCGCCCGCCGGAACCGCAAAAGCTCGTCGATGGTGGTGCAGATTTCCGTGCCGAAGCCAATCATATCACCAAGATAAATGATGCCGTCGCCAGGCTGGAATTTCTCGGTCAATTGGTCGTGCAGATGCGCCAGTTGCCGCGCTTGGCCGCGAATCGCGGCAACCGCCCAAATGCGGTTGACCGCCTGCAGTATCGCAAATTTTTGCTGACCGGTTTCTGCCGCGTCCACCATCATTCCTCACGCATCTGTATCGCTGTTAAATTAATGCAATACCCGCGCTGCGCAAACGCCTAATCTCGGCGGCGCGTTCGGCAGCTCATGATCTTCATGTTAGATACGAAAATGGGTACCGCAGTGATGCGATACCCATTGCCGTTGCGAAACATGTCGACAGCTGACAGAGCTGCCAATAACGGCCATGTTTGGGGCCTTATTCAACTGTCATGATGCGCTCTAAGCGATCCGCTGCCGCCTGTTCGTCAATCTTTTCGATGGCGGCAAACTCTCGCGCCAAGCGGTCTAGTGCGGCCTGATACATCTGTCTTTCGCTGAACGATTGGTCACCCTGATTGGTGTTCCGGCGCAAGTCGCGCACCACTTCGGCGATTGAAATCGGGTCACCGGAGTTAATTTTGGCTTCATATTCCTGCGCCCGCCGACTCCACATGGTCCGGCGGACCCGCGCACGACCTTTGAGTTTCTCGATCGCATTGTCCATTTGCTTGCGTGTGCTGAGACGCCGCAGACCTGAATTCCGCGCCTTACCAACCGGAATACGGAGAGTCATCCGATCTTGCTGAAAGTCAATAACCAGCAATTCCAGCTCCGTGCCGGCGACTTCCTGCAATTCCGTTCCCATGATTTTCCCGACGCCATGCGTTGGGTAAACCACAAAGTCACCCGTTCGGAATTCTAATTTCTTAGACATTTCGTTCTCTCTTTCAAGCCCTCTACCATGTCCCAGCCTGAGCCGATCAAAGCCGCCTCTGAAAGAAAATCTTACAGAGAGGCGAATTAATAAAATCCGGCAATGACGTTTGACGGCATGATCGCTAATCGAGGTTAGCGGCCTTCTTTACGTCCAGCTGCGAGCGGCACCTTGCTTTTCTATTGGTTTCCCAAAGCACCGTTAACAAAAGCATAACACAAAAAGCCCACTCATGGTAGGGGCTGGTCAGATAATTCACGTTTTTACCGCGAAAAGCTTATATGCGGGCGTAGCGGATGGTTAATCGCCGTTGCCGGGATTGGCGCTGAAATATTTTTCAAATTTGCCAGCTTCGTTCTGAAATGCTTCGGCATCAGGCATGGCATCGCTTTTGCGGGTTATGTTTGGCCACTTCTCGCTGTAGTCGCGATTAAGCTCAAGCCATTTTTCAGCTTCGCCATCAGTATCGGGAAGGATCGCTTCCGGCGGACATTCAGGTTCGCAAACGCCGCAATCAATGCATTCGTCGGGGTGAATGACGAGCATATTTTCGCCTTCGTAAAAGCAGTCGACTGGACAAACTTCGACGCAGTCGGTGAACTTACACTTAATGCAGGCTTCAGTGACGATATATGTCATCCTTCGGGGTCTCCAATGGGATTAGATTGCAGCTTGTGTTAATGATTTTTATGAGATCAGGCAAGGTTGAGATTTTTACGCACACGTTGGCGCAACAAACCGCTTTCTTGATCGCTGATATACAGCAGACCAGCCATCCGCCGCATTAAACTGGCTTCGTGATCGTGTAGCTCGGCGTCGGCATAAACAACCTGCCAAAGCATTTCCATAATGGACAGCCGTTGCTCATGGTCCATTTCGGCGCGGATAATCTGTGAATAACGATAAAACCCCGCACTTTCAGTATCATTTTCGGCCACCTCTGCGACCAGTGTCGTGGCTGCTTCAACTGACATCTCAAACTGTTGTGCGATAAGACTAATGATGGCCGCATGCTCGGCACCATCGAATTGGTCATCAAGATATGCCGCTTGCACCAGCAAAGCGGTGACGGCAATTTCCAGCGGCTTATTAGCTTTATCCTGATCACCCTCTTTCGGCATGGTGGCGAATAAACGTTTTAATTTTTCTATCATTAATCTGTCTGACCTATTTTGCTTGTTTTGACCGCCATCGGCCCTTAGAGATGTGGCATATGATCCTTAACCTAGAAACAGTTAGTGCCAGTGACAAGCTGCAAGCCCCGGCCGCGCTGCGCAACCAGGCAGCAATTTTAGACGTTTTGCGAAGATATTTGCCTGCCGCCGGCACGGTTTTGGAGTTGGCCAGTGGCAGTGGTACCCATGCTTGCATGTTTGCGGCAGCTTTGGCACCGCTGAAGTGGCTGCCGACAGATCAGAGCGAAGCAGCTTTGAAATCAATTGCTGCATGGCGCGCCGAACAGGCACCGCCGGCGCCCTTAGCGCCGCGTCACCTGGATTGTTTAGACAATGATTGGCCGGTGACCGACATCGCCGATTTAAAAGCCCTGGTGGCGGTTAATTTGCTGCATGTGGCCCCATGGGCGGTCTGTGCGGCCTTATTCAATGGCGCGGCACAGGTCTTGCCTGCTGACGGTGTGATCATCATTTATGGGCCGTTTCGTCGCGGCGAAGATTTCATCAGCAGCGGTAATCAGCAATTTGATCGCGAACTGCGGGCGCGGGACGCGCAGCTTGGTCTGCGCGATATTGCCGAAGTCACGGCGCAGGCTGCGGTCGCCGGTTGGCGGTTGGCGGCGGAAGTTGCGATGCCGGCGAATAATTTTACTCTGGTGTGGCAGCGATAAACGCACAGAATTGATCAATTTCATCTTCACTGTTGAAGTAATGCACGCTGGCGCGAACAACTTCACTGATATTTCGCCGGCTGAAATCTAAAAACATTCCCGAACCGCTGGACACGGACGTGTTAAAGCCTGCCGCACGGGCGGCTTTTTGAATCTCATCTGCAGACCGCCGCTGATCGGTGAAGGTAACAATACCGCATTGCTGGCGGCCTTGATCGGTAATGGTGATGCCGTCAATGGCGCGCAGGGATGCGCGCAAGCGGTTCGCCAAGTCGCCGACACGGTCGGCAATTTCCGGTAGCCCCCAGTCAAGCGCGTAGTCAATGGCCTGACCAAGCGCAGCTTTACCGGCGAAAAAACATTCCCAATTTTCAAATCGCCGAGCATCGTCGCGGATCTGATAGCTGGTCGGGCTGGTTAACTCGGCGGCATGCTGGTCGAGCAAGGGCGGCTCTAAGCGGCTGATCCACGGCTGCGCCACATACAGCAATCCGGTGCCGCGCGGGCCGCGCAGATATTTGCGGCCTGTGGCCGACAACAAATCACAACCGATGGCGTCCACATCTAGCGGCAGTTGACCAATTGATTGGCAGGCATCCAGCAGATAGGGAATTCCATGCTGGCGGGCGATTTGGCCAATCTCGGCTGCTGGATTGATCAGGCCGCCACCGGTTGGAATATGACTGATCGAGATCAGTTTCACGTGCTGGTCGATCATGGATTGCAGGCAATCAAGATCTAAAACACCGTCGCTGTCAGCGGGGATCACGTCAATTTTAACACCGCATTGGCGGGCCCGCTGCAAATAGGCGATCAGGTTAGAGCCATACTCGGCGTGGCTGGTTAAAATCCGATCGCCGGGGCCAAGGGGCAGGGCGTAAAAAACCATATCCCAGGCTCGCGTGGCGTTTTCGATAAAGGCGATTTCAGAGCTTTTTGCGTTTAGCAAGCGGGCGCTGGCGGTATAAAAACTCTCTAACGCCGGCTGCTCTGCCGCAGCTGTTTCATAGCCCCCCTCAAACTCCTCGCGGCGCAGATAGGCATAAAGCGCGTCCGCGACGGCGATTGGCATCAGTGAGGCACCGGCATTGTTCAGATGAACGACCTGCGCGGCTGCACGGGTTTCCGCTCGGGCGCGGCGTAAATCAAATGTGCTCAGGGTCATCTTGACCTCCCAATTTTTGCAACGGGCTGTGGCCCGGGCGGCGCGACTGTCCGGCAGCCTGCCTTAATCTGCGGCGATATTTGTCTCACGCTGCTGAGCGACAACCAAGTCGTGCAGGCGCTGTAGGCGTTTATCGGGCATCGACATGGCGTTTAGATGATCAACGGTGTTGACCAAATAATCGGCGCATGGACCAAGAAAGCCCTCAGCCTTGGCGATAACGTCGGCCATTTCTTTTTCATCGACGGTGCCAGCGTAGCGCAGATGGTCGCGGCGGACCACAAAACCAATTGCTTTGATAGGGTCACCGTTTTCGTCGCGGCCCTTTAACCACGTTGGCCGGTAGGCATCGGAAACCATTTCCCGGCGCCAGATGATATCAAGCTCCCGCTCAACAATTTGCTGGGGGATGCGAAACCCAAGACCACGGCAGCAACCGCCACGATCTAATCCAAGCATCAATCCTGGCTGCTCAGGTGATCCACGGCCCATATTGGTCCATAAACAGAAGCTTCGATGGTAGCCGTAAACGGTCATATTGGTGCGCGCCGAGAACTTAATGGTCGGGTTCCAAATCAATGACCCGTAGCCGAACAACCAGACATCACCTTCGGGCCGACCCCTGGGAAACATACTTTGCCGCGAGGCAATGAGCGCTTCTTCGCTGTTGATGTGAAAGCTGTTTCCATGCGCCGCCGCATGCGCTTGCATACGTTGCCGAATTTCTCCCGATTGGATGCTGTCACGGGTGAGGATAGGAGGCTTTTGGGGGCGCTTTGGGGTCATAAATTTAGGTCTTCCACAGGCAAATGTTCAGTTTAAAATTAGGTAGCATATTATTGCGTTTTTCGAGCGCCCAAAACTTATTTGCGACGCTGGAGATTAAGCTCGGGTCCATCACTCAAAATGTGCTACGATGGCAAATATTTCGTCGTTTAATCGGCAACAGAATTTTTACGAAAACCAGATTTTTCCTTGATACCAAGGACCAGTAGTATACCTTGGTGCTAGGCTTTCCGAATTAATTGAAGGGCTTTTTAGATGCAAAACCACGAGGAAACACATAAGAAAGCCCTGAAAATTTTCTCCGCTACTGTCGCCCAAATTCTTGGTGAAGACGACAGTGTTTCGCAGGAAGTACGACGTGCCGCGGATTCAAGCAGTTATGAGGATCAGTTAGCAGCTGAGGCAGCGTTCGATGCGTTGCCGCCCGAAAAACGTGCGGAAATTAGCGGTTACGCGGTCGAACTCGCGTTGGTTGAGCGGAAACGTAACAGCAGTGCCGTGAGCAATGGCAGCGATGCCGCGGCCTCTGAAGGCACCCCTGAAGCCGCTATTGAAGATGACGAGGAAGCCGAGCCGCCGTTCTTAAAATCGGCTGAAAGCGAACTCGGCGCCCGATAACCTGACACGCCTCTGACATGCTAATCAGCTTGCGGTAGTTTTAGCAAAGGCGGCAATCTGATCAGCCGAGGCCTCGGCTTGATATTTGGCTTTCCAGTCGGCATAGGGCATGCCGTAAACAATTTCCCGCGCCCCCTCATAGGCGATTTCCAGGCCATGAGTTTCGGCTTCGGCCACATACCATTTCGATAAACAATTGCGGCAAAAACCGGCCAGGTTCATCAAATCGATATTTTGCACATCCTTGTTTTCATCAAGATGTTTCAGCAACCGGCGCAACACCGCTGCTTCGATTTCAGTTTGGGTTTGTGGTTCGATTTTGGGTTTCTCGGACATCACTCATTCCTCCGTGGTTAGCGTTAACATAATCACTGTTGGCGAAATGTCATCAGCTACAGTTATCGCTGAGGGCGGCGGCTAAGCTTTTTTCAATAGCATTGGCAAAGCGGTCGGCCCACGCCTCGGCGGTAATCTGGGTGGCGACCAAATCTTGCCGAAACTCAACCACAAGCGACGGTCGGTGTGGGCGCTCGCTGTGATGATTGACGGTAAAGCCTTGCGGGTCTTTGCCTGAATAAGGCTGGTTTTCACCGACGAATATATCGCCGTCTTGCTGCATGGTCGTGATCATATGCTGGCTTAAACGAGCGTCTTGATCATACAAAAAGCCAATGTCCCAGGGCCGCTTGTGACCATTTATGACCGGTGTGAAGCTATGCAACGATATCAGGATGACTGTTTGGCCGCGCTTTTCAACAGCCGTCATCGCCGTCTCGATTGCGGCATGATATGGCCAAAAAATCTCGTCAACGCGGGCTTGCCGGTCGGCGCTGGTAAGATCTTTATTGCCTGGCACATAGGTGCCATCCGAGATGTCAGGAATTGATGACGGGGCGGTCGGTTGTCGGTTCAAGTCGATCACCAAACGCGAAAAGCCGGCGCAGACAGCCAAAGCATCAAACCGCGCCGTCAAATAAGCGGCAATCCACGCGCTGCCGATATCGATGCCGATATGGCGATCCAATTCGGCTTGCGGTAAGCCAAGATTGTTCAGCGCAAGTGGCACTTTGTTGCTGGCGTGGTCAGCAACAAAAATTAAATTGCTTGCGGCGGTGGGATTTAAAATCTCAAACGCGGCGGAATCATCCGCCGTCAAAAGCTTGGCCATAAGTTTGATCTCAAAGACTGTGGGCGCCGAGGATTATCTTGCATGTTCCCCGCCGGCTGTGAAGTCGCATTGCATCATCATGCAGCTTGCACCGACCGCAGCCAAATTCTAGGGTCAGCCTGCGACCGTTCAGGGAAGGAAAATATGGTGGATCAAAGAGAGCCGGTTTTGCGGCAAATTTTTGCGGCAGCGCTCGCAGCGGCTGATCCGAAAACCTGCTTGGCACCGGCAATGGCTGACTTATTGGCAAACCCGCCAAGTGGTCGTTTGCTTGTGGTCGGCGCCGGCAAGGCCAGTGGTGCGATGGCGGCGGCATTTGAAGCGGCCTGGCTGGCGGCGCACCCGGACAGACCCATCGACGGTTTGGTGATCACCCGTTACGACCATAAGGTGGCAACGCAGATGATTGAGGTTGTCGAAGCTGCCCATCCGGTGCCAGATCAGGCCGGACTGGCGGCCGCTGAACGGATGTTGGCGCTGGCCAACGGCCTTCGCGCCGGTGATCTGATGGTTGCCTTGATTTCCGGTGGTGGCTCGGCGCTGCTGTCGCTGCCGGCGGCAGGTGTCGGTTTTGCCGACAAACAACGGCTCACTGACGCTTTGCTGCACTCAGGGGCGAATATTCATGAAATGAACTGCGTGCGAAAGCATTTATCGGCGATTAAAGGTGGCCGATTAGCAGCAGCTGCCTTCCCGGCACGCAGCCTGGCCTATGTGATCTCCGACGTGCCCGGCGATGATCTGGCAACCATCGCCTCCGGGCCGACCGTTGCTGATCCGACCACCCTGGCGATGGCCGCGGAAATTTTGGCGGATTATAAATTGACCGTGCCGGCAAGCATAGCTGAGCAACTGAGAACCGGCGCTGAAACACCGAAGCCTGGGGATAAGGCCCTTTCCGGCAGCCAAGCGGTGATGGTGGCGACACCGCAAATGGCGTTGACGGCGGCGGCGGCGGCGGCACGGGCAAACGGCTATACGCCGATGATTTTAGGTGACGCGATCGAAGGTGAGGCTCGCGAGGTCGGGCAAGTCATGGCCGCCATTGCAGCGCAAGTAGCCCGTCATCAACAACCCCTTGCAGCACCGGCGATTCTGTTATCAGGGGGCGAGACCACGGTGACTGTGCGCGGCAGCGGTTGTGGTGGCCGCAATGTGGAATTCTTGTTAGCGCTTGGCTTGGCGTTAGATCAGCGCGCCGGTGAGTGCCGTGATCGAATTGCAGCGATCGCGTGTGATACCGATGGTATTGATGGGGCGGCCACTGTGGCCGGGGCGTATTTGCCGGCAGATACCGCGCGGCGGGCCAAGGATGCCGGTGTTGTTCTGAGCAGCGCTTTGGCAGGCAATGATGGTCATGGCTTTTTTGCAGCCTTGCAAACAGCGGTGATTACCGGCCCAACGTTAACCAATGTGAATGATTTTCGCGCCATCTTGATTGACCGCCAGGCCAATTGAGGACGGCTGGTATCCATGTGATATGCGCTGGTTTAACCTTACCTAAACGCGCATTGTCGGGTACAACCAATAATATGAGAAGAATGCGTAGTACGAAAATCGTTGCAACTTTGGGGCCCGCCGTTTCAAGCGAGGCTGAGATTGCAGACCTATTCCATGCCGGCGCCGATGTGTTTCGGCTGAATTTCAGCCATGGCACCCATGACGAGCATCGCGACCGTTATCAGGCGATTCGCAATATTGAACGTGATACCGGCCGGTCGATCGCCGTGATGGCGGATCTGCAGGGACCAAAATTGCGCATTGGGACATTTTTGGATGCCGCCATTGAGCTGACGGCAGGGCAAACCTTTGCGCTCGATTTGGATTCTGCGGCCGGCAATTGTCAGCGGGTAAACTTGCCGCATCCAGAAATTTTTGCAGCAGTGACCATCGGCACTGAACTGCTTCTTGATGACGGTAAAATTCGCCTGCGAGTTGATGACTTAACAGCTGAGCAGTTGACCACAACAGTGCTGACGGGCGGCCGTTTGTCGGATCGTAAAGGCGTTAATGTGCCAAACGCCGTATTGCCGATTTCCTCTTTGAGTGACAAGGATCGGACAGATCTTGAGTTTGCGCTGACACTAGGTGTCGATTGGATTGCGCTGTCGTTCGTGCAGCGGCCAGCAGATGTTTTGGAAGCCCGCAGGTTGGCTGGCGATCGGGCCTCTATTTTAATTAAGCTGGAAAAACCTGCGGCGATGGACCATCTGCCGGAACTCATCGACATGAGTGATGCCGTCATGGTGGCGCGTGGCGACCTTGGGGTCGAGATGCCGCCGGAGATGGTGCCGATCCTGCAAAAACGCATTGTCGCAATGTGCCGTGAGCAAGGCAAGCCGGTGATCGTCGCGACGCAAATGCTTGACTCCATGGTGACAGCTCCCGCGCCGACTCGCGCCGAAGCCTCGGACGTGGCCACCGCAGTTTACGATTCCGCAGACGCTGTGATGCTGTCGGCAGAAACAGCTGCCGGTGATTATCCCGTTCAGTCGGTGGAAATGATGAACCGTATCATCGTCGAAGTGGAGCGTGATAGCCGCTACCATGCCATCATCGCGGCCAGTCATTCGGATCCACAAGCAACCACTTCCGATGCCATCACCTTGGCCGCGCGGCAAGTTGCAGAAACCATTATGGCCGCCTGCATTATTACCTATACGACCTCTGGCTCGACCACCATGCGGGCCGCCCGCGAGCGGCCGCAGGTCCCGATCCTGTGTATCACCAGCACGGCCGGCACCGCCCGTCGTTTAGCCATGGTTTGGGGGGTGCATGCTATTCATATTGCCCAAGAACAGCGATTTTCCGCCGTTGTTGCGCGGGCCACTGAATTAGCGCGTCAGGAAGGCTTTGCCAGCAGTGGTGATAAAGTGGTGATCACTGCAGGGGTCCCGATGGGAACCCCCGGGTCCACCAATGTTCTGCGCATCGAAGGCATTCGGTAAACAGCCTATTCGCGGCCAATAAAGCGTTCCGTGAGCCGGCGCTCACGCTTGGTTGGCCGGCCACTGCCCGGGTCGCGGGCCGCCGGCGCAGCCTTTTCGGCGGCATCAACGGCAGTTTCGGTCGGCTTTTGCTGCGGCGGTGCTAAGTCTTTGTACAAGGTTTCCGCCTCACCGGCAGGGCCACGTCTACGGGCCATTGCAACGACCTCGATGACCCGAATATCGCTGCCTTGCGGAAATGTCAGCACATCGCCAACGCGCACCATCTGGTGGGATTTTGTAACCAATCGCTTTGACAACCTGAGCCGCGAACTTGCCAGCATTTTGTTTGCCAGGCCGCGTGATTTAAAAAACCGCGCACACCATAACCACTTGTCAAGCCGCTGAGCCGTCGCGTCCGGATCAACAACCCAGTTCATCACTTCAACTTCAGGCGCGCCAAAACAGCAAATGGCGAATTTGGGTCAACCTTGGGTTCGGCCCGGGGTTTGTTTGCAGGTTTTTTCTGAGCGCCGCCGCCGCCATGACGTTTCGGCTTGCGCTTATCATTACGGCGTTGCTGTGGTTTGTCAGGATGTTTTTGGGTGCCGTCCGCTGCCGCGCCTTCGGCAGTGACCGCAGCGGTTGCATCGCCGCCGCCGGCTTGGGTGTTGTCGCTGCTGGCTGTCGCCGCCGGAGCGTCGCCGTCGGCGTTTTTGGCGGTTTCTTTTTCGGCTCGCTTTGGCCGTGGCCGCTGCTTGCCGCGTTTTTGAAACAACGGAGCCTCGGTCTCGGCCTCTTCAGCGACTTTATGATAGCCAAGGTCGGTCAAAATAAGGGCCATTTCAGCGTGGGTTGCCCCCAGCAAAGACAACATTTCTTCGGTAATCTTGAAACGCCCTTCGCGGGCGGCCTTGCGCGTTGCCGCTGCGACCCGTTCAAGCATATCAAGACGGATGGCTTTGCCTCCAAGGCGGGCGAAGCCGATAGCCAGATCAAAGCTGACGGGAATGTTTTGATCGCGATCGACGGACACCCGACCATCGGGGGGCAGCGCATAGGTTTCGCCTGTGAACGCTGACCAAAGACGGGCGCACATTGCAATTGCTTTTGGTTTCAACAAGTCGCTGACATAGATGGTTTCGGTGCCAAAACGCAGGCCGGTTTGACCCAGGGCGCGGCGTTCATCTTCGCTCAGTCCTTTTATCAGGTCGGCGACATTCTTGTAGCTGACGGCGCCAAGGTTTTCTAAGGCCTGATAAATAATCCCGCGACCACCGCCGTTGATGCTGTCGCCGCTGGCCGCTTCCTGGAGTTGCAACAGTCGCGGTGCATCATTGGCAATTTGTGTTTTCAACCATTGCATCAAGCGCTGTTCAAGGCGCTCTCGTCGGTCAGCTTCAAGCAATTCCGAGCAGATCAGCTCAAGCCGAGGGTTAAGCCGATCATGGCCTGCGATCAGACGTGCAATCCGGGCTTTTTGCCAGACCAAACCATCGATTTCATCAAAGCTAATGACACCGTCAGGTGCGTCGACCAAGGTCGCCACCCGCCGATCGAGCTCTTGCGGTAAAACCTGCCGCGCTGCCGCCAGCACAATTTTATCGCGGTCATTTTCACCATCATCGGGGAAAAACAACAGGCCGCGCATTTCGCCAACCCGATGTCCCTCGACGATTACTTCGCCGTCATTTTTTATCGCCGCCACCAAATCCTCGCGCTCTGTCAATTTTTGGCTAAGCACCGCTGCCCGGCGATCTACAAAACGTTCGGTTAAACGTTGATGCAAAGCGTCGGAGAGGCGATCCTCGATGGTCCGTGCTCGTTGTTGCAGTTCCGCTGGATCATCAACCCATTCGTTACGATGACTAATATAGGTCCAAATGCGCACCTGGGAAATTCGATTTACCAAAGTATCGATGCCGCCATCGGTTCGGTCCAAGCCGCTCATCTGATCATTTACCCATTGGCTGGGAAGTCGTTCGCTGCCGGAGGCGAGATATTGGAACACCTGGGCAAGCAAGCGCGGATGGCTGTCGGTCATGTTTTTATGGAAGTCAGGGATCTGACAGACATCCCACAGCAGCCGAATCCGTGCCGATGATTGCGCTAATTCGAGCACCTCAGGAATCCGCGACAAGCTGTCAAGTGCACGTTGATCTTCGGCCTCGCGTTTGCGAATCAGCCCAGCCTCATTGGGCCGGTCATCGAGGCTGTATTGCAGGTCACGGATGGAATTGAAGCTAAGCTGTCGATTCCGCCAATATACGCCCTTAATCGGGTCAAATTCATGGGCCTCAATGGCCATCACCAGATCTTCATCCAGGCCATTTAGCTCTGCGGTGACACCAAAAGTTCCATCATTCATATGGCGGCCGGCGCGACCGGCAATCTGGGCCAGTTCAGGGGCCAGGAGTTTACGCGGAAACCGGCCGTCGAATTTTCGATCGGCGGCAAAAGCGACATGATCCACATCCATATTCAAGCCCATACCGATTGCGTCGGTTGCAATCAGGTAGTCAACTTCGCCGGCTTGATACATCGCAATCTGGGCGTTTCGGGCACGCGGGCTGAGGGCACCCATGACAACAGCAGCGCCGCCACGTTGACGGCGCACCATTTCAGCCAGCACATAGACATCTTGCACGGAAAAAGCGACCACGGCGCTGCGCCGCGGCAAGCGCGTGATTTTGGTCGCCCCATCATATCGTAGACTGGAAAACCGCGGCCGGGTTATGACCGCCGCAGTGGGCACCAATTGCTGCAAGATACCTCGGATTGTCGCCGCCCCGAGGAACATTGTCTCGGCGCTGCCGCGGGCATGCAACAAGCGGTCTGTGAAGACATGACCGCGCTCGGGGTCGGCGGCCAGTTGAATTTCATCAATTGCCAAAAACTCGACACTGCGGTCCAGCGGCATCGCTTCAACGGTACAAATAAAATAGCGCGCCTGCGGCGGAATGATTTTTTCTTCACCTGTGATCAGGGCGACCACGCCTCGACCTTTGGCGGCGACAACACGGTCATAGTTTTCGCGCGCCAACAAACGCAGCGGGAAACCGATCATGCCGGTGCTATGCCCAAGCATCCGTTCTATCGCAAGATAGGTCTTACCTGTGTTCGTTGGGCCGAGAACAGCGGTAATGCGGGATTGTGAAACCAACGTAGTCATACCTCAGAATTAGCCTGTGCGGCAGATTGGGGCAAGGCTCGCGAGGCGATAATTTTTTTTTGACATTTTTCGCCGTTTGGTTCATTTAACCGAAGAGCGCCGATTTGAGATCCAGCTTGCGGGCGCTTTATAAATACGGCTAAAGAGGGGTTCGTAGCCCCAAACGTCGAAACGTGATGGGGCTTTTTTATGCCCGCAATCAGCAGGCGTTTCGGTTTTTCCATCTTTAGCCGTTGTTTTCAACCCGAACTCGAAGCGAGTTCCGCTAAAGAGGAGACGACCATGACCACAGATAGCACCAACCCAGAAACCTTGGCCCTCCATGCCGGCCATCGTGCTGACCCGACAACAGGGGCTGTTGCAGTCCCGATTTATCAAACCACCAGTTACCAATTTGAAGATAGTGCCCATGCCGCAGACCTGTTTGGCCTGAAGCAGTTTGGCAATATTTACACCCGCATCATGAATCCGACCTGTGATGTGCTGGAAAAGCGCGTTGCGGCAATCGACGGCGGTGCCGCTGCTTTGGCGGTGTCCTCGGGGCAGGCTGCAACGGCATTGGCCATTCAAAATATTGCGCGGGCCGGCGATAACATTGTCAGTTCCACGGACCTCTATGGGGGAACATGGAATTTGTTTGCCAATACGTTGAAGGATCAAGGCATTGCGGTTCGCTTTGTTGATCCGGCCGATCCGGAAGCTTTCGCCCGTGCGACCGACGCGCGAACCAGAGCCTATTACGCCGAAACCTTACCAAACCCGAAACTACAGGTATTTCCGATCAAAGAAGTTGCCGACATTGGCCGCTCGTTTGGGATTCCCTTGATCGTCGATAACACCGCAGCGCCAATCCTTTGCCGGCCATTTGATCACGGTGCCGCCGTGGTGGTTTATTCAACCACCAAATATATCGGCGGTCATGGCACCTCAATCGGTGGCTTGATCGTTGATGGCGGTAATTTTCCATGGGAAGATTTTCCAACCCGGCAACCTGCCTTGAACACGCCAGATGCTTCCTATCATGGTGCTGTTTGGACCGAAGCCGTTAAGCCGATTGGGCCGGTTGCCTATATCATCAAAGCACGGACCACATTGCTGCGAGACCTTGGCTCGGCGTTGTCGCCGTTCAATGCTTTTCAGATCATTCAGGGATTGGAAACCTTGCCGCTGCGAATCCGAACTCATGCCCAGAATGCGGCCAAGGTTGTTGAGGTTCTTCAGCGTCATCCGGCGGTTGAACGTGTCATTTATCCCGGGGTTCAAGACGGGGAGTTTAAGCGCCGCGCCGAGACCTATCTGCAAGGCGGTTTCGGAGGCTTGGTTGGTTTTGAGCTGAAGGATGGTCACAGCGGGGCACAATTTATCGATGCCTTGAAGCTGTTCTATCACGTGGCCAACATTGGTGACGCCCGCTCACTGGCGATCCATCCTGCAACAACCACCCACAGCCAGTTGTCGGCAGAAGATCGGCTGGCAAGCGGGGTGTCGGAAAAATATGTCCGCTTATCAATCGGCATTGAGCATATCGACGACATTGAAGGTGATCTATTGCAAGCTTTGGACGCCAGTTCGGCGCAAGCGGCAGCGGCTGAATAACCGTTGCTGGAAACACCATCGGCAAAGCGCTGGCGGCACGTGTCACCGGCGCTTTGTTGCTTTTGGCGCCGACCTAACCGTCGGCGGCGTCCATGGCGGCAGACTGCAATGTGGCCGCCGTATAGGGCCGGTCATGGGTCAGCGACGGCACTTTTCCGCGTGCTTTATTGACCGCCGCTAAGTCAATTTCAGCGGTAATCACGCCGGGTGCGTCGCCGGCATCGGCCAACACTTCGCCCCAAGGTGCGACAATCACCGAATGTCCGTACGTCTTGCGGCCTTCGGCGTGTTCGCCCGTTTGTGCGGCGGAAATAATGTAACAGCCATTTTCAATCGCCCGGGCGCGCTGCAGCACATGCCAATGAGCTTCGCCGGTCACTTTGGTGAAGGCGGCCGGGGCGGTGATGATGCCGGCGCCTGCTTGCGCCAGGTTGCGATACAGATGCGGAAAGCGAATATCATAGCAAATCGTCATCCCCAGTGGACCCCAGGGCGTCGCTGCCAAAACGGCTTCTGTGCCGGGCTCATAGGTGCCGGATTCGCGATAGGTAGAGCCGTCGCCGACCTGCACGTCAAACATATGGATTTTTGAATAACGGGCGACGATGGCGCCATCAGGGTCGATCAAATAGCTGCGATTAGAGAGCTTTTCGTCGCTCAGCTTGATCGAGATCGAGCCAATCAATAACCAAGTTGAGAGTTCGGCCGCCAGCGCCCGAAAAGACGCGAGGACGTCATGCTCGGCTTCTGGCTGGGCGGTTTGCAACGCAAGCTTCCGTTTCGGCTCAAACATGCCGACAATTTCAGGCGTGGTGATCAAATCAGCGCCGCGAGCTTTGGCCTCGCGGATCATCGGGCTGATCTCACGGATATTGTCTGCAGGCTCACGTTTGGAATTTGTTTGTACGCAGGCGACGGTCAGTTTGCTCATGCGGTCCTCCGTTTTGGGCCTTGCCGGGCGTTAATTGCCGGCGGCCAACAAACCATCAAGCTTGCCAGCAGCGTTTAATGCGGCCAGATCGTCTGAGCCACCGACGTGCTGATCGTTGATAAAGATCTGCGGCACCGTTCGCGCACCATTGCTACGATCACGCATCTTCTGGCGTAAGCCAGCTGTTTCATCGACATCATATTCGATGAAATCGACACCCTTTTCGGTCAGCAACGCTTTGGCGCGATAGCAGAAACCACAGAGCATGGTCGTATATATTTCAACTTTAGCCATTTTATCTCTCATTAATGGTTACAGCCTGCCGGGTGGACCCGGTCAAGCATGTGAAGTGTTACGGGTTTCCGCGTCAATCGTCTAGGGCATTGATGATTTTTAAGGCACTCGTGCAAGGGTTAGTGCATCAACCTTAGCCGCCCCGGCCTGCAGCAATGTTGCCGTGACGGCCGACAAGGTCGCCCCGGTCGTGTGCACATCATCGACCACTAAAATACGGCGGTCAGCGATTAACGACCGTCCGGCCGCAGTCACTCTGAAAGCACCAGTTACATTACGATGGCGCTCCGCCCGGCGTCGTTCGCCCTGTGATGGGGTTGCCCGAATGTGTCTCAAAATCAATTGATTAAGGGTGTTCCATGGATCTGTGCAATATGCTTGGCAAGAACCGCTGCTTGATTGAAACGCCGCGAGAACAGCCGTTTGGGGTGCAATGGGACAGGCAGTATCATGTCGCAGTCCGTTAATAACGGTGCGCCAGCTTGCGCCATCCACATGGCCAAGGCTTTGGCCATATGCAGCTGGTCGCCATGCTTGAAGTTCAGCACCAGCGGGCGACTGGCATCGTCATAGATCAGGGCGGCGCGGGCGCGCGAGAACAGGGGTGGCTTGGCAAGGCATGCGGCGCAAAATTGTACCCCGTCGCCGGCCAATTGATCGGCAAAGGCAAATGGCAGGCCGCAACGATCGCACAGCGGTGGAGCGATAAAACGCTGTTTGTTCCAGCAGTCGGGACAAAGGCCGCTATTGGCCGTCACCAGATCACGGCAAAGCAAGCAGCGCGGCGGCAAGACAAAGTCGGCAAAACTTTGCGACAGTTTGATAATGTGCCGCGCCATTGCGGATTTCTGTAAACGCACCATGTTCTGGTCATGGACAGATAAGAGAGATTTTTGCATAACCACGCGATGAGCCAACCACCAAAAATTTTTGATCGTGCCCTGCTTCGGCGACGGCTGCATCGGGCCGCTGCCGATTGGCAAGCGCATAATTTTTTGCGCCGGGAAATGGTTGATCGGCTGGCGGATCGCTTGCTGGATATTGACCGAACATTCGGCACGGCGGTGGAACTTGATGCCCGTGACGATTTGTTGGCCAATCACCCGGCAGTGCAACGGCGCGTTCAACAGCTTCAGCTTCTGGCCCCGGTGGCCAGGTTCGGCACCGCCGTCCAGGGGGGTCCGCAGCTACCGCTGACGGGGTCGATGAATGCGCCCTTAATGGCCGTTGCCGACAGTGAGCTTTTGCCGCTCGCGGCGGCCAGTCAGGACGCCATTCTGGCCGCCTCCGGTTTGCATGTCCTAAATGATTTACCTGGCAGCCTGGTTCAAATTCGCCGCAGTCTACGCCCGGACGGTCTGTTTTTAGGGGCCATGTTGGGGGGTGAGAGCCTGATTGAGCTGCGCCAAGCGATGATGAACGCTGAGCTGGAAATTGAAGGTGGGGTTAGCCCGCGGGTCGCCCCAAGCGTTGAAATTCGTGATCTTGGCGGCTTGCTGCAGCGTGCAGGCTTCGCTTTGCCGGTGGTTGATACCGATCGTCTGACGGTCACCTATAACGATGTTTTTGCGCTGTTTGCCGATCTTCGCGGGATGGCCGAAACCAATGTCTTGGTCGCCCGGCGCCGCACCTTTAGCAGACGGCAAACCTTTGCCCGCATGGCAGACCTCTACCAAGAGCGTTTTGCTGCCGCTGACGGCCGCCTAAGTGTGACTTTCGAGCTTTTATTTATGACCGCTTGGGCACCGGGCGACGGCCAACAAAAGCCGCTGCAACCCGGTTCCGGACAAACCCCGCTGGGCGCTGTGCTCACATGAACATCAAAATTTCCGCCGTTACTACCCAAGATGGTGACAAGGCCCGGAGATAAGCGTAGAATCAAACTCTATAAGGACGCTTTCTAAACGGCCTTTGGTGTCGAAAATGGCGTAGCTTATGGTTGCTGTGTTGGGGTGTCCTGTGGGTTTTAACAACCAGGAATTGAATAAATAGGTCGTGTAATGATGCTGCCAATTGACCTTATTTTTCAGATTCACGGGGTTTTCGGGTTGGCCGCAATTGGCTTTGCAGCGGCAGCGATCGTGCTGGCCAAAGGCGGTCGTCTGCATCGTCTGGCAGGGCGCGGATTTTTAATCGCCATATCGGTCTTTTTCATTGCCGGCATGACCGTGGCTTTCGAGCGCAATAACATCTTTATGATGTTGGTTGGGATTTTGGCATTCTACCTGGCGTTATCAGGGTACCGGATTCACACCATCGCGCAGGCAGGGGCGTCGGATTACCTTAAAACGTGGTCGCGGGTTGGCCCGATCGACAAGGGCAGTGCGCAGTTTGTATTGATTGCAAGTGCGGCGGCAACGGCCTGGGGGTTGGACGGCTGGACCCGGGAGCCGCAGGCCATGGGATTGATTGTCTTAGGCCTTGGCGGTGCAACACTGGCGATTGGTGACCTTAGACGATTTCGGCAACAATCCTGGCGCTGGTCAACACAGCTGCGGCATCACGGTGGGCGGATGGTCGCTGCCGTCTTGACCATGGCGATTGGCTTTACACCGGTCAGCTTTTCCGCATGGCCGTTTTGGCTGCGTCTGTCGGTGGCCTGTATGCTGGCCATTGGCTGTTTGTTGTTGTTGGACCGCTGGCTCAAAGGCTGGGCGGAAAAGAATGATGAAGAAACTGTCGGACAGGTAATGAAAAACAAAAATAATGGGGGGATCAGGTGATCACGATACCGGAACAAGATGCTAACGAGCGACGCCAAGTGCATATTGCGGAAACCTTAAGCCGCGTTCGAAGCCTGGATCAGGGGGCCGAGGCAGCGCCGGCCCGGTTAGCTGCCGTGAAGACGGAGCTGATCAAGCTTGCCGGCAGCGGTATTTTCAATTGCGAAGATTTTCCGACGGCGGCTGACGGCAGCGATCAAACCTATTTCTTGCATGCGGATGATGATGGTCGTTTCGCCCTCTACTTGCTGGTTGGCCGGCAATGTGACTGGGTGCCGCCACATAATCACAAGACCTGGGCGGTGATCGCCGGTATAAGCGGTGTTGAAACAAATATCTTATATGCCCGAGAGCAGTTTGGAGAAGCGGCAACCGACATTCGTGTGCAGGCCCGTACCGAGGTGCCGGTCGGTGCCGGCCGCGGCTTGGTTCTGGGGCCGCTCGATGTGCATTCAATCCGCTTTGACGGTGGTCAGCAAACGACCATGTCGCTGCATTTATACGGGCTTGCCGTCGAACAACAAATCGAGCGGGTGAAATATGATGCCTGCGGCCATTTCGATGGCTTTTATGACACGGTGGCAGCTATCATGCCGCCGCCGACGCAGATGATCAGGGTAGACCCATAATGACTTTAAACCACCACCTCAGGGCATTTAATACGGCCAAGGATTCCGAAAACCGGATGCATGATGATACCGTCGCGCAACGTTATGGCTTTGTTGGCGGTCTGGTCCCAGGGGTCGAGGTTTACGCCTATATGACGCACCCGGCGGTGGCGCAATGGGGCCCCGACTGGTTTGACCGTGGTTGGTTATCAGCGCGCTTCAATCAGCCTGTTTATGATGGTGATGAAACCCATATCAGCGGAACTTTGGACGCCGATGAACAGATGATCATTGACGTCCGCGTGGGCGATAAAATTTGCGCCACCGGGCGGGCCGGATTAAACGCTGAAACGGCTGTCCGGCGTTTATCGAACATGCCTGAAAAGCCGTTACCGAAAGCTGATGCGCGGCCGGCGGCCAGCTTTGAAACGCTGCCTGAAGGCATGGTTTTGGGGACTGTTGGCTTTGCGTGCACACCAGCGGCACTGAGCGACTATCGTGCGTGGGTCAGTGATGATTTGGCGCTGTACCAAACGGATCGCCATGTGCACCCGGGGCTGGTTCTTCGGCTGGCCAATGCGGCATTGAAAGATAACGTCGTGTTGGGGCCTTGGATTCATGTGGGCAGTACCGTGCAACATTTTGCACCGGCATGGGTCGGTGACCAGTTGCAGGCGCGGGCGCAGGTTGCCGGCAGTTATGAAAAACGTGGCCATCGCTTTGTCGAGCTGGATGTCGCTGTTGGTAACGCCGCTGGTTTGGTTGCTGAAATTCGCCATACCGCGATTTTTGAGCCACGCCAGACAGCGGCAGATTAAGGCCATGCTGCGTCCGCCGGTGGCCACAGCATCAACCCTTAGAAGGCCAGTCGGCGGCTTTTTCGTGAAAAATTGCCACTGAAATGGTGCCTGTGGTGGCAGATTGGTTGGCGCTGATTGACCTGCGACCGCTGCCTGCGGCCTTGCTTTTCGGGGCGGCCGTTTTGGGCGGTCTGATGCGCGGGTTTTCGGGCTTTGGCGCGGCCATGGTCATGATGCCGGTGCTGATTGCCGTGCTTGGGCCATTGGCGGCGGTGCCGACCTTGTCGGTCATGGACTCGATCTTAACCATGCCAATGGCGGTTCGTGCCGCCCGGCACTGTCATTGGCGCCCTGTTATCGCTTTGGTGGTTGGAAGTATGGTGGCCATCCCGTTGGGGATTTGGGCGCTGATTATTTTGGACCCAATGCTGATCCGGTGGATTGTTTCGGGGTTTGTTTTGCTGGCCGTGATCTTGCTTGCCAGTGGCTGGCGGTATAGCAAGCCGGTATCGCTGCCGTCGACTGCCATTATCGGGGGGGCGGCCGGGTTTTGCGGCGGTCTTATTTCGCTTGCAGGGCCGATCATTGTGATTTTCTGGTTGGCCGGCCAAATAAACGCCAGCCGTACGCGCAACAATATTCTGACCTATTTCGGGTTTACCGGCATCATCAGCTTTCTCGCCTATCTCGCCGGTGATTTGATGTCCGCGCGGGTGTGGATTTTGATCCTAATGCTGGCGCCGGTATATGGTGTTTCGCTCTACCTTGGCGCCCGGTTGTTTAAATTCGCCAGCGAGCAGACCTACCGCCGCCTGGCCCTTGGCTTGATTTCGCTGGTTGCGATTTCAAGCCTGGTTTTGTGACCCAGCGGCGGCGGTTAAATCTGCACCGCTTACCAGCTGCCGGTATTGCCCATTGAGGCCCAAGGCTCAGCTGCTTCCAAGGCCTCACCTTTTTGCAACAGCTCAATTGAAATCCCGTCAGGTGAGCGGACAAAAGCCATGCGGCCGTCGCGTGGTGGCCGATTGATGGTCACGCCGCTATCCTGCAACTTCTGGCAAAGGGCATAAATATCGTCGGTTTCGAAAGCTAAATGCCCGAAATTACGGCCACCGGTGTAATCTTCCGGATCCCAATTATAGGTCAATTCTAAAACCGGTGCTTTGGATTCAGCAGCCGTATCCGCATCGCCTGGCGCGGCCAGAAAAATATTGGTGAAACGGCCAGGCTCGCTGTCGTAACGGCGAATTTCGACCATGCCAAGCTGTTGGCAATAGAACTCAATTGCCGCTTTATCGTCACGAACACGGACCATAGTGTGTAAATAGCGCATGAAGCAGGCTCCTTTATGGGCAGGTATCAAATCAATCAGTTGATGTGGTTTTGGCGATTGTCGATTAAGTCGTCAACAACCGACGGATCAGCGAGGGTTGAGGTATCGCCAAGGTTTGAAAAATCATCTTCGGCAATCTTTCGCAAAATCCGCCGCATAATTTTCCCAGATCGGGTTTTCGGCAGGCCGGGCGCCCATTGCAGCCAATCTGGACTGGCGATAGGGCCAATTTCTTTTCTGACCCATTGCACCAATTCACGTTGCAGGGTTTCTGTCGGCTCGATCCCGACATTCAGGGTGACATAGGCATAAATACCTTGCCCTTTGATCTCATGCGGGGCACCGACAACGGCAGCTTCGGCAACATCCTGATGGGCAACCAGGGCGCTTTCTACTTCTGCCGTGCCCATGCGATGGCCGGAAACATTAATCACGTCATCGACGCGGCCAGTGATCCAGTAATACCCATCGCTATCCCGGCGGCAACCATCGCCGGTAAAGTAACGACCTGGGAAAGTTGAAAAATAGGTCTGCACAAAGCGCTCATGGTCGCCGTAAACAGTCCGCATTTGCCCCGGCCAACTATCCGCAATGCACAAATTACCTTCGGTGGTACCGCTCAGCTCTTGGCCTTCGGCATCGACGATGATCGGTTTAATGCCAAAGAACGGGCGCGTGGCTGAGCCTGGTTTCAAGGCTGTCGCACCTGGCAATGGGGTGATTAAAATACCACCCGTTTCAGTCTGCCACCAGGTATCGACAATCGGACAGCGACTGTCGCCGACCACATCATAATACCACATCCAGGCTTCTGGATTGATTGGCTCGCCGACCGACCCAAGTAGACGCAAGCTTGCTCGGCTGGTTGCTTTGACGGGCGCATCGCCCTCGCGCATCAAGGCCCGAATAGCGGTTGGAGCGGTGTAGAAGATATTGACCTGATGCTTGTCACAGACTTGCCAAAAGCGGCGCGAATCCGGGTAATTAGGCACCCCTTCAAACATCAGCGTTGTGGCCCCGTTGGCCAGCGGCCCATAAACGATATAGCTGTGCCCGGTGACCCAGCCGACGTCAGCCGTACACCAGTAGATTTCACCCTGTTGATAGTCAAAAACATATTCATGCGTCATCGAGGCATAGACCAAATAGCCGCCGGAGGTGTGCATCACGCCTTTTGGCTGACCGGTTGAGCCTGATGTATAGAGAATGAATAACGGATCTTCGGCGTTCATTTCTTCGGCCGGGCAATCGGCATCGGCGGCTGCGACAATGTCATGGTACCAGTGATCGCGGCCAGGGTGCATATCGATCGCGCCGCCGGTGCGCTTGACGACCACCACGGTCTGGCACATCGGCGCGCTTTGTAGGGCTTTATCGGTATTGGCTTTCAATGGGATTGGGCGACCACCGCGCACACCTTCATCGGCGGTGATGATCATGCTGCTGTCGCAGTCTTGGATACGGCCGGCTAGGGCGTCCGGTGAAAACCCACCGAAGACAACCGAATGCACGGCACCGATGCGCGCGCAGGCCAGCATTGCGACCGTCGCTTCCGGGATCATCGGCATATAAATGGTGATGCGATCGCCTTTTTTTGCGCCCAGCCCCTTGAGGGCATTGGCAAACCGGCAGACTTCGGCGTGTAACTCACGATAGGTGATGGTTTTGTCGTCACCAGGGTCGTCGCCTTCCCAGATGATGGCGGTTTGATCACCGCGGGTTTCTAAGTGCCGGTCCAGACAATTCGCCGCCACATTAAGGGTGCCGTCATAAAACCATTTAATGTGCAGATCATCGCCCGCATAAGAAACGTCTTTGATTTGACTGTAAGGTTTTATCCAATCAATGCGTTGGCCGTGCTCGGCCCAAAAAGCCTCTGGGTCAGCCACCGACGCAGCGTACATTTCTTGATATTTGGCGTTATCGATACGCGCGGCTTCGGCGACCGCAGGCGGGACCGGAAACAAATGTCCGTCAGTCATCATCATCTCTCCCCATTCTGCTTTTAGCTTTGCCTTATTCAGTAGCTATATTTCCGACGAACTACAAGCCAGCCTTGGCAATCAAATCGGTAAGCTCGTCACAATCTTCATGGCTGATTACCCGGCGGGCGATATCATAGGCAAATCCGGCACGGGCTAAAGTGGCCAGATCACGTTGCTGGTGCTGAGGTCTTTTTTCGGCTGCTCGAAACGGTCCAAGGCGGCGTCTTTGGGCCAGCCGGCAGGCAGTTACGAACTCGATATCCTCATCGTCATCTCGATCGGCGTTGATCTGCGCCAATGCAGCGGCGATATCGTCGTCACCGATGCCTTTTTGACGCAGCCCTTGGGCAATCAACCGCTGCGAGGTGCCACGACGCCGTAAGCTCACTGCCCGGCCCTCGGCATAGCGTTGATCATCGAGCAAACCATTGCTGCGAAAACGCTGAATTAAGGCGTCGACCAAACGTTCGCCATCGGCTGGATCGCTGTCATGGTGCTTTGCCGCGCGAATCACCCGGCGCATCAGGACGCGGCGAAGGTTTTCAGCTGAACTGGCATAACGTTGCAGATAATGCAGGGCGATATTATTCAGTGACTGCGCACTGATTTTGCGCACTTGGCGTCGCTTGGCCGGTTTTTGAGGCGTTTCTTGTTCATCGCTCATCGACCTATTATTGCAGTAACGGTCGCTGCCGACTATGGTCCTCACAAAGGCACTTGAAGGACAACCCTCGGCGATGGCTGAAGCTGACGATGATGGATTTGCCGACTGGCAGATTGCGGTCCGGCCGATTGGCCGGGTGAATTGGTTGGGTTTATGGACATTGTACCTGCGCGAGGTCCGGCGGTTTCTGAAAATGCTGCTGCAAACGATCATGGCACCGGTGATCACCAGCTTGCTGTTTTTAGCAATTTTTACCCTCGCTTTTGGCCGGCAAATTGATATTTCCGGCCTTTCCTACAGTAAATTTTTGACCCCCGGCCTGATCATGATGGCAGTGATGCAGCAAGCGTTTGCAAATTCGTCATCATCGCTGATCGCCGGTAAGATTGTCGGTAATATTGTCGATACGCTGATGGCCCCCTTGGGCAGTGCGGAAATTCTCATCGCCTATGTTTTAAGTGGCGTCACGCGTGCTCTGATTGTCGCCTTCGGCACCGCATTTGCCCTCAGTTTTTTCGTTGGCTTGCCGAATTTTAACTGGCTTTGGGGCAGTTATTTCGTGGTCATTGGGGCCATGGTGATGTCGCTGTTGGGGATCATGGCAGGCTTATGGGCAGAGAAGTTTGACCATCTTTCAACCGTCACGAATTTTGTCATCACCCCGCTTGCGTTCATGTCCGGGACCTTTTATTCGATCCAGAGATTGCCTGGCTTTTGGCAGGATTTGGCGCATATCAACCCGCTGTTTTACATGATTGACGGTTTTCGTTTCGCGGCCATCGGCTGGTCGGATACGGATCCCTGGTCGGCTGCTTTGGTGGTCGCGGCGACAGCCGTGATCTGCACTGTCTGGTGCTTTAGATTGTTAAAAATCGGATATAAACTGACCTCATGACCGATACGCCTGACGCAGTGAATACGGCGGTAGCTGCCCGCACCACAGGGATTTTGCCAAGCCAAGTGCTGCGGGAGATGATTGCACGCGGCGACATAACCGCGCCGGCCGCGATTGCTGAGGCGCAAATCCAACCGGCCTCGATTGATCTGCGTTTGGGCAGCAAAGCCTTTCGGGTGCCGGCAAGCTTTTTGCCTGGCCGTGATGCCACAGTGGCTGAAAAGCTGGCTGATTTATCGATGCATGAAATTGATCTACGCGATGGTGCGGTGTTGGAAAAAGGCTGCGTCTATATTGTCCCCGTGCTGGAAGAATTGGCTCTGCCGGCGCGTGTTTCGGCGGCGGCCAATCCAAAAAGTTCGACAGGCCGACTGGACATTTTTACCCGGCTGATCACCGATTACGCGGTTGAATTTGAAACCGTCGCAGCAGGCTATCGCGGGCCGCTTTACACTGAAATTTCGCCGCGGACGTTTTCAATTCTGGTGCGAACCGGGTCGCGCTTGAACCAATTGCGGTTGCGGCGCGGTACCCCGGCCGCCTCCGATAGCGCCATGCGACGGCTGCAAAATGAAGTTGGGTTGGTGCATGGTGCGGATGTTGATATCCGCGAGGGCGTCGCGGTTTCGGTTGATTTACAAGGCGGTGACGGGTTGATCGGCTATCGGGCAAAGCCGCATGCCGGTCTGATTGATGTTGACCGCCCGGCCAGTTACGCCATTGATGGGTTTTGGGAACCGCTTCGGGCGACCGCAAGTGGCCCTGATGGGCTGATCCTTAATCCGGATGAGTTTTATATTCTGGCGTCGAAAGAATTTATCACCGTACCCCTGGACCACGCTGCTGAAATGCGTGCTTACGACACCAAAGTCGGCGAGTTTCGGGTGCATTACGCCGGCTTTTTCGATCCTGGCTTTGGCCATGATCAGGTTGGCGGTGCCGGCACCCGCGCGGTGCTTGAAGTGCGTGCTCATGACGTGCCGTATTTGATCGAAGATGGGCAAGTGGTTTGCCGGCTGGTTTACGAGGCCTTGACGGCGGTGCCTGACAAACTTTATGGCAGTGCCGGTATCGGCTCAAATTATCAGCGCCAGGGCTTAAAACTTTCAAAGCATTTCAAGACCTAAGGTCGATCGGCCACGGTGATTGACATTTCAGGTCAGGCCAGGGAGTATCCCTTGCTCGCAATTGCGCTGGCGGAACGGCCGCCGGCGCTGCAACTGTTTAGAGGAGAGGAATTGTGGTTACCACGGTCATGCCAACATATGGGCGGATCGACATTGCGTTCGATCGCGGAGAAGGCTCTTACCTGTATGCGACCGATGGCCGACGATTCCTTGATTTCGCCAGTGGCATCGCAACCAATTCATTGGGGCATGCGCATCCGCATTTGGTGAAAGAGATCCAAGACCAAGCAGCTAAATTGATGCATGTCTCAAACCTGTATCACATTCCCGAGCAACAACGGCTGGCGGATCGTTTGGTTGAAAACTCATTTGCCCACACGGTGTTCTTTTGTAATTCCGGCGCAGAAGCAATGGAGGGGGCGCTGAAACTGGCCCGCAAATACCATTTTGCTGCCGGTCAAACAGGCCGTGAACGGGTTATTTGCTGTACCCGGGCCTTCCATGGCCGCACCTTGGCGACGCTTTCGGCCGGCGATAATGATAAATACCGCGAAGGCTTCGGACCGCGTCCGGAGGGTTTTGATCATGTTGCTTTTGGCAACGTCAACGAGCTGCGCGCGGCAATGGGGGATGATGTTGCGGCGATTGTTATCGAGCCTATTCAAGGCGAGGGCGGCATTTTCCCGGCCGATTACAAATATATGCACGCGCTGCGTGAGGCGGCAGACGAATTCGGCGCCTTATTGGTCTTCGATGAGGTGCAATGCGGCATGGGCCGAAGCGGCAAGCTTTGGGCCTATGAATGGGCCGGTGTGGCGCCTGATGTGATGGCCTTGGCAAAGGGGCTTGGCGGTGGTTTCCCTGTGGGTGCCGTGTTGGCCAGCGAGCGGGCGGCATTAGGCATGGTGCCGGGAACCCATGGGTCCACCTATGGCGGTAACCCGCTGGCTTGCGCGGCGGCGAACGCGGTGCTGGATGTCATGCTGGCGCCAGGGTTTTTGGATCAGGTGATCGCCCGTGGCGATTATCTGCAGGCACAACTGCAATCGGTTGTCGGGCGTTTTCCGGGGTTTTTGGAAGAAGTGCGCGGTCAAGCGTTGATGGTTGGTATGAAAACCACGGCACCGAATATGGATGTTTGGGGCCGGCTGCGGGAACATGGGCTATTGGTGGTCGGTGCCGGCGATAATGCGATCCGTCTGCTGCCGCCGTTGACCGTGAGTGAAGCTGAGATTGATGAAGCTGTTGCTGCGATTGCCGCCGTCGCCGGTGAAATGGAGGCGGCAGCATGACCGTCATTGATATCGCCAACCATGATGATGAAGGGCTGCGGCACTTCTTAGACCTTGATCAATTCGCGCCAACTAAGTTGCGGGCCATGATCGAAGACGCCAAAGCCATGAAAGCCGGTCATAGCGACAAGCCGTTGGCGGGCAAAACCCTAGCGATGATTTTTGAAAAACCGTCAACCCGAACCCGTGTCTCATTCGAAGTTGGGATGCAGCAATTGGGCGGCAATGTGGTTATTTTGCAAAGCAGCGAGCTGCAGTGGGGGCGCGGTGAAACCGTTGCCGATACAGCCCGTGTCCTGTCGCGCTATGTCGACGGAATTATGATCAGAACCTTCGGCCATGAGACGTTAAAAGAACTCGCAGCGCATGCGTCGGTTCCTGTGATCAACGGCTTAACGGACCGAACCCATCCCTGCCAGTTGATGGCGGACGTGTTGACCTTTGAGGAGCATATGGGACCGATTGCCGGCAAAACCATCGCCTGGAGCGGTGACGGTAATAATATGGCCAGCTCGTGGATCCATGCTGCCGCAAAGTTTGACTTTACCTTGAACATCGCCTGCCCCGAGCACTTGAGCCCCCCTGCAGAGATACTTGAGTGGGCGCGGCAAGCCGGTGCCAAGGTCAATGTCTCGAGTGACCCAAGAATAGCGGTTCGCGACGCTGATTGCGTGACCACAGACACATGGATCTCGATGGGGGATGACGAACAAGATCGCCATAATCTGCTGGCACCGTTCCGTGTTGATGCCGACTTGATGTCGCAAGCAAAACCAAATGCCTGCTTCATGCACTGCTTGCCGGTCCATCGCGGCGAAGAAGTGACGGCGGAGGTGATTGACGGCCCGCAATCGGTTGTCTGGGATGAGGCGGAAAACCGTCTGCATGCGCAAAAGGCGGTCTTGAAGTGGTGCCTTTCTTAACAATATTGGCGATATGACAAGTACCGGCATTTACCAAGATAACCGCACCGATGATCTTATTTTGCCGTTCCAGATCGGGCCATTTGGCTTGCGCGGGCGATCGGTCCGACTTGGCGCGGTGGTTGACGAAGTTATCCGCCGGCACGGGTATCCGGAACCTGTCAACAGGCTCCTGGCGGAGACCATTACGCTCGCCGGCTGCCTTGCCGGGGCGTTAAAATATGACGGTATTTTTACCCTCCAAGCAAAGGGTGCCGGACCGGTGCGAACAGTCGTTGCCGATGTCACAAGTGCCGGCGATGTGCGGGCCTATGCGGGTTTTGATGCCGATATGATTGCGGCGGCAAAAGCTGTAGCAGATGATGGCAATGCATCTGTTCCAGGCTTGCTGGGCGATGGCTATTTGGCCTTTACGGTCGATCAAGGACAGCATACTGAACGCTACCAAGGGATTGTCGCCTTCGAGGGCGAAACCTTAACCGACTGCGCCCGCGCCTATTTCCGAGAATCTGAACAAATCGAGGCCGGTTTGCATTTGGCGACGACAGCGCCCCGGAATGGCGGTGGTTGGCGGGCGGCGGCAATGATGGTTCAACGCTTACCCTTTGAGGGCGGCGAAAGCGTGCCGAAAGACATCACCCTGGAAGATTATGAAGATGGCTGGCGACGGGCGATGGTGATGATGGCAAGCGCCAAAGCAAGCGAGCTGCTTGACCCAAGTTTGCCGGCGGACCGACTGCTGTACAGGTTATTTCATGAGGATGGCGTGCGTGCCTATCCGTCGCAAGCCTTACAGCCAGGCTGCCGATGTTCTGCCGAGAAGGTGGAAAATGTCCTCGTCTCCTTGGTGCCCGCAGAATTATCAGAACTGCTGATTGATGGTCACGCAGAGGTTACTTGTGAGTTTTGCAAGAGTGATTATCGTTACAGCGAGAAAGAGATTGCGCGCATGCGTTCCGAACGGCAGATGGCGAAATCATCATGAGGCAATTAAACCATCTCCTGCGATCGCTAACCTTGTTGGTTTTGGCACCGTCTCTGTTTGCCGGGATGCTGCTGACTGGTTGTGCGGTGAAGACAACCTCCGCTCCCGAGGTGTCGCTGACATTCATGAATCGTCCGGCGATTCACTTAAATGTCGGTAAAATTCAGGTCGTAAACCGCTATCAAATGCCCCTGAAACCGCCGCTGGTAGAGCATTTAATGCCGGTTGCGCCGGGCGCCGGGGTCGAGCGCTGGGCAATGGATATATTGCGCGCCGGTGGCAGCGGTAACACGGCGGTATTAACAATTCACGATGCGAGCGTGACAGAAATTTCCCTCCAACAAAAGCCAGGTTTGAAGGCGCTGTTAACCCTTGATCAAGCCCAGCGCTATGATGCGCGGCTGCGGGCAACGTTGGAAATCCGTGACGTTAATGGCCAGCAACGCGGTCAGGTTGAGGTGGAAGTCACACGCAGCCAAACCGTGCCTGAAAACATCACCCTTAATCAACGCACCGCGGTCTGGTTCCAAATGGTCGAAGGCCTGCTCGCTGATTTTGCGGCCCAGATGGAACTGCAAGTCCGCAAAGACCTTGGCACGTTCCTGCGTTAACCAAGGATATGTGCGGTCGGTCGCTTCAGGCCATGAAGGACAGCATCCGGGCAATATCAAAAATAGTTTGCGCCTTGAAGGCGACCGTTTCGTGATCAGCCAATCGGGCGCCTGGATAAAACGAGTTGCGATAGGCTTTGGCGTGATTGTTGAACCGGATCGCTAGCTCAAATTCAGGCGGCAATGTGATTTGGCAGCGTGTGATGTCACCTGCCATGGCTGCCGTGATCCCATCGCAGATCGCCTGCCGTGCCCGGGCTGGATGCAAGCCGGTGTTCGATGCGCCTGCGCCGCCGCCGGTGACAACCGCTGTAATCGCTGGGTTAAAGTGTTTGGCGGTGGCACAAATCCCTTGATCGCCAGACACCATGATCACCGGCACACCGACACTGGCGGCCAGATAGCTGACGATGTGAAACTCTGCACAGACCAGGTCATTTAACCGAAGTTCGGAAAAATATCCGGTGAAGCTATGCGATAACGGATTCCTCGGATCTGTTGCCGCGCCGTGGTAGCCAAGGAGGACGACGGCATCAAACTGATCGTCTAAGTCTTGCAGCATGCCAAAGGGATGTCCGCTCCAGCCACGGATCACGCGCGCGGTTTCGGGCAGTTGATCGGCGATGATGTTACGGCCACTGCCATGGGCGTCTTTGACCAGAATTTCGGTTGCGCCCGCCGCCGCCGCAGCTTGGCAAGCGGCTGCAACATCTGCTGTCATCTGGGTACGAAATTCTTGATACTCAGGTTGCTTTTTTCCGGCCTCATCCCAATGAGCAATGCCGGCAACACCTTCGATATCGGCGCTGATGTACACTTTCATAGACTTCAAACCTTACTTTGATTTGCATCTCTTGCACTGGTCACCCGGACCTGAGCGAAGTACACTAATCGCCCCGCCGTGATTAAGAAAGCACCAGCATGCAACCGATCATTGATTACTATCTTAGCCCCAGCAGCCCATGGACGTATCTGGGCTCGGGTCCGCTGACCAAAATCGCCCAAGCGGCAGGCGCAAAAGTGAATGTCTATGCCGTTGGCTATCACAAAATTTTCCCGGCATCAGGCGGCTTACCCTTGCCGAAACGCGCCCCGCAACGAATTGCTTACCGGATGATGGAATTGAAACGCTGGGCAGCGTATTTGAACAGCCCCATTATTTTTGAACCGAAGAATTTTCCATCAACGGCGCCAATTTCAAGCCAGGTCATCACCGCCGCGCGGCTGAATGGTGATGATGCTTTGATGCTGTCAAACGCGATCTTGGCGGCGCTCTGGGAAGATGATCGAAATATCGATGATCCGGCGGTGGTTGCACAGGTCTGCGATGCCTGTGGTTTGGATGGCCGCGCCCTAACGGCGCAGGCCGAAACCGATCTTGTCAACGCCCAAATGGAGGCTGATACCGAGCAAGCCCTTGCCGCCGGGGTCTTTGGGGCACCAAGCTATGTGATCGATGGGGAAATTTTCTGGGGCCAGGATCGTGTCGATTTCGTTGCCCGCAAATTGGCGGTGACACTGTAAGTTTTTAAGCGTGCCCGGCTTCGGTTGATAACAGCGAGGCGTCGACGCCAATTTTGGCCAAGGCGCGTTCCCATTTATTTTCCAGATCGTGGTCGAAGATGATGCCGTCATCGGCGGCAACATTCAGCCAGGCGTTTTCCTGCATTTCATCATCCAATTGGCCTGGTCCCCAACCGGCGTAACCAAGTGCCAGCATGGCTTGCCCTGGGCCCTGACCTATGGCGATATCGCGCAGAATTTCCACTGTCGAGGTGACCGCCATATGTTCATCGACAGGGATCGAATCAACCGAGATATAGTCGGCGCTATGAAGCACAAAACCGCGACCGGTTTCCATCGGCCCGCCAAAATGAATTGCCGGCGGCGACCATGCTTCGGGAGTGTCTTCAATGCCGATGGCAAGCTCTTCGAGCAAGGCTTCAAAGCTGATCGAACCGATCAAGCGATTTAAAACCAGTCCCATCGCCCCCTCGTCATTATGTGCACAAACAAAAATCACCGTGCGCGCAAAACGCGGATCGCGCATCGCAGGCATCGCAATCAGCAGCTGTCCGGTCAGATAATCAGTCGGCGTTTCAGTCATCATTTTACTTCTATAAGTCACCTCAGCCGGTGATACCACAATTGTCAGGCTTAAAATGCTGAAAAACATTTATATATATTCGCTATGAGGTGGAAAACATTCTTCAAAGGTGCCGCTGCCGGCTTGGCGCTGGTGCTGGTTGCCGGCAAAGCCGATGCAGGGCCGTCCAGTGCGTCCCCGTGGGTTGATTTGGATATCGCTAAGGTGCGCTTGGTCGCCGCCGCTGTGGCAACAGGTAACCGTGAAAGTTTGCCGCTAGGCTTGCAGGTGCAGCTGAAAAAAGACTGGAAAATCTATTGGCGGTCACCGGGCGATGCAGGCTTTCCACCACGTATCGATTGGACCGGCTCGGATAATCTGAAAGAGGCAAGCATGCGCTTTCCCTTACCGCAGCGCTTCTCGATCCTTGGTTTTGAAAGTTTTGGTTATGGCGATGAAGTGATTTATCCGATCACCGCCACGCTGGCAAAAATCGCTGCGCCATTGTCGCTGCGCGGTAAGCTCAGCGCCCTGGTATGCAGTGATATTTGTGTGCCGCTAGATGCTGACTTGCGCTTTGATCTGCCGGCCGGATTAGCGCAGCCCTCGGCCGAGGCGCAGGCCATCAACCGGTTTCAGGCGCGGGTGCCAAGTGATCGGCCCGGAACAGGTTTGTCGGTCACAAAAATTGAAGCCGTTGGCCAGCCTGCAAAATTTATTCGTGTCAGCGTGCAGGCGGCGCAAGCGATGACGGCCCCGGAAATTTTCCCCGAAGGTCCACCTGGTGTGGGGTTTGGCGTGCCCGAAACACGTCTTGCAGCGGACCGATTATCCGCCGTGTTTACCCTTCCGGCCGGGGCGGTTGACGGCCAACCCCTTGATGGTGCGCGCTATACCATGACAGTTGCCGATGGTGATCGTTTCAGTGAACGAACCTTAATCGCCGAAGCGGCGGCGGCGCTGCCGACAAATGTTGCAATCAGCGGCCTGGTGGTGATCCTTGGCTTTGCCCTCCTTGGTGGTCTGATCCTTAACCTCATGCCCTGCGTCTTACCTGTATTATCAATGAAGTTGATGACGGTCGCGCATTACGGCGGCGCGGCGTCGGCTGAAATACGGCGCGGTTTTCTCGCCTCGGCGGCAGGGATTATATGCTCGTTTTTGCTGCTCGCCGTCGGCGCATTAAGCCTCAAACTCGCCGGTCTCTCGGTTGGCTGGGGGATGCAGTTCCAACAGCCTATTTTCTTGCTCATCATGATTGTGATTATTTTAGGCTTCGCGGCCAATTTATGGGGATGGTTTGAGATCCCGCTACCGCGTTTTATCGCTGATGCGGGCAGTCGGCTCGGCACTGCGAAGGTCGCCCGGACCGGCCCTGGTACAGGCGGTCATTTTTTGGCGGGGATGTTCGCGACACTGTTAGCGACCCCCTGTTCAGCGCCGTTTTTAGGCACCGCCATCGGCTTTGCCCTGGCCCGAGGGCCGGCAGAGATTTTGGCGGTGTTCTCGGTCATGGGCATTGGTTTGGCGCTGCCCTATTTGCTGATCGCAGCTGCCCCCGGTCTGGTCAGCTGGTTGCCAAAGCCGGGGGCATGGATGCTGCAATTGAAGAAAGTTCTGGCGCTGGCGTTATTGGCAACGGCGGTTTGGCTGGCCAGCGTGATGTGGACACAAACAGGCTTCAGCCGCCATGCTGCGCCGGCCGCAACGGCGGTAAAATGGCAGCAGTTCGACCAAGCGGATTTAGCCGCCTTGGTGGCGGCAGGACAGGTCGTATTGGTGGATGTGACCGCCGATTGGTGCCTAACCTGCAAAGTGAATAAAGCCCTGGTGCTTGATCAAGGGCCCGTGAATGCTCTGCTTGGCGCCGGTGAGGTCATTGGCATGCGCGCCGATTGGACCAACCCGGACCCGGTCATTGCCGGCTATCTTGCCTCATTCGGCCGTTACGGCATTCCGTTTAACGCGGTTTATGGGCCAGGGGCGGTTTCCGGTATTGCTTTGCCGGAATTACTGTCGGCGGATCGGGTGCTGGCAGAGATCGCTGCCGCCGGGAGAAAAAAATAATCACAAATTAGCCTTTGACAGAGACGGTCAACAGGCAGTTATTAGCGTCACCGAAAAGCGAAGGCCGTTCCGCCACGCGCATTTTAGTCAAAGGAGCTCATAATATGACGATCAATGTTGGAGATAAAATTCCAGCCGGTACCTTACATCACAAAACCGCTGATGGGGTTGATGAAATCTCGACCGATGCGATGTTTGGTGGCAAAAAAGTTGTTGTTTTCGCGCTACCTGGCGCATTCACACCAACCTGTTCCGCCAAACATTTGCCAGGTTTTGTGCAGCATGCCGATGCCATCAAAGCCAAAGGCGTTGACACCATTGCGTGCGTGTCTGTGAACGATGCCTTTGTGATGGATGCGTGGGGCAAAGATCAGTCAGTTGCTGATAAAGTCATGATGATCGCCGACGGCAGCGCCGCCTTCACCAAATCGCTTGGTTTGGAGTTGGACTTAGTCGCGCGCGGCATGGGTGTTCGCTCCCAGCGTTATGCGATGATCGTCGAAGACGGCACGGTCACAGGGCTGATGGTTGAAGCGCCAGGTGCTTTTGAAGTGTCGACAGCAGAAAACATTCTTGCCAATCTTTAAGCTTGGCAACCAGCGGGTCGGGCCTTTTCGCGCGGCCCGCTAGAGATTTCACCAACGCTTAGCTGACGGCCTGAATTTGCGGGGCATCACCGCACAGCGGGCATTCCGGATTGCGCTTAAACTTGACCGTCCGGAAACTGCCGCTGAGGCTATCATACAGCATCAGCCTGCCTGCCATGCTGTCCCCCAAAGACAGTATTTCCTTGATAACTTCGGTTGCTTGCAACGTGCCGATGACTCCGGCGACGGCCCCAAGAATGCCGGCTTCATCACAGCGCGGCACCGTGCCGGCGGCCGGCGTTGCCGGAAACAGACATCGATAACACGGCGCATCTTGATGGCCGCTCACGCCGCTGCGAAAGGTTGAAAGTTGGCCTTCAAAGCGCAGCAATGCGCCTGCAACCAAAGTTTTTCCGGCCAGGTGGCAGGCGTCATTCAGCAAATAGCGGGTACTGAAATTGTCGGAGCCATCTGCAATCACGTCATAATCATTAATTAAGGCCATAACATTGTCGGCCGTCAGGCGGGTGGCGTGCTGCTCAACAACAATGTCCGGGTTGACGGCTGCAATGGTTGCGGCCGCCGACTGTGTTTTCGCGCTGCCAACGCGCTCGGTCATGTGGATGACTTGGCGCTGTAAATTTGACAGGTCAACATGATCATCATCGATGATGCCAATGGTGCCGACACCGGCGGCTGCCAGATACAGCAACATCGGTGCCCCAAGGCCGCCGGCACCAACAACCAAGACCCGGGCCTGCAACAATTTTTCCTGTCCGGCGTCACCGACTTCATCAAGAATCAGATGGCGGGCATAGCGCTCAAACTGGGCGTCGGTCAGCTCCATCACGAATGACCTGCGGCCTTACCTGTGCCTGTGGAGCCAAAGCCGCTGTCACCACGATCGGTTTCATCAAGGCTGTCAACTTCCCGCCAATGGGCCCGAACCACGGGCGCAACAACCATTTGGGCAATGCGCATACCAGGGGTGATTTCAAAAGCCGTGTCGCCATGGTTGATCAGGATAATGCCAATTTCACCACGATAATCGGCATCGATGGTGCCCGGCGCGTTGACCTGGGAAATACCGTCACGCAAAGCCAACCCTGAGCGTGGCCGGATTTGCGCCTCGTAACCTGAGGGCAGGGCAATCGCTAAGCCGGTGGCGATCAGCCGGCGTTCGCCGGGCGCTAATGTTACCGGTGCCGCAATTGCGGCCATTAAATCCATCCCGGCGCTGTCAGCAGTTTGATAGGCGGGCAAGGGCAAATCAGCACCATGGGGCAGGCGGGTCACCTTAACCTCAGTCATTATCATCTCCAAAATGCGCCGCAATGCGGGCCGCCAATTTGCTGGCTACAGCGGTTTTTTGCATGGGCTGCCAGCTTTCATTCTCGGCTTCCGTGATTAAATGCACCGTATTGTTATCGCCGCCGAAAGTTCCCGTTTTGGGACCAACATCATTGGCGACGATCCAATCACAGCCTTTGCGCTGGCGTTTCAGGTTTGCGTGTTCCAGCACCGTATCGGTTTCGGCGGCAAAGCCGACCACCAATCCAGGACGCAGCGGCCCGGCTGCAGACAAGCAAGCAAGGATGTCCGGGTTTTCAACCAGTTCAAGCAACGGTGGTTCATTGTCGCCGGTTTTTTTCATCTTACCGGTTGCCGGTGATTTTACCCGCCAATCAGCGACCGCTGCGGCACAAACGGCGATATCCGCAGGCAAAGCGGTTTGGCAGGCGGCCAGCATGTCGACAGCGCTTTCAATATGATGCACGGCGACCCCGGTCGGGTCAGGTTGGCTGGTTGGGCCGGTCACCAAGGTTGTTCTGGCACCTAACCGCTGCAGGGCGGCGGCAATCGCATGGCCTTGCTTGCCTGAGGAACGATTGGCGATATAGCGCACCGGATCGATGGCTTCATGGGTCGGGCCGCTGGTCACCAAGGCATGACGGCCGGCCAAGGGTTGCCTATCGGTGCCGCTTAACTGCGCTTCGATGGCGGCCAAGATCGCCATTGGCTCGGCCATGCGACCGGCGCCGACTTCGCCGCAGGCAAGGTCGCCCGCATCTGGACCAATTTGCTGAATCCCACGTGCCGCCAGGGTTGCAACATTTGCTTGGACGGCAGGATGAGCCCACATTTGCGCATTCATTGCCGGTGCCATTAACACAGCTTTGTCGGAGGCCAACATCACCGTTGAGGCTAAATCATCGGCTGCACCATGGGCCATTTTGGCGATGAAATCAGCGCTCGCAGGCGCAACCACCAGAAGGTCGGCTTCGCGGCTGAGGCGGATATGACCCATCTCTGATTCTGCCGTCAGTGAGAATAGCTCGCTATAAACCTTATCTTCGCTGAGTGCTTGCACCGACAAGGGGGTGACAAACTGGCAGGCACCGGCCGTCATGACGGCGCGGACCGCACAGCCGCGCTCCCGCAATCGGCGAATCAATTCAAGTGATTTATAAGCTGCAATGCCGCCTGTAATCACCAACAGAACCTGTCGTCCGGCAAGTGTCGCTTGGCTCATAAGTGCTTCTTTCTGCCCTTTTGAAAACACCCGCAGGATACGTGGCCAGCAGCGCCCGCGCAAGCTACACTCGTGACCATGATGATGTTGCGTTTTGCCATAGCTGCCGGACCTGAAATTGGTCTTGGGCATTTACGACGGATGCAGGTGCTGGCCCGGGCTGCGCTTGCCGGCGATTTTACGGTTGCGCTGCATGTAAGTTCCGGCGCGCAACATGTGGCGGTTGCTGACGGATTACCGCCGCCCATTGCCGTTGACGATTGGCACCAATTACCGGCTGCCGACGGCTTGATCGCCGACGGCGAGATTTTCAACGCCGACCACTTCCGCGCCTGGCGAAAAAAGTTTGCGGTCATAACGGCAATTGACGATACCGCCAGCCGGCCTCTGGATGTTGATCTGCTGGTCAACCCTGGCCTGAATGCCGACACTGTTAACTACCGCCATCTTAGCCAAGCACAGATTCTGGCAGGGCCACAATATGGGCTGATTGATCCAGGCTTTTTCGTACTTCGCCAAGAGCGTCCCAGCACGGCGCGTGCACTTGTCGCTTTTGGTGCCAGTGATGATGGCCAGATTGCCGCGGCGGTAGCGACCGCGTTGTTAGCGGTTGAGCCGCTAGAAATTGATCTGGTCACCTCGCCGCTGTTAGCTGTGGCAGCTGCTGTGCGCGATGCGGTTGATCTTGGCGGGGGGCGGATTACCGTCCATCACGGCGCCGATATGGCGGCGTTAATGGCCCAGGCGACGGTGTATTGCGGCGCTGCCGGCGTCACTGTAACGGAGGCGCTGGCGGCCGGTCGGGCGATTGTCACGGCGGCGATTGTTGACAATCAACAAGCCAATATAAGCGCCCTTCAAAAGGCCGGCTTGGCAGCCTTTCGGCATGTGGATAGCGCCGCCATGGCTGCTGCCGTGTCGGCCGTCTGCGCGGCTGAATACCAGCCGCCACCAACGCTTCAGATCGGCGCCGAGGGAGCTGAAAAAATCCTTGCCGCAATCCTCGCTAAGCGCTGACAAACTTGCTAATCTTTTGGCTATGACGCAGGCATTTTCCATCGCTGGACGACCGATCGGCACCGCTGCGCCGCCATATATCATTGCCGAAATGTCAGGCAATCATAATGGTGACATTGACCGCGCTTTCGCACTGCTACGCGCTGCCCAGGAGGCCGGTGCCGATGCGGTGAAACTGCAAACCTATACCGCTGACACCATCACCATTGACCATGACGGCCCGGAATTTACCATTGCAGGCGGGCTGTGGGCTGGGCGGCGGTTATATGAGCTTTATGCCCAGGCGCATACACCCTGGTCCTGGCATCAACCATTGTTTGACTATGGCCGCGAGATCGGGATTACGGTCTTCTCTGCGCCGTTTGATCGCAGCGCGCTGGCCTTGTTGGCAGGCCTGCAGGCACCGGCCTATAAGATCGCCTCGCCGGAAATTGTTGATTTGCCGTTGATCCGGCAAGTGGCGGCGGCTGGAAAGCCTATCATCATTTCAACCGGCATGGCCAGCTGGCCGGAGATTTCCGCCGCAGTTGAGACTGCTCGCGCGGCAGGCGCACGTGACATCGCTGTTTTGCATTGTGTGTCGGCGTATCCGACGCCGGTTGAAGAAGCTAATCTGGCGACCATTGGCGAGCTGGCGCGGCGCTTAGACTGTGTGATTGGCTTATCGGATCACACCCCGGACACAACAGTTGCAACAGCTGCCGTGGCGCTCGGTGCGCAGATTATTGAGAAGCATTTTTGCTTGGCGCGCAGTGACGGTGGCGTCGACAGTGATTTCTCGCTGGAACCGGCAGAGTTGAAGCGGTTGGTTCAGGATTGCCGCAGTGCCGCCGCTGCCCTTGGTGCGGCAAGCTTTGCGCCGACAGCAGCAGAACAGGACATGCTGAAACTGCGGCGCTCACTTTACGTGGTCCAGGACGTGCCGGCCGGGGCCGTGCTTAGCCTCGCCAACATTCGCTCAATTCGGCCCGGACGCGGTCTGCCGCCGGTTGAATTAGATCGAGTCCTGGGCTGTCGTGCGGCCCGCGATTTGACATTTGGCGAGCCGCTCGATTGGTCGATGGTTAAAAAAGATCCGTCTGCCTAGCGACCCTTAAAGTCGGCAGGGCGCTTTTCCATGAACGCTGTTCGGCCTTCCACGTAATCTTCCGACGCAAAGCAGCCATCGACCATCGCTTGTAGTTCGTCCAAAGCCCGATCGGCCGGATCTTTCATGGTCTGAATCGCTGCGAACTTCAGGGCCTTCAAGGTTAGTGGCGCATTTTGGGCAATGCTGCCGGCATAGTCCATGACATGGCTTTCGAGATTTTCTTCATCGACGATTTGTTGAACCAAGCCAACCCGGTGGGCATCATCGGCGTCAATCCGGCGGGCCGAAAAAGCGATGTCTTTGGCCGCCCCTGGGCCAATGGTATCGATGAGTTGTTTTACCCGCAGGAACGGGTAGCCCAACCCAAGCCGTGCTGCGGGCAGGCCGAAGCGCGACTTTGGCGAGCAAATGCGAATGTCGCAGCACAGCGACAAGGCCAAGCCACCACCGATGCAATAACCGTTAATCATGGCAATGGTTGGTTTGCTGAGATGGGTAATGCCTTCATAAACAGCCTTGGTGCGCTGATTATAATAGGTCACGGCTTCTTCGGCGGCCCGCTCAGATTCAAATTTCGAAATATCCGCGCCCGAGACAAAAGCTTTCCCGCCGGCGCCTGTTAAGACGATCACGCGGATCGCATCATCTGCCATAAAATCACTTAATATTTCCTCGGCAGCATCCCACATCTCAAGCGAAACGGCGTTGTGCCGGGCGACGTTATTAAAGGTCATGACGCCAATTGCGCCGCGTTTTTCGGACAACATTTTATCTGTCGTCATAGCTTTCCCCTCAGCAAATTCATGGCTCTCCAGCGGGCACTATAGAGTGGTTCTGGATGCGGTCAATTGGCGCGCAACACAAGCGTATGTGCAAGCTTGCTGGACGTCGCGGTGGTTTTTCGCCAAGATTAGCCGTTATCTTCTCCCGACATTCGTCATGGAGGTCCTCATGTCGACGAAAAATCTTGCTGCCGGTGCTGGTTTAACAGCTGAATTGGCAGATGCTGCTGCAACCCTGAAGGCCAGTGATTTGACGCCTGATGCGATCACCATGGCCCGCCATTGCCTGCTCGACTGGTTTGCCGTGACGATTGCTGGTGCCGGCGAGCCGCTGGTTGATATACTAAACGATGAGGTCGCCGTTGAGGGTGGTAATCCGCAAGCCTTGATCATTGGTCATGGCCGCAAGGCGACGGTGCAACAATCAGCTTTGGTGAATGGCGCGGCATCGCATGCGCTGGATTACGATGATGTGCACAGTGCCATGATCGGTCACCCGACCGTGCCTGTCGCAACCGCGCTTTTGGCGCTGGCAAGTGCGCAACCGACCAGTGGCATGGATTTATTGACGGCCTTTGTCGCCGGCTATGAGATCGAATGTCGGATCGGACGACTCATTCAAGGTGGCCATTATGGTCGCGGCTTTCATTCTACAGCCACAATTGGCACCGTTGGCGCTGCCGTTGGCGCCGGCCGGTTGCTGGGCCTGGATCAGCATCAGATGGCGACGGCAATTGGGATTGCTGCAACCCAGGCGGCGGGGCTGAAATCGCAGTTCGGGACCATGTGTAAACCGCTGCATGTGGGTAAAGCGGCGAGTAGCGGCTTGCTCGCGGCGCGCTTGGCTGGGCGCGGATTTACCGGTCGCGGCGATATGTTGGAAGCAGCTCAAGGCCTGGCCGATGCAATGAGCGATGACTTTGATCCCGATGCTGCCCGGGCAGCGCCGCCGCGTGACTTTTATATCCGTGAAAATCTGTTCAAATATCACGCCGCTTGCTATCTCACCCATTCTACCATTGAGCTGAGCCGCGACATTGCCGCCGAGGCCTCGTTGACGGCGGCAGATATCAAAGCGGTTAAGCTGTCGGTTGACCCGGGGCATCTGAAAGTTTGCCATATTTTGGAACCTGAGGATGGCTTGCAAACGAAATTTAGCCTCCGCCACACCGCCGCTTTTGCACTCGCCGGGGATGATACCGCGCAGATTGAGACCTACAGCGATGCCAATGCGGTGCGCGCGGATTTGGTTGATCTGCGACGTAAGGTCACGGTTGAAGAGAACGGCGGGCCTTTCACGCTCGCCGGCGCCGTCATCGAAACCAACGACGGTAGGCGCTTTGAAAAGCAATTCGATGTTGGCGTGCCGGCAACCGATCTAAAGGACCAGGACCGCCGTTTGCAGGCCAAATTCAACAGTTTGGTGGAGCCACAATTGGGCTCAGAAAAGAGCCAGGGGTTGTGCGAGGATCTGCTGCGTTTTGACGGTTTGAACGACGCCGCGGCGGTGTTCTCTCGGTTGGCCGGATGGCTCGCCAAACCAACCTCAATGCACTAGATTAGAAATATGAAGGTGAGGGACGCCAACAGATGAAAACCATAAACGACTTCTCGGAATTAAACATCGACATCGATCAGAATGTCGCGGTGATGGAAATCAATCGACCGCCACATAATTTTTTCGACTTCGAGTTGATCAGTCAGCTGTCGTCAGCTTGTGACGTGTTTGGCGAGCGCAGTGATTGCCGGGCGATTGTGCTGTGTTCCGCCGGTAAGTCATTCTGCGCGGGCGCCAATTTTGGCGACGGCTCCGGCACCCAGCACACCCGTGATCGCAATACCGCACATCTCTATGAAGAAGCGGTGCGCATCTTTAGCAGCCGCAAGCCGATTATTGCCGCCGTGCAAGGGGCTGCAATTGGTGGCGGCCTTGGTTTGGCGATCTCGGCTGATTTTCGTGTCACGTGCCCGGAAGGCCGGTTTGCGGCAAACTTTACCCGCCTTGGGTTTCATCCCGGATTTGGTTTGACCACCACCTTGCCGGAGCTGATCGGCAGGCAAAAAGCCTCGATGGTGTTTTACACCAGCCGCCGCTTTAAAGGCGAAGAAGCTGTTGAGATGGGCATGGCAGATATGTTGGTGCCGCTGGCCGACGTGCGTGCGACCGCCATTGAGCTGGCCCGCGAAATTGCCACCAATGCACCGCTGGCGGTTGTTGCCACCCGGGATACCTTGCGTGCAGGTCTGGCGGAGCGGGTTGCGGCCGCCACCGCACATGAATTAAAACAACAACAATGGTTACAGGCGACGGAGGACTTTCGCGAAGGCGTGAAGGCCACCTCCGAGCGCCGGGTGCCAAACTTCCAGGGCCGCTGACGCAGGTCTTGCCGTCTGCCGTAGGGCAAGAGCAGTTACCACGACAAGGGATGGAGCCCCTTTTATGAGCGAAATGACAGACATCATCGTCGATACCACCCGCAAAATCTTTGAAGATTTGGGTGACCCACAGACGATTATCAATGCCAAGGATGAAGCTTGGCGCGATAGTCTTTGGCAAGCCTTGGACGAGGGCGGGTTAACACGCGCTTGGGCCAGCGAAGCTGCCGGTGGGGCCGCCTTGTCGGTTGCCGATACCTTCGAGATCATTCGCGTTGCAGGGGCCCATGCGGTGGCCCTGCCGTTGGTGCCACATTTATTGGCGGTGTGGTTGTTGGACCGTGCCAATATCGCCTTACCTGAGGGCATCATGACAGTCTCATCGGCCAGCAATGGTGCTGCCGTCAGCATCGATGCCGAAGGCCGTGTAAGTGGCCGCTTATCGGCTGTCGCTTTTGCCGAACATGCGCAGTTCCTCGCTGTTTTGGCCGACGGTACCGCAGGCCCGACAGCGGCATTGGTGGCACTAGACAATGTCGGCATTGAGCCCGGCGTCGATGCGGCCGGTGACAGCTTTGATACCGTCACGCTGAATGCCGTGCCGGCGATATCGGCAGCGGCCGTTGATCTGGAGCATGATGAGCTTGAACTGCTTGGGGCGGCGATGGCGGCAATGGCTGTGGCCGGTGCCTTTGAAGGCGCCCTGAAGATGTGCGTCAGCTATTCACAAGATCGTATCGCGTTTGGTCGTCCGATCGCTAAATTTCAAGCGGTTCAGCATTTACTGGCCCGGCTTGCCGAGGAAACGGCGGCGGTGGTTGCGGCTGCCGCATCGGCGGCTTTTGCGCTGGAGCAAGCGAACCGTCCGTCGGCAGCCTTTGTGGACATCGCCAGTGCGAAAATTCGCGCCGGTGAGGCCGTCAACGAAGGCGGCTTGATTGCCCACCAGGTTCACGGGGCAATTGGTTTTACCGCTGATCACCCGCTGCACCGTTACGTCCAACGGATGTGGGCCTGGCGCGATCAATTCGGTCGTGAGGCCCAGTGGGCGGAGCGCCTGGGACGACATTTTGCTGCCCAAGGCGGCGACGCTTTTTGGAAAACTATTACTGCTGCTTAAAGCAAAACCGGAGCTAAGATAATGAGCCAAGCCATTCAATTTGATCCCATTCGTTTGCCAGACGCTGCCGAGGATTTGCGCAGCGAAGTTCGAGCCTTCTTGGCCGAGAACAGCGATCATCTGGACCGTCCGTCGCGGCGCGGTTTTGACCATGAATTTTCACGTAAGGTCGCTGCCAAGGGCTGGATCGGCCTGACCTGGCCAAAGGAATATGGCGGTCAAGAGCGCAGCTTTCTGGAACGTTATGTGATCACCGAGGAATTCTTGGTGGCGCGGGCCCCAAGCCAAGTTTATTTCACCGCCGACCGGCAAAGCGGACCAGTGATTTTGAAATATGGTGATGAAGCTTTAAAGCGTGATGTGCTGCCCCGGATTATCGCTGGTGAGTGCACGTTTGCGATCGGCATGAGCGAGCCTGACTCAGGTTCCGATCTCTTCGCCGCTAAAGCGCGCGCCGAGCGGACCAATGAAGGGTGGCGCTTAAACGGCACGAAAGTGTGGACCACTGCGGCGCATGAAGCTGATTATATGATCGGCTTATTCCGCACCTCACCGCCAACCAAAGAAAACCGCCGTCATGGCTTGACGCAGTTTTTGGTCGATATGAAAAAGCCCGGCATCAACGTGCGGCCGATCTTCTGGCCAAATGGTGATCACGACTTCAATGAGGTGGTTTTTGAAGACGTCGACATGCCGGCCAACCATCTGCTTGGCGAAGAAGATAATGCCTGGGCGCAGGCGACGGCGGAACTTGCCTATGAGCGTTCCGGACCCGAGCGTTTCTTAGAAACCATCGCGGTGTTGATCGAATTGGTCAATTTGGTTGGCCCAAGTCCAGATTCTCGGGCCGCTGAAGGTCTTGGCCGATTGGTGGCGCAGTTGTTCACCATGCGGCGAATGTCAATTTCGGTTGCCGGCATGTTGGCGGCAGGCAAAGAACCTGTTTTAGAGGCCTCAATCGTCAAGGATCTCGGCACGGTTTGGATGCAGAAACTGCCGGGGATTTGCCGGGATCTCGGCAGCCTGATCGACAATGATCCAGCGGCTTGCAGCCGCTTTGAAATGGCGCTCACCAGCAATTTGTTGATTGCACCGAAACTCACCATCCAAGGCGGTACGACGGAGATTTTGCGCGGCATTATCGCCCGTGGGTTAGGCCTGCGTTAAGCTGTTGTGACAGGCGCATCCGACCTGCCCCAGCGTGATTTTGGGGCCTTGTTGCAGCCGCGCCGGTTTGCGGTTGTTGGGGCCAGCGATGATATGTCGTCGCTGCGCGGGCGGCTCATTGCGGTCATGGATCGCCATGACTTTGCTGCCGAACTTATCCCGATCAGTCGCAGCGCCGCCGAGGTGGCCGGCCGGAAAGCATATGCCAGCGTATCTGAGGTGCCTGGCGACGTGGATATGGCGATCATCATCGTGCCGGCACCGCATGTGCCGGCAGTGCTTGATGATTGTGCCGCCAAAGGGGTCAAGGCGGCGCAAATTATTACCTCCGGATTTGCAGAAGAAAGCAGCGCTGGGGGGCGCGACTTGCAAGCCGAAATTGCGGCCATTGCAGCGCGTTCCGGGATGCTGATTATTGGCCCCAATTCTGAAGGGTTTGCGAATTTACAAAGCAAACTGGCCCCGACTTTTTCGCCGGTTGTTGACCTTGATGGTGCGCTTGACCCGCCCGCAGGCTCGCGGAGTGGCCGTGTTGCCGTGATCGGCCAGTCAGGCGGTGTCGGATTTTCATTTTTGGATCAAGGACGGGCAAAGCGGCTGCGCTTTAGCCATGTGGTCACCACGGGCAATGAAGCGCAGGTCGAAAGTTTCGAGCTGGTTGAATGGTTGGTTGATCAGGACGAAGCAGATGTTTTCATCCTGTTTTTAGAAAATGTAAAAACCGCCGCCGTGTTTCGGCGTGCCGCCGAAAAGGCCCTGCGCGCCGGCAAGCCGATTATTGCCGTCAAAGTTGGTAAGTCGGCAGCAGGTGAACGTGCTGCCCTGTCCCACACTGCCGCCCTTGCTGGTGCCCATGGCAGTTATCGGGCGATGTTCCGGCATTATGCCATCATCGAGGCGGAAACCCCTGAACAGGCCGTTGATCTGGCCGCCGGGTTTGCCTTCATGGGTGATCTATTGCCGGCCAATGCCAGCACCGCGATTTTCACCGCCTCAGGCGGTGCCGGTGGCTGGATGGCCGATAACGCCGCTGCGGCCGGCCTGGATGTGCCGGTTTTAGATGCGGCCACGCGCAGGTCTGTTGACGCCCATTTGCCGGCCTATGGCAGCTCGCACAACCCTGTTGATGCGACGGCCCAGGCGATCCATCACCTTGGCTATGCCGGGCTGGTTGAACTGTTACGCCATGCCCCGGGCATTGGCAGTGTGATCGCTGTCGCCTCGGCACGTTTGCCGGGACGGATTGAAGAAGATCGCAGCGCCTTGCAAGCTGTCCGTGCCGCGACCGATAAGCCGGTTTTTTTCTGGTCCTATACGGTGCCACATCCAACCGCTGTCGAGGTGTTGACCAGTTCGGGGTTTCCGCTGTTCACCAACCCACTTAACTGCGCCGCAGCGGCGCGTGCGCTTTATGATTATGGCTGTCGGCGAAAGGCTTTCCAAAGTGCCGTTCCGGTCCCGCCCGTGGCCCGCCCGGCAGCTTTGACAGACCCTGGCCCGCTGGCTGAATACCAGGCACATGACTGGCTGCGGCAACACGGTTTGGCGATCGCCGAAGGCAGCTTGGCGCGGACCGCCGATGCGGCCGTCGCGGCAGCGGCCAAGATTGACGGTGCCGTCGCGTTGAAAGGGCAGGCAAGGGACCTGGCGCACAAAAGTGATGTTGGCTTGTTGGCGCTGAATGTCATCGGTGATGTGGCCGTGAGCCGGCAGTTTGAAAAACTTATGCAGACTGCTGATGCCGCAGCGATCCAGGTCGATGGGGTTTTGGTGCAAGCGATGGCCGCCCCTGGCGTTGAGGTCATCGTCGGGGTTTACCGAGATCCGACCTTTGGGCCGATGGTGACGGTTGGGCCAGGGGGCGTGTTGGCAGAATTGGTCGATGATACCCGCACCGCGCCACTGCCGATTTCCCCAGCCGATGCCGCAGCTTTACTGGCCGAAAGCCGGCTGGCGGATTTGCTTGCCGGCTATCGCGGCCAGCCGGCAGCGGACCGGGCGGCGCTGATCCAATTAATTGTTGATCTTGGAACCTTGGCGGTTGGCCACCGTGATCATCTTGCCGAAATCGATCTTAACCCTGTGATCGTGCATGCTGACGGCGCAGGTGTGACGGTGGTTGATGCTTTGATTGTTGTTGATTAACCGTCGTTTTCTTTTTGCCAGACACGAATTTCTCGACGCAGCTGGGCATGGCGGCGGTTCACCGCCGGCTTGAAGGCCGGGTCGGCGGCGATGCTAGCCTCAATGGCCTGCCAATCTTCCGCCGTCAGGCATTCACGGGCGAGCGGGAAAAAAACTTTTTCCTCCAACGCCATATGGGCGCGCTCCAGGTCTATGAACTCATGCGCTAAATCAACAAAAGCTTGGCGTTCCATCACCAATGAGCCTTCTCCCAACCCCCCCCCCGAACCGTCTCGGCGAAGTTGTGAATGCGTTGGTGAAAGGCGAAATGCTCGTTGTTGATCGCCGACAATTCGGCAATTTCATCTGCCACCCGCGCCTTTAAGGCCGCTAAGACGATTTCTTCTTTGGGGTGGTGCACATGCAGCAAAAAGCTTGCGAAATACTCAATCACCCCGTCGACAATGTCGATATCAGGATGCTCGGCGGCAGCAATCAAATCGATTTGATGCTCGAATATATTTAGCAATTCGGCACTCGACTTATGCTCGCGTTTAAACTTTCTCAGGATTTTATGCATTCCAAGAGCAGCATGTCATTTTCACCGAATGGTAGTTTACGGCAAAAAAATGCATCCGTCTCGGCAGCACCGCAAAAATATTATTATACGTTGAAAAAGTTAAACGATTTGGTTTGCGTGGCCAACCCAATAGGTGTCGCGGAGCTTTTGTTTATAGAGCTTGCCGTTTTCTTGTCGAGGCAGTTTTTCAACAAAATCGATTGTCCGAGGGCATTTGACATGGCTTAAGTGCTGCCGGCAATAGGCCATAAGCTCGGCTTCCAGATCAGCGTTTGCGTCGCCCATATCAACAGGCTGGACCACGGCTTTTACCTCTTCGCCGAACTCTGCGTTCGGCACGCCAATGACGGCTGCATCCATCACCCGGGGATGGCCGGTGAGCAGATTTTCACATTCCTGGGGGTAGATATTGACGCCGCCGGAGATGATCGTGAAGGCGCGCCGGTCGGTTAAAAATAAATACCCGTCGGCATCAACATACCCAACGTCGCCCAGCGTGCTCCAGCCTTTTGGATGACGCGATTGCGCGGTTTTTTCCGGGTCATTGTGATAATCAAAAACCGGTCCACCCTCAAAATAAACGGTGCCTGGGGTGCCGGTCGGCACCTCCGCACCGTCTTCATCACAAATTCGCAAGGTGCCAATCAGGGCTTTGCCCACGGAGCCGGGGCGCTGAAGCCAGTGATGGCTGTCAATCGCGACATAGCCATTGCCTTCGGAACCAGCATAATATTCACGAATGATCGGTCCCCACCATTCAATCATCTGCCGTTTCACATCAATTGGGCAGGGGGCGGCTGCATGGACCGCGACCTTATGACTGGATAGATCGTATTTACCGCGAATTTCGGCGGCAAGGCGCAACATGCGAATGAAATGCGTCGGCACCCATTGGCTATGGGTGATTTTATATTTTTCGATCAGAGCTAAAGCCTGTTCGGCGTCAAACTTCTCCATGATCACCGAGGTGCCGCCAAAGCGATTGTTGCGGATGTTAAACATCAGCGGTGCGGCGTGATAAAGCGGCGCCGGCGACAGGTAAATAGCATTTTCATCCACACCATAGAGCGCCATCATCTCACGATGCCAATTGGCAGGCTCGCCAAACGGCAGCTCGGGTAAGACTTTTTTGACGCCTTTGGGCCGCCCGGTGGTGCCGGAGGAATACAACATCTCAACCCCTTCAGATTGATTGGCGATCGGCGTTATGGGTTGGGCCGCAAGGGCCTGGTCAAGATCACCAAAACCGGCAATCGAACCATCGAGCATGAAGCGTGCTGCCGGCGCAACTGTTGCGGCGACCAAGGTGCCGGCAATATTAGCTTTGGCGGCGCTGGTGAATAGCGCACGTGCTGCGCTATCGTCTAAAATATAGTCAATTTCAGCGGCGCTAAGGTGGGTTGCGATCGCCGTCACCCGCAAGCCGGCGCGCATACCACCCCAAGTCAGAGGCAGGTAAAGCGGGTGGTTTTCCATGAAAATCGCAAGTCTGTCGCCGCGCACCAATCCCAGTTGCCGCAACAGATGCGCACATTGGTTCGATAGGGCTTCATATTCGCTGAAGCTAATCACCCGGCCGCCATTGGCCATAATGACCGCCGGCCGGTCCGGCGTTCGGGCGGCAAAGGCACCGGGGTGCAGTTGTGCGTAGTCATCCATCGGAAAACCCCTTGCGCCTATGCAAACAGTGAACGGCCAATAATTTCCTTCATGATTTCACTGGTGCCACCGGCAATACGTGACATCCGCGCATCGGCCCACGCGCGGGCGATCGGATATTCCCACATATAGCCATAGCCACCATGCAATTGCAGGCATTCATCAAGGACGTCACTGAGCATCTCGGTGCTTTGTAGTTTGGCGATGGCGGCATCGGTAGCGTCTAATTCACCGTCCATGTGCTGCTGGATGCAATGGTCGATGAAAACCCGCATCATGGTTGCTTTGGCTTTCACTTCGGCCAATTTGAAACGGGTGTTTTGAAACTCGGCGATTGATTTACCAAAGGCTTTGCGGTCGCTGGTATATTTGACGGTCCATTCCAGGGCCGTCTCAATGGCTGTTGCGGCGCGCATGGAAACCAGCAAACGCTCCTGTGGTAACTGCTCTACCAGCTGAATGAAACCACGATTCTCGCCGCCCAGAAGATTGGTGACCGGGACCCGCACATTGTCAAAAAACAGCTCTGAGGTATCTTGTGCCTTCCAGCCGATCTTTTCCAAATTACGGCCACGGTTGAAGCCTTCGCGGCCGCGTTCCACCAGGACCAGACTGGTGCCTTTGGCGCCGGCATTGGGATCGGTCTTGGCGACAACGATGACCAGGTCAGATAATTGTCCATTGGTAATAAATACCTTGGAGCCATTGATAACCAGATCATCACCATCGCGGATCGCTGTGGTCTTGATCCCCTGCAGGTCGGAACCGGCGGCCGGTTCCGACATCGCGACGGCACCAATGGTTTCGCCGCGCACCATTTTGGGCAGCCACTCGCGCTGTTGGTCTTCGGTGCCGTAATGAACTAGATAAGGGGCGACAATTTCGGAATGCAGATAAAAACCTGGGCCGGTGGCGCCAATCCGCGATAATTCTTCAACCACAATCGCCGACATTAAAAAATCACCGCCGGGGCCGCCAAATTCTTCCGGCACAGAGCAACATAATAAGCCCTGCTCGCCTGCCTTTAACCAGACCTCTCGGCTGACGGCGCCGTTATGCTCCCACTCTGCGTGATGGGGGGCGATTTCGGTTTCGCAAAAGCGCCGAACGGATTGCCGGAAAACTTCATGCTCTTCAGAAAAAACACTGCGTGCAAACATGATCGTGACATCTCCCTGTGGTTAATTCGGACGATTTTGGAAGCCAGATTTGAGGTGACAAACTCGGATACCTTCTTATAGTACGCATGCTTACTAATTCGCAACAACCACACAAATTATGGTGTGGTTTAAAAATCGGGGGGTAGAGATGAGCGAGGGCAAATTGCTTGACGGCAAAGTAGCTTTGATCACAGGCGCTGGCCGGGGGATTGGCCGCGATATGGCCATCATGATGGCGGCAAACGGCGCGAAAGTCATTGTTAATGATCTTGGTGGCACGGAAAAAGGTGAAGGCGCGGACCAGGTGCCGGCCATGGAAGTGGTTAAGGAAATTCGTGATGCGGGCGGCGAAGCTGAGGCCAACTTTGGCAGTGTTTCCGAGTTTGCGGTCGGTGAAGCGATGGTCGCGCAAGCAATTGATCAGTTCGGCGGCCTGGATATTGTGGTCAATAACGCCGGGATTCTACGCGATGTTATTTTCCACAAAATGACCGAAGATGACTGGGATGCCGTGATCAATGTGCATTTGAAGGGCAGCTTCAACGTAAGCCGGGCGGCGGCGACTCATTTCCGCGAAAAAGGCAGTGGTTGTTTTATCCATTTCACCTCCACCTCGGGCTTGATCGGCAACTTTGGGCAAGCAAATTATGCTGCGGCCAAATTAGGGATTGTTGGCTTATCCAAGTCAATCGCGCTGGATATGTCGCGTTTTGGTGTGACCTCGAACTGTATTTCTCCCTTCGCTTGGAGCCGCATGATCGGCACCATTCCGATTGCCGATGAAACCCAGCGCGCCCGCGTCGATAAACTGAAAGCGATGACGCCGGCAAAGATCGCACCGTTAGCCGTTGCTCTTGGTTCCGATGCCGGCAAAGAAGTATCGGGTCAAATTTTTGCGGTCCGGAATAATGAGATCTACTTAATGGGTCAGTCGCGGCCGATCCGTTCGGTGCATACGGCCGAAGGTTGGAACCCGGAAGCTGTTGTCAACACGGCATTCCCTGCTTTCAAAGGCAGCTTCTATCCGCTTGATCGCTCCCAAGACGTTTTCAGCTGGGATCCGATTTAAGCGACTAACGACGACAAAGCGACACCGGAGAGCGCCGATGGCAATCGATTACGATAAACTGATGAACTGGCCGTTTGGTCAGGTTGAACAGACCTATACCGCGAAGGACAGTATTCTTTATGCCCTTGGCTTGGGCCTCGGCGCTGATCCCTTAGATACCGATCAACTGCGTTATGTGTTTGAAGAAGCGGCAGGTTTTGCAGCTTTGCCGACCATGGCGGTGGTGCTTGCCGGGCCGGGCTTCTGGGCCCGCGATCCGAACAGCGGGATCAGCTGGCAAAAAGTCCTGCATGGTGAGCAGGAAATTGTCCTGCATGCACCGGTACCGCCGGCGGCCACCATGGTTGCCGAGACTAAAATAACTGAAATCATCGACAAGGGCGCGGATAAGGGGGCTTTGCTTTACCAGCAACGCACACTTGTGGAAAAGACCAGCGGGACCAAGGTGGCGACGTTATACTCGACAACCTTTGCACGCGCAGATGGCGGTTTCGGCGGCCCAACCGGGCCGACACGCCCTGTTCACAGCTTGCCGGATTCGGCCCCGGATGGGTTTTGTGACCTGCCGGTACTGCCGCAGGCAGCCTTAATCTATCGGCTGTCAGGTGATCCAAATCCCCTGCATGCTGATCCGGCGGTGGCGGCGGCAGCAGGGTTTAAAGCACCAATTTTGCATGGTTTGTGTAGCCTCGGTGTGGCCGGGCATGCGATTCTCAAGACCTGCTGTGATTATGATCCAAGTCGTTTTAAAAGCTTAGGGTTGCGGTTTTCAGCACCTGTTTACCCAGGGGAGACCATTCGCACCGAAATTTGGCGTGACGGCGAGGTGGTATCGTTTCGGGCGCGGGTCTTGGAACGGGATCAGGTGGTCCTGAATAATGGCAAGGCTGTTGTCGCCAACTAGGCGGCGGTTGGATATCGATGGCCCGCTCACAGCGTGATCCAGATTACCATCTTGGCTTTTTACTGCATGATGTAGCGCGATTGCGCAGCACCTCGTTTGACCAGATGATGAAGCCGTTGGGGATTACCCGTGCGCAGTGGGTGGTGCTTGGGTTTCTGTATCGTGACGACGGTTTAACACAGGCAGAACTTGCGAAAAGATTGGATCTTGGGCGGGTGTCATTGGGCGGCATTATTGACCGTTTGGAAGCTGCCGGCTGGGTGCGGCGGTCGCAAGACGAAAACGATCGGCGCGCCAATCGGGTTTGGCTGACGGAAAAAGTTGTTGATGTGCGCCGGCAAATGCAACGCCGGGTCGATAGCCTTAACGAGATAAGTTTGGCCGGCCTGGATGAACACCAAATCGATGCGCTGGTCGATACCTTAAACGTCATCAAGCGTAACTTGATTGCTGCCGAAAATGAGCGCAAGCCGCAATAACGGCAATATGGGAGGTTAATATGGGACCCTTAAAAGGCCTGAAAATTATTGAAATGGTGGGTATTGGCCCGGCTCCACACGGCTGCATGATGCTGGCTGATATGGGTGCAGAAATCATCCGCGTTGACCGCCCCGGCGGCAATGCGCTCGGCGGGTCAAGCCGTGGTGCGGTCCTTAATCGTGGCCGTAAATCGATTGCCTTAGATTTGAAAAACCCGGCCGCCGTTGAGGCGGTTTTAAAGCTGATTGAAAATGCCGACGGCTTGGTTGAGGGCTTCCGTCCAGGGGTGATGGAGCGCTTAGGCTTGGGGCCGGAGGTTTGCCTCGCCCGTAATCCGCGCCTGGTGTTTGGCCGGATGACCGGCTGGGGTCAGGACGGACCACTGGCAAAGCGTGCCGGACACGACATTAACTATATCGCATTAACAGGTGCGCTGGATTCCATTGGCGACCAAGAACGCGGCCCGGTGCCGCCGTTAAACTTGGTTGGGGATTTTGGCGGCGGCGGCATGATGCTCGCCTTTGGGATGGTTTGCGGACTGCTTGAAGCCAAAAGCTCGGGCAAAGGACAGGTGGTTGACGCCGCCATGGTGGATGGTGCCGCAGCGTTGATGGCAGGTATTTATTCCGCCAAGGGTGTTGGTCGCTGGCCCAATCGACCGCGTGGCGAAAATTGGCTTGATGGCGGCGCGCATTTCTATGGCAGTTATGAATGCGCCGATGGCAACTGGATCTGCATCGGCTCGATTGAACCGCAATTCTACGCGCTTTTGCGGCAAACGCTTGGCCTGGACGGCGCCGAGTGGGATGACCAATGGACGCCGGAAGGTTGGCCGGCGTTGAAACAAAAGCTGGTGGATATTTTTAAAACCAAAAGCCGTGCCGAATGGACCGAGATCATGGGTGATACCGATATTTGCTTTGCCCCGGTTATGGCCATGGATGAGGTGCTTGACCATCCGCATATTGCCGCCCGGCAAACCTTCATCCATGCAGATGATGTGTTGCAACCCGCCCCGGCCCCGCGCTTTAGCCGGACAACCCCGGAAATTCAATCATCGCCGGCCTTTGCCGGTGAACATAATGATGAGGTTTTATCCGCATGGGGTTTTGCTGACGCAGATATTGCGGCGCTGAAAGCCAAGGGTGCCCTGGCAGACCCTAGTTAACCGCATTTGACCCTGAATTGATCATCCGAGGAGACGATAAATGAGTAGCGATGGCCGCGTTATTCCAACACCAACCCCCGAAACCCAACATTATTGGGATGGCGCCAAAATAGGTGAGCTTCGCCTGCAAAGCTGCAATTCCTGCGGCAAAGTATATTTCCCGCCGCGCCCCTTCTGCCCGGAATGCGGGTCGCGTGACGTGGTGGTTATGAAAGCGTCCGGTCGCGGTCGATTGTTCAGCTATGTCATCAACCATTTGCCGACGCCCGGTTTTGAGCCGCCGTTTGCGATTGCGGTGGTCGAGTTAGATGAAGGGCCGCGTTTGATGAGCAATATTGTCGGTTGTCCGCAAACCCCTGAGGCTTTGAAAATTGATATGCCGTTAGAGGTCACCTTCGAGACGTTGAACGATGAGATCACCTTGCCGCAATTCAAGCCGGCATCCTGACGGAAGGGCGTAAGATTATGAAACGTAATGCTACAGCGATCGTCGGTGCTGCGGAATCGACCAATATGGGCAAGCTGCCCAATATGTCGCAAATTCAAATTCATGCTGATTCAGCGCTCAACGCGTTGGCCGATTGTGGTCTGACCATCAACGATATTGATGGTGTTGCGACCGCTGGTCATAACGCTGTTGAACTGGCCCATTACATGGGTATTACCCCGACCTGGGTTGACGGCACGTCGGTTGGTGGTTGTTCGTTCATGCTGCATGTCCGCCATGCGGCAGCGGCCATCGAAGCAGGCTTGTGCACAACCGCCCTGATCACCCATGGGGAAAGTGGCCGCCATTGGATTGGCCGTCATGGCAGTCCAATTTTTCCGTCGTTGTTTCAAATGCAGTTTGAACAACCTTACGGCGTCTCTCGGCCGCCGACCATGTTCACTATTCCGGTGATGCGCTATATGGCTGATTATGGCCTAACGGAGGAGCAGCTGGCCTCGGTTGCGGTGGTGCAGCGGGAATGGGCCGGCTTCCATCCCCGCGCCAGCTTCCGGGATCCCATCACCGTTGACGACGTTCTCGGCTCAAAAATGATCTGCTATCCCTTTCGGCTGTTGATGTGCTGCCTTGTCACCGATGGCGGCGGGGCGTTGATTATGACCTCTGCCGAGCGGGCCAAAGATTTTCCAAACAAGCCTGTTTATATTCGTGGCACGGGGGAAAGTGCGGAGACACCCTTAATTAGTCAAATGGCTGATTTCACCAGCTCGCAGGCCTTCCGTGTTGCCGGTGCGACAGCCTTTGAAAATGCTGGCATCAGCCATGGTGATGTTGATCACCTGATGATCTATGACGCCTTTGCGCATTTGCCGCTCTATGGCCTCGAGGATCTTGGCTTTGTCGGCCGCGGTGAAGCAGGCGCTTTTATCGCCGACGGCAACACCCGCCCCGGCGGCCAATTGCCGCTCAATACCAATGGCGGCGGGCTGTCTTATATGCATTCCGGGATGTATGGCATGTACGCTTTACAAGAAGGCGTGCGGCAAATGCGCGGGACCTCGCCCGCGCAAATCAAAGATGCCGAAATTTCGGTGGTTCACGGCGTTGGCGGCATGTTCGCCGCCTCCGGAACCATTGTCATGAGCAATGTTACCTAACCGACGCCCTTAGCCTTCACCGAAAGCAGGTTTACGCTTCTCGGTGAAGGCGGTGACGCCCTCGGCCCAATCGGCGGTCATGGAACAGGCAGCGAAAGTTTCCGCTTCCATCCGTAATTGCCGATCAACATCATTCTCCAAAGATGCATGCACCAAGCGCTTGATGTTTTTCAAGGCGGTTGCTGGGCCATTGACCAGCCGGCGGGCCAGTTTATCAACCTCGCCGTCAAGATCGGCGGTCGCCACGACCCTGTTTATCAACCCTAGGCGTGCTGCTTCGGCGGCATCAAAGCGGTCACCTAACAGGGCGATTTCCATCGCTTTTTTCAAACCGACCGCACGCGGCAAGAAATAACTGGAGGAGCCGTCGGGGCTGGTCCCGATATGCACATAGGCAAGGGTGAAAAAAGCATCTTCAGCGGCAAGTGACAGATCCGCCGCAAGTGCCAATGACACTCCAAAACCAGCTGCTGCACCGCGAATGGCGGAAATCACAGGTTGCGGTTGGTCGCGCAATTGTAGGATCATCCGGTGACCATTATGAATCCGTTTTTCAAAATACGTCCGGCGTTCAACCGGTGTCATTTCCTGCGCAAACTCGGCAAAGCTCTTCACGTCGCCGCCTGCCATGAAATGGCTGCCGGCACCTTTCAAAACAATGCAGCGCACATCCGGGTCATCGCGGTGCGCATCCAAGAAGGCCGACATTGTCTCGCGCATTTCCTCTGACAGGGCGTTACGCATTTCCGGCCGGTTCATGGTTAAAGTGGCAACGCCGTCAGCGATATCGATTAATAAATGGTCAGCCATTTTGCACTCCTTTGAAAAAAATAATGATAATGCCGGTTAGGCGATCCATTCAGAAACAGGGGCCCGCGCCTCATTCAGCGGCTGGGCAATAATATCAACCAGGCTTGGGCCGTCATGGGCCAAAGCTGCTTTTAAGGTCGCATCCAAATCATTTGGATCCGCGACCGTCCAGGCTTTGACACCAAAGGCTTCGGCGACCTTGGCGTGATCGGTGCGGTTAAAATCAACCGAGAAATAGCGTTCACCAAAGCCGGCTCTTTGACCGGCTTTAATCCATCCAAAAACACTGTTTGAAAACACCACCATGGTGATCGGAACCCCAAGGCGGACAATGGTTTCAAGCTCGCCGGCGGTAAACCCAAAGCTACCGTCACCCATTAAGGCGACAACCATGGCATTCGGGCGGCCAAGCTGCGCACCGACGGCTCCCGACATTGAATACCCAAGTGCGCCGTGGGCGCGGTTGGAAATGAAATGCCGGCCAGGTTCAAGAAATTCATAATAACCTGAGACATATGGGCAAGGTGTGCCTGGGTCCGCTACGATCACGGCATCGGCCGGTAAATTGCGCTGTAAGCTGGCAATGACACGCTCGGGACGAATCGGCGTTGCATCTGAAAACGCCAATTCGTTAAAGCCATCGAACTTGCGTTTTTTAGCCGCCGCAATGCGGCTTGCGGCATCACTGCTGCGGGTGGCGCTACCGATGGCGGCAACAATGGCATCAAGGCCAAGACGGGCATCGGCAACCACTGCGACCTCGGTTGGATAGTTGGCGCCGATCACCCCTGGATCACTATCCAGATGGACGATCCGGGTTTTACCGGCAGCTGGGTAGCGCCAGCGTTCGGTGGTGACCGAACCGGCCCGGCAGCTGACGAAAAACACCAGGTCGGCGGCTTCAACCAATTCGCGGGTTTCAATGACGCCGCCATTACTGCCAACCACACCAACCGCCAACGGATGATCTTCGGCAATCGCCCCTTGACCGCTGATGGTGGTTGCAACAGGTGCATCTAAAGCTTCCGCCAAAGTTTGCAAGCTGGCTTGCGCCGCAGAGATTACCACGCCGCCGCCAACGATGATCAGCGGTGACTTCGCCGATAGCAGGGCCGCTGCCGCCGCCGCCGCCGCATCAGGATCGGCGCCGACCGGCCAACTTGGGAACTGGCCATGGTTTGGATCGGCCCAAATATCATTCTCGTCAACGGCGCCGCGCTGGACGTCGAAAGGCAGGCCGATATGCCCGGCGCCTGGCCGGCCGGTTGATAAATTACGGAACGCCGCCCGCAAGGTGGCGGGAATTTCGGCGGCGTTATCAAGAACCTTGTTCCACTTTGTCAGTGGTTGAAATAAAGCCCCTTGATCAAGCTCAGTTAACGCATAGCGACCGCGGGCTGACACCGAGATATCGGTGGTAATCGATAAGATCGGTATGGAACTTTCATTGGCCTCAACCACACCCGGCAAAATGTAGGTTGCGCCGCCGCCGCTGGGGCCTTCGCAAACCCCGACACGGTTGGTCACGCGCGCGTAGCAATCGGCCATATACGCGGCAGAACGTTCATCACGTGTCAGCACATGATTTATCTTACCGCCGATTTGAAACAATGCGTCATAGAACGGCAGGCTGGTATCACCGCAGAGACCAAAGATATGATCAGCACCATGCGCTTGCAGCATAGCGACCATGGCGGCGCCGCCATTTAACTGGTTTCCGGGTAACTCACTCATTGGGCAGGCTCGCTTTTTTGGGTTACTTCAGGGTAAGGTTGCAGGTTATCTCGATTAGCTGTTGGAAAAAAGGCCCGCTGCTATGGACCCGGAAATTAAATCTCTGCTGACCCAGGTCAGCACGGCGACATTGTCCCTGCAGCTGCTGAAGCGCGGCATCCGACGGGTCGCCATGGCGGGGGTGAAGCCGTTGGTAGGCGATCAGGGGCGGCTGGTTGGCCCGGCCTATACCCTGCGGTTTTTACCGTTGCGGGAAGATTTGGCCGATCCAGCGGTGTTAGCTGTACTAGGTTATGGCCCGCGGCGAGTGATCGAAGAAGCGCCCGCCGATTCGGTTTTGGTGATTGAAGCGCGTGGTGTGACCAGCGCCGGCGTCGTCGGCGACATTCTGGCGGCGCGACTGAAATATCGCGGTGTCGCTGCGTTAGTGACCGATGGCGCGGTCCGTGACGGCAGTGGTGTTGCCGCGACCGGATTGCCGGTTTGGTGTGCCGGCAGTGCCGCCCCGGCCAGTTTGGGTGAACATGTTGGCGGTGACCTGCAGGTGGCGGTCGGCTGCGGTAATGTGACGGTCATCCCAGATGACATTATTGTCGCTGACGGCGACGGTGTGGTGGTGGTGCCGGCTGCGTTGGCAGCTGACGTTGCCGCCGCGGCGATTGACCAAGAACGCTTTGAAGCGTGGGTCCAGCAGCAGGTTGAGGCGGGCCGGAAAACACTTGGTCTGTATCCCCCGGATGCGGCAACTCAAGCAGAATACGACGCCTGGCGTGGCCGCCCGGAGGACGGCCAGACTTAGTCTTTGGTCAAGGCCGCCAGCACCGCATCACCAACCTCAACCGTAGTGGCAGGGATGCTGCCGGGGACAGCGATATCGGCGGTTCGCACGCCGCGCGCCAAAACCTGATCGATGGCGCCGTCAACACGGTCGGCCAGTTCCGGGGCGTCCAAGACCAACCGCAACATCATTGCAACCGACTGGATCGCCGCCAAGGGATTGGCAATACCTTTCCCGGCAATGTCCGGGGCGCTGCCGTGCACCGGTTCAAAAAATGATTTCCGTCGACCGCTAGCATCAGCTGCGGAGAGCGATGCCGACGGCAACATGCCAAGCGAGCCAAGAACCCCACCGGCCACATCCGAGAGGATATCACCAAACATGTTGTCGGCCAGGATGACATCAAATTGCCCAGGATTGATGACCAATTGCATGCCGCAATTATCGCCGAGGATATGGTTGAGGGCGATATCGTCATGTCCGTTGCGATGCACATCGGTGACCACTTGTCGCCAAAGTCGGCCGGACTCCATGACATTAGATTTATCAACCGAGTGCAGCTTACCGCTACGGCTGCGGGCCAGTTCCAAGGCAAACTCGGCCACTCGGGCAATTTCCGGGGTTGTATAGCTTTGCGTATCAACACCGCGTTGGCTGCCATCGGGTAAATCTTCGATTAACTTTGGTTGCCCGAAGTACAGTCCGCTGGTCAATTCACGCACGAAGATCAGATCAATGCCGCGGGCGCGGCCGCCCGCCAACGGCGAGACATCAAGCAAGGCATCAGGCATGCGCACAGGTCTGAGGTTGGCAAAAACATCCATTTCTTTGCGCATACGCAGCAAGCTGCCGCGGCGTTTGACGTCTCGCGGAATGTCATTGTGATCATTGGTACCTGAGGCGCCGAACAGCACCGCGTCGGCGGCCAGCACATCGGCTAAGGTTTCCGCGGTGAGCACTTCGCCGCTGCGCTGATAGCTCTCTAAGCCGTAATGGCGGTCGCTTAAGCTGAGGGCAACACTGCTTTGATCACTGGCCCAGGCAAGGACTCGGCGGGCCTGGGCGATAACTTCCGGGCCAATGCCGTCACCTGGCAGGATGACGACAGATTTTGTGTTGCTGCTACTCATCGCTCACGCCTCCGCAGACGGGTTTGACTGCCACGGGGTGGCATGTATCCACGACCGAGACGTGCGATCATTGGCTTGGAATTTGGCGATTGCCTCAGCATGCTGCAAGGTTTGCGCAATATCATCGAGGCCTTGCAGCAAAGCCTGCTGGCGGTCTGGCGCAAGCTCAAAATGCATCACCCGCCCGGACGGTGCCGTGATGGTCTTGGCGGCAACATCGATTTGCACGCTCAAGTTATTACGGTCCGGGCCGACTTCCGTGGCCAGCTCAGCAATTTCCTCAGCGCTCAACCGGACCGGCAAAACCGAATTCTGAAAGCAATTATTATAAAAAATATCACCAAAGCTTTCACCGATGACGCAGCGAATGCCCAAACCACGCAAGGCCCAGACAGCGGTTTCTCGGGAACTGCCGCAGCCAAAGTTTGGGCCGGTAATAAGCACCTGTGCATCCCGATAACGGTCCTGATTGAGGACGAAATCAGGGTTTTCGCTGCCATCGTCGTTAAAGCGCAACGGCTCGAACGCGATCTCTCCCATTTTCTCGCGTTCTGTGGTCGCAATGCGTTTTCCGGGGGTGATAATATCGGTGTCGATATTGGCCCGCATCAGGGGCGCCGCGACACCATCAATTTGTTGAAGTTTTTCCATTGCTTTGGGTCCTGGCGATTAGATTTTGCGGGAATCAGTGATGTGTCCGGCGATGGCGGCGGCGGCAGCCATTGCAGGACTGGCTAAATGGGTCCGTGCGCCGGGGCCTTGGCGGCCCACAAAATTCCGGTTTGAGGTGGACACGCAGCGGGCACCGGGTGGCACATATTCACCATTGGTGGAAACACATTGGGCGCAGCCTGGCTCCCGCCACTCAAAGCCGGCAGCAGTGAAAATGCGATCCAAGCCTTTTTCTTCGGCAGCTTTTTTCACCGCCATGGAGCCAGGCACGATGCGTGCCGTCACACCTTTTGCGACCTGCCGGCCCTTGGCAATTTCAGCGGCAGCTTCCAGATCGCTTAACCGACCATTGGTGCAACTGCCAACAAATACCCAGTCGACAGGCGTGCCGGCAATGCTGCTTCCGGCGCTTAAGCCTTGATAGCTGAGCGCAGCTTCGGCAAGCGAGCGTTTGATCGGATCGACGATTTGCGCCAACGCAGGGATTTTTTGATCAATAGCCACAGTATGCTCAGGGCTGGTTCCCCAGGTGATTTGTGGGGCGATATCTGCGGCGTTGATCTGCTCTTCGTGATCAAACACAGCATCAGGGTCAGTGGCCAATTCTGCCCAGGCAGCGGTCGCTGCGTCCCAGTCGGCAGCTTTTGGTGCAAAGGCTTTACCCTGAAGATAGGCGAGGGTGGTAGCATCAGGTGCGATCAGCCCCATGCGGGCACCAAATTCGATCGATAGATTACAAATCGTCATCCGTTCTTCGATGCTCAGTCCGGTAATGGTGTTACCGGCATATTCAACAGCGTAACCAGTGCCGGCATCGACTCCTAAGCGGCCGATAATATGCAAAATCAAATCTTTGGCGGTCACCCCTGGACCAAGATTACCATTGACGTTTATCCGCATCCGCTTGGGCCGCCGTTGGCGGACTGTTTGCGTTGCCAGCACGTGCACAACCTCGCTCGAGCCGATGCCCCAAGCCAACGCCCCAAGGGCCCCATGAGTGCTGGTGTGGCTGTCACCGCATACCAGCAGGCAGCCTGGCAGGGTAAAGCCAAGCTCCGGGCCAACCACATGCACGATCCCCTGGCGTGGATCGCCGACAGGGAAATGTGCGATCCCATGCACATCTGATTGGGTGCGCAGCAAGGTTGCCAGCTTGCGGCTATTTTCGGTGGAATCTTCGCGCCGCCCGGTCGCTGTTGAAATGGTGTGATCGGGGGTTGAGATGGTTAATTGCGGGCTATGGACTTTATGGCCCTTGTCACGCACCTCCGCGAGCGCCCGTGCGCCGCTTAAGTCATGCAGCAAATGCCGGTCAACATGCAGCAGATCTACGCCATCGCCAAGGTCGGCAATCACATGTTGATCCCAAATTTTATCGACTAGCGTCCGTGGTGCATCCATGGAACCCTCCCGTTACAAATTTTACCTGTTGGTGCAGCTGAAACAGCGCGTTGATTTTATTGGCGATGATATCGCAGTGACATGCAGGAAAGGCCGCCATCAATCTTCGCCGCCTCACTGATGTCGAGCAGCTTAACCTGATAATCGTGGTAGTCCAATAATTCTGCAGATCGTGGATGGCCATGGGCTAACAACACCCAATCGTTTACCCGGATCAAATTTGCCGCCGGCTCATCGCCGGCCGGCGCCGTGATCACGCGGTAACCCTTGAAACAATCGCTTTTGGCCAATTGTTCGGTGCAAAAGATGGTCTCGGCATCAAGCAGCCCGCAGTCACTTTTGAAATGCAGAATGTCGGCAGGGGTCTCAAGCGGTCGGGCGATAATCGAAAAATCCTGCAAAACCGCGGCCAAAGCATCAAATCCGGCCTGGTTGGTGCGGACCGATAAACCGATCAAGGCTTCCCGACCGGTCAGCAAGATATCGCCGCCGTCAATGCGCCCGCCAGCGGCAAGGCGCGGCCGCAGATCAATCAGGGTGTCAAAATACCTCTGCCCATGCGCTGCCAGGCGGCCAGCTTCACCATACCGTGATGGCGCGCCGGGGCTCAGCAAGATGACGCTGCCGCCGATGCATAGGGCCGGGTCTTCGACAAACACGGAATCTGGAAAGTCTTCATCTGCGGCGAGGCAATTCACCATCAAGCCGGCGTCTTCAAGGGCTTTTTGATAGGCCTGGTGTTGGCTCTGAAAATGGCTGAAAACAGGGTTGGGACCGTCACCTGCCCGTAGCCCGTCAATCACCGATTTGGCCGGGCTGCGGGTTAAAGCATGGTTAAACTGATAGGCCTGGACACCGAGCATTGACGTACTCCGTTGGTTAGACCGGACTGCCTTTGGGGAAATTCGGCGGCCGTTTTTCACGATGTGCAGCTAATCCTTCGCGTGCTTCATCGCCGGTAAAACCGAGGATTTCCAGCGCTGTCGAGGTATCAAAAATCGGACCTGCTTGGCGCAGCCAGTTGTTGAGGGCATATTTTGTCCAACGAATTGCACTTTGGGCACCATTGGCAAGCTCAACGGCGGTTTCAAGGGCAACTGTTTGCAGTTCCTGATCGTCGACACATAGAGACACCAAGCCAATGCGTTCGGCCTCCGGCCCGGAGACAGGCTTACAGGTCATGAGATAATATTTAGCTTTTGCCATGCCGCATAACAGCGGCCAGATCACACAGGCAACATCACCTGCAGCGACGCCAAGTCGGGTATGGCCATCGACGATTTTCGCAGATTTTCCGGCGATCGAGATATCCGCTAAAATACCAACCACCAGCCCGGCACCAACAGCGACGCCGTTGATTGCGGAAACGATCGGCTTGTTACAATTGATAACGTTGTAGACCAGGTCGCGTGCTTCTTTCCAAGTGTTCAATCGGTCGGTTTCATTGGCGATGATATTTTCGATCATCTCAAAATCGCCACCTGCCGAGAACGCCTTTCCAGCGCCTGTCACGATCACCACCGCAATGTCTGGATCAGCATCGATGTCGCGCCAAATATGGGTGAGTTGGCCATGGGTTTCTTGGTCAACCGAGTTATAGGTTTCCGGTCTGTTAAAGGTGATGCGCAGGACACGTTCAGCTGGATAATCGATGTCTAGGCGCGTGTAGGCGGCATAGCGATCGGTCATGTGGCCCCCTTATTTTGTTATCGCGGCAGCGCCGGTGACGGCCGCCCAATGACAAGTCTGCGACCAAAACAGTCCGGCAGGCAATGGCTGATGGCCGCAGATGTGTTAAGTCTCGGTGTCTTTCACCAGTTTGTGGCGCTGCGTAGACCTGAATTTTTCCAGAAAACGCAGACTGCCATAGTACCCGAGCCAGGCGGCCAGGATGGCCCATGGCACCGAGCCGATGAACATTGGAACACCCCATAAATTAAAAAACTCGAAGGAATAGATCCATAGCCATTCGATGCCCTCTGTCTCAATTGCCAGCACCCGCGCCAGGTCATCTTTAAAATTTGCAAAGCCTGTGGTTGCGTCCCAGCCGCCAAGCATGAATTGACCGGTGATCAAAAACACATAGTAAAACGGGCCGATGGTGATCACATTGGACACCCAAGTCCAGGCGCAGGCAACAAATAAATTAAATCCCCAGCTTGGCTTCAAGGCTTTTAGCATCAGCCAAATGGCTGTCACCGCAATCATTTGCACGCCAACGGTAGGGGTCATGCAGACGGCCAGGCCAACGGCGGCCCCGCGGGCCGTCGACTGCGCCTTGCGCCGACCCCGAAGAATCGGCACGATCAACTTATAACGCAGCAGTCGGCTAATTGGAGACATGCGACGCTGCACCTTTGATCCTAAATGGAAGTTGCGACCGCGCGGTCACAGAGCGCCGCGCGGTTCAAATGGTTATTCAGCTGCGGCAACCAATCCACCGTCATGCCCCTTTGGAAGGCCAGCTTCGTAGAGATGGCCATAGAGCATGTCTTCCGGCAGGGCCTCGGCGATGATCGGCCGGCAGGCCATCATGGCATCAATATCGATGCCTGTCCGCACGCCCATGGCTTCAAACATAAAGACCAGGTCTTCGGTCACCACATTGCCGCTCGCACCAGGTGCAAACGGGCAACCGCCGAGGCCGGCCAGCGAGGTATCAAATGATTTGATACCAACCTCAAAGGCGGCCAGACAATTGGCAATACCAAGGCCGCGGGTATTGTGGAAATGCGCCCCGCCGGTTTGTTTGACGCCAAATTCTTCAAAACAGCGTTTGTAAACACGCGTCACCTGCGCCGGATTGGCATAGCCAACCGTATCCGATGGTGCCACTTCATCAGCACCGGCTTCCAAACACATCAGCCCCAAACGGATGATGTCATCATCGCTCACTTGACCCTCCATCGTGCACCCAAAGGCGGTTGACAGGCCAACTTCCAGAATGAATTGATCATCGGCCGGCAGGCCGGCACGAAATTCAGCAATGGCACGGAGATCTTCAACTGCTTCTTCGGGGGTTTTTCGAATATTCGAGAGGCAGTGACTGCGGCTGACCGAGATCGGCATGACGATTTTGTCGGGACGATGTGCCGCAGCGTTTTGCGCGCCGCGCAGATTGGGCGCTAAGACCGACACCGTTAAGCCGTCAATGGCAACCGCATAATCGGTGATTTCCGGGGAATCATGCATCGCCGGCATTAATTTTGGGGACACAAATGAGCACACTTCCAGCTCTGGGAAACCTGCTGCCACAGCCTGGTCAACCCAGGCTTTTTTTGCTGCGGTTGACATCACGCCTTTGGCGTTTTGCAACCCGTCACGGGTGCCGACTTCGACAATTTCAACATCTCTAATTTGATTGTTCATCACGCCTCTCCTTGCCTCGTTGGAAGTAATATAAACAATCAACGAGTTGTCGTCATGCTTGTTTGCTATTTTGCAAAGCTTGCCACACCCGTTCCGGTGTTGCCGGCATGTCGATGTGCTCAATGCCGTGCTCAGCAAGGGCGTCAACAATGGCATTCATCACCGAGCCAATGGACCCCGAGCAGCCTGCTTCGCCGCAGCCTTTAACGCCGAGCTTATTGCTGGTTGCCGGCACCGAGTGAAAGCTTAAGTCAATCGGCGGCATAAGATCTGCACGCGGCATCGCATAATCCATATACGAGCCTGTCAACGGCTGGCCTTGATCATCAAAGACAACCTGTTCCATCAGCGCTTGTCCGAGGCCTTGGGCAACGCCGCCATGGACTTGTCCCTCAACAATCATCGGATTGAGGATGACGCCAAAATCATCAACCGCCGTGTATTTGGCAATACTGACCACGCCGGTATCAGGATCAATCTCGACCTCGGCGACATGCGCGCCATTGGGAAATGCCGAGGGTCCTGCTTCATTGGTGAGTTCAACATCCAAGCTATCCGGCACGTCGGCCGGCAGGGCCGCGCCCCGGCGTAATTCGCTTGCCAGGTCAAGCAGGGCGATCCGCCGGTCGGTGCCGGCGATTTCAAACTGCCCATTGCTAAACTCAATGTCAGCGCTGGCGGCTTCCAGCACATGGGCAGCCGCTTGGCGGCCTTTTTCGATGACGGCAATGGCTGCCTCGTCAATGGCATTGCCGCTGCTGATGGCCGATTTGGAACCACCGGTGCCGCCGCCGGCAATCAGTTCGTCGCTATCTCCCTGAAGCAGTCGCACACGGTCCAATGGGATCGCCAAACGGTTCGACAAAATTTGTGCAAACGAGGTCAAATGGCCTTGCCCGTAGTCGAGGGTGCCGGTGACGATGGTAACCCCGCCGTCGTTGTCAAAGCGGATCCCACCCATCTCGGTTGCCGGTGGCCCTGTGACTTCCAGATATGAACAAAATCCGCGGCCGCGCAGCAATCCCTTAGCGGCGCTTTCAGCGGCCCGCTCGGCATAGCCGTCCCAGTCGGCAGCCTTCAAAGTGCGCTCGATGATGGCCGGAAAATCACCGCTATCGTAAACCATCCCGGAGACGGCGTTGTACGGGATCGCCGATGGCGGAATTGCGTTCAGTCGGCGCAGCTCAATCCGGTCAAGCCCCATCTCGCGTGCCGCCGTGTCAATCAAGCGTTCCATGTAATAGTTTGCTTCCGGTCGCCCGGCGCCGCGATATGGACCTGTTGGCGTTGTGGTCGTGAAAACACATTTGGTGATCACCTCCAGCAGGGGAATTTGATACAAGCTGGTGATATTTTTCACCATGTTGCCGGTTTGCGGATTGACGGCGACGGCGGTCAGATAAGCACCCATGTCGGCATGGGTGACGACACGCACGGCGCGGAAGCGGCCATCGTGATCAAGCGCCAGCTCGACGGCCGCGTGACTGGCCCGGCCTTGATGGTCAGAAAGAAAGCTTTCGGAGCGTTCGTCGCGCCATTTGATGGCCCGGCCAAGGTGGCGGGCAGCATGCATCATCGGTGCATATTCCGGGTAAGGTGCGCCCTTCATTCCAAATGAGCCGCCAACATTTCCGGTCAGGACACGAACTTGTTCGGGGGCAACATTCATCAATGCTGCAAGGCCGTTATGCAGCCCGAAGACGCCTTGGCAGCCTGCATGTACTGTCCACTTTTCAGCGGCCGCATCAAATTCAACCACCGCCACACGCGGTTCCATGGCGCTGACCACGACGCGGTTGTTGACCAGCTCAAGTCGGGTCACATGGGCTGCGTCGGTGAACGCTTTGGCAACCGCATCGGCATCGCCGAAATGGAAGTCGAGGGCGATGTTATTGGCCGCCTCCGGCCAAATTTGCTCGGCGTCCGGAGCTACGGCGGCAAGCGGGTCAGTGACCGCTGCCAATTGCGTGATATCGACATAGATAGCTTCCGCTGCATCGCGCGCTTGGACGCGGGTTTCCGCGACCACAAAGGCGATTGGATCACCCACATGACGAACCCGGCCACGGGCCAGCGTTGGCCGCGATGGTTTGTGCATCGGCGTGCCGTCGCGATTGGTAGCTACCGCCCCGCACTGCAAGTTGCGGTAACCGGCGGCGTCCATATCTTCAATGGTGTAGACGGCAAGCACACCTGGCATCTCGCGGGCGCCGTCCAGATCAATGCTGTTGATGACGCCATGGGCGATTTGACTGCGCACCATCACTCCATGGGCTTGGCCTGGCGAGTTAATGTCATCGGTGTAGCGGCCTTTTCCGGTCAGCAACGTCGGGTCTTCCATTCGGCTAACCGATTGCCCAATACCATATTTATCAACAGAGAATAGCGAAGCTGCGTCGTCGGGCGCCATAGGATCAACTCCAGAAAAGGTCTGCGGAGGGAGCAGCGAACGCTGCCCGTCTATGGATCAAATTGGGCCGGAATAGGGCCCGGGTCAACTCCCCAAGCGCGGCAAATTGTCCGTTTTTAATCTTATACTGGGCTGGCTCGGAAAATAGGCCGCGAGACAAAAACGTCCTGCGCCGCCTGAATGATTGCAGCGGCATCAATTTCGTAGCGACGATAAACCTGATCAAGCGTCCCTGATTGCCCAAAATGATCGATGCCAAGCGGTTGGACCCGATGTCCATAAACCCCGCCAAGCCATGACAAGGTTGTCGGGTAGCCATCAATCACCGTCACCAAACCTGTTTGCCTGGGTAAGGGTGCCAGCAGTTTTTCGACATGTGACATTGCGCTGTGATCGCCATTGCGGCGGGCTCGTTGGGCAGCATGCCAATGGGCTGACAGACGGTCAGCTGAGGTGACAGCTAAAACCCCAATGTCACGGCGGTCTTCACCAATGAGGCCGGCGGCGTGAATGGCCTCCGGCGCCACGGCCCCTTGGTAAGCAATCACAACTTCGCAATTTGGGCCTGGCCGACGCAGCCAATAACCGCCCATGACGGTGCCGTGTTGAATATCGTCATCAAACGGTCGCTGGATTTGCTCAAGTTTGCGAGTCGATAAGCGCAGATAGACCGAGCCGCCGCTTTGGTCGCGCGGCCAATCGCCGTCATCGGCAGCATTGCTGTCACGTTGCATATAATCAAATGACCACCGCATGATTTCGGCAAGCTCATCAACAAAGGCAGGTTCAAATGCCGCCAAGCCGTCCTGCGCCATGCCGATCATCGGTGTGCCCACTGACTGATGGGCACCCCCTTCCGGCGCCAGGCTAACCCCTGAGGGGGTGGCAACCAACATGAAGCGCGCGTCTTGATAGCAAGCGTAGTTGAGGGCATCCAGACCGCGCTGAATAAACGGATCATAAACAGTGCCGATGGGGATTAACCGCTCCCCAAACAGCGAATGCGATAGCCCCATGGCCGCGAGCGCAATGAAAAGATTATTTTCTGCAATGCCAAGCTCCAAGTGTTGGCCGCGCTCGGAACGTTCCCATTTTTGTGCCGATGGAATGTGCCGAATGCGAAACGTATCGGCATGTGGATTACGGGCAAATAGACCCCGCTGATTGACCCAGCCACCGAGGTTGGTTGACACGGTCACATCTGGCGAGGTGGTGATGATGCGGTCTGCCAAGGGGCTGTCACCGCGCCCCAAAAGGTGCAAAATGCGGCCAAAACCTTCCTGTGTTGAAGCTTCACGGGCGGCATCGAAAGGCAGGCTTTCCGGCACGGGGATTGTCGGTGCGTTGTAGCGCCGGGCCCCGTCGGCACTGAAGCGGTTGGCCGTGAGGAACCGCTGCAAGCGTTCGGCACCAAGCTCTAAGCCTGCAAATTTTTCCCATTCTTCGCCGGTTTGAACATTCATTTGTGTGCGCAAGGCGTCGATTTGCGCCGGTGTCATAAGACCGGCGTGATTGTCTTTGTGCCCAGCCAGCGGCAGGCCGTATCCCTTCACCGTATAGGCCACGAAACATACCGGGCGGTCATGATCAATGCCGGCAAAAGCCTCGATAACGGCGGTTAAATCATGGCCGCCGAGATTGGTCATCAATTCGGCTAACTGGTCGTCATCGCATTGCTTAATGATGGCAATTGTTGGCGGTGAGTCGGCCAGATCGCGGTTAAGGTGTTCCCGCCACGCGCTGCCCCCTTGGAAACAGAGCGCGGCATATAAATCATTCGGGCATTCATCAATCCACTGGCGCAGTCGATCGCCGCCGGGTTGCGCAAAAGCGGCGGTGAGCTTGTGGCCATATTTGATGGTCACAACCTGCCAGCCCATGGAGCTGAAAATATCATCGATACGTTCGCGCAAACCTTCGGAGACAACACCGTCAAGGCTTTGCCGGTTATAGTCGATCACCCACCATGTGTTGCGCAGGTCATGTTTCCAACCTTCCAGCAACGCTTCGTAGATATTGCCTTCATCAAGCTCACCGTCACCGACCAACGCGATCATCCGGCCATCGCTATTGTGGCCCCATTGATGGGCATGGATGTAGTCTTGTACCAAGCTGGTGAAGCTGGTCATCGCCACCCCAAGACCGACCGAGCCGGTGGAAAAATCAACGTCATCACTGTCTTTGGTGCGCGACGGATAGGCTTGGGCGCCGTCTAAGGAGCGAAAATTCTCAAGCTTGTCGCGGCTTTGCTGGCCAAGCAAATATTGAATGGCATGGAAAATCGGGCTGGCATGAGGTTTCACGGCGACTCGGTCGCGGGAGGAGAGTTCATGGAAGTATAAGGCCGTTGCCAAGGTGTTAATCGAGGCGCAGGACGCTTGATGGCCACCGACTTTTAATTGGTCATCGCCTGGTCGTTCATGATTGGCGTTATGCACAATCCAACTGGACAGCCATAAAACCTTTCGCTCCAACTTCTGCAGGCAATGTAAGTCATCGGCGGACGGTAAACGCGATATGGCATTGCCGATGTCGTTCGCAGCTGTGGTATGGGCCATGTCGTGCTTCCCTATGATTGGACCGTCCCTACGATAGCATTACCGAAAACGTAAGTTCTTGCGTTGTTGTTAAAAAATACGTCAAAATTAGCATATCCTGCCAATTTTACCCGTTTACAGGTGGAATCTATTTATGAGTGACTTAGACGCGATAGATCTACGTATTTTACGTGTGATGCAAAGTGACGCTCGGATCAGCAATGTTGAGCTTGCAGAACAGGTCGGCTTGTCGCAATCACCCTGTCTTCGGCGGGTCCGAAAGTTGCAAGACCTTGGGGTCATCGCCAATCACGTGACCTTGCTTGACCAGAACGCCGTTGGCCTGCCGGTAAGTGTTTTTTTACATGTTTCTTTAGAGCGACAGGTTGAAGATGCACTGCGAACTTTTGAGGCGGCGGTGGCTGGTTGGCCGGAGGTCATGGAATGTTATCTGATGACAGGCGATGCTGATTATATGCTGCGTGTGGTGGCGGCGGATCTGGCCGCATATGAGCGCTTTTTGATGGATCAGCTTACCCGCGTGCCAGGGGTTGCCAGTATCCGCTCAAGTTTTGCCTTGAAACAGGTTGTCTATAAAACCGCCTTACCGCTGTGAGCATTGGATGGTGGCGGCGGTGTTGGTGGTGGTGGCCGTCATGCCGGCGACCGCCGTCGGTTATCCGCCGAATGTCGGGTCGCGTGCCGGCGGCGCGATCATTCGCGCTGCGGTGGCGCCCATTTCCGCCAAAATCCATTTCCGAAAGGCGACTAACTTCGGCATCCCGGCATTGGCCGTGGGGTAGACCAGATGATAGGCGCGGCGGACCTCGCAGCGGTCCGGCAGGGGCATCACCAAGCGACCGGTGCGGATATCATCATGGGCTAAAAGTGCGTGAGTCAAAAGCAGCCCGGCGCCCTCGACGGCGGCATCTAGCGCATGATCGGCGACATTGAAGCGGAGGCCGCGGTCAACATCTGCCCGACGATGGCCAATGGCCTCGAGAAATTCCTGCCAGCGCAGAATGTCACTGCGGCCGCTAAGGGTTTCGTCATGGATCAGCGGCAACCGCTGCAGCAAGCTGTAATCCGGGCCGTCGCCGCCATTGCCGAGGATACGTGGACTGCAAACGGCGATATAGTCGATATCAATCAATTTTTCATAGGTCAGCTCATCGGCCCGCGGCGCACTGTCGGGCAGATTACGGATTGATATGTGAACCCCGTCACTTTGAAAATTTGACTGCACCATGGATGAGGACAACCGGGTGTCAATGTCGGTATTGGCACTGGAGAACCGGTACAGCCGCGGTGCCAACCATTTGGCGGCAAACCCTGGTGGTGTGCTGACCACAAGAACATGACTTGTGTCTAAGGCCCGCAGCCCTTCAACGGCGTCAAGGATCTGCCCAAAACCAAGTCGCAGGCCGGGATAAAGCTGTTTGCCGGCAGTGGTAAGAACGATCTGACGTCCCTTGCGGTCAAATAATTTAACATCCAGAAACGCTTCTAATCCGCGAATTTGATGGCTTAAGGCGCTGGGGCTGACAAACAGCTCCGCTGCCGCCTTCGACATGCTGAGATGGCGCGCGGCTGCCTCAAAGGCCCGTAAAGCGTTAAGCGCCGGTAAAGCTTGATGCATGAGAAAACCTCAAGTCATTTTTGAGATATAATCTGTTGTTTTAGTCAAATTTTAAAGCAAATTATATGTCATCGAAAGACGCAAACATGAGGAAAACAGAAATGACCAATGATTTTGACTTAACCCAAACCACCATCGATGACGCAACCATCCGCGCCGGCATGCGCCGGGCACATCAGATCCGCGGGCAGGTTTTTGCCGGCTTGATCAAAGCAACCTTCGCCGCCTTAGGTCGTGGCCTAAGCGATCTGCGGCGGCAATTCGGTGGCCAAAGCGCCGGCAATAAGGTCGCGGCCGAATGATCGCAAGGCCGCAGCTGGCGGCAATCAAATTCCTGGCCACCACCTTTGACAAACGTTAAACCCATGCGGGCAACGTTTCACATAGGTGGTGGTCATGGACCTGAAGGCATATATTCGCGAAGTGCCAGATTTTCCCAAAGCAGGCATTTTATTTTATGATATTTCCACGCTTCTAGCAGATCCTTCGGCCTGGAAGGTAACGGTCCAGCGCCTGGCCGAGGCAGTCAACGACTTTCAACCAGACATTCTGATTGGTATTGAATCCCGGGGCTTTCTTGTGGCCGCGCCTTTGGCGATGCAACTGGGGCTGGGTTTTCAGATGGTCCGTAAGCAGGGTAAGCTGCCGGGCAAGACAGTGCCGTTGCGATACGATCTCGAATACGGGTCGGATATTGTTGAAGTTCAGGAAGGCGCGATCAGCCCTGGCCAACGGGTTGTTATTTTGGATGACCTTTTGGCCACCGGCGGGACCATGCGCGCGGCTGTCGACCTGGTTCGTAAAGTCGGTGGTGAGGTTGTTGGTGCGGCGTGTATTATGGAGCTTAGTTTCCTAAATGGCCGGGCTGCGTTGGACATCCCGTTCACATCACTGATTAGTTACGATGCATAAACCCTCCTAAATAAAGTTTAAATGAACATGCCGCAGATTGCCGCCGGTGATGCAGCTGATATTGACGGGCCTTATGCCTGGTATCGGCTTTTGGTTTCACTCACCTTGGCCACGATTGGTGGCATCGGCTTGTGGTCCGCCGTGGTCATTTTGCCGGCCATCCAAGAGGAGTTCGGGGTTGATCGTGGCGAGGTGTCTCTCGCCTATACCGCGACCATGATTGGCTTTGCTTGTGGCGGTATTTTGATGGGCCGTGTGGCCGATCGGTTAGGGGTTTGCCGGCCGATCATTTTTGGTGCGGTGATGATTTGCGTCGGCTATTTAGCCGCCGCCACGGCGACCTCGTTCTGGCAATTTGTGCTTGCCCAAGCCGTCTTGATCGGCATGCTCGGCAGCTCGGCTACCTTTGGCCCATTGGTTGGTGATCTGTCGCTGTGGTTTCAGCGGCGGCGTGGGATCGCGGTGGCGATTGTGGCCAGCGGCAATTATCTATCGGGGACGATTTGGCCGCCCATTTTGCAGTATTTGGTCGAGGAAATTGGGTGGCGGCAAGCGCATGTGGTGGTGGGGGTGTTTTGCATTCTCACAATGATCCCGCTGACATTACTTATGCGTCGGCCGTCACCGCGGCAGGATAGTGCCGAAGTGCGCAGCGAAGATGAAAATACCGCAGGTGACAAAGGCCGCTCGCGGCGGTTGCAGATTCTGTTGGTGGTTGCCGGGCTTGCTTGCTGTATCGCCATGGCCATGCCGCAGGTGCATATCGTGGCCTATTGTGTTGACCTTGGTTTCGGTCCGGCCCTGGGGGCTCAGATGTTGGCTGTGATGCTTGGTTTTGGGATTGTCAGCCGGCTTGTCTCGGGGGTGATTGCCGATCGTATCGGCGGCCTGCGCACCTTACTTCTTGGCTCATTTCTGCAAACTTTGGCGTTGCTGTTTTACTTACCTTTTGACGGTCTGGTGTCGTTGTATCTGGTGTCGGCCTTCTTTGGCCTTGCCCAGGGCGGTATCGTGCCCAGCTATGCCTTGATCGTGCGGGATTATTTTCCGGCCCGTGAAGCGGCCTCAAAAGTCAGTTTGGTGCTGATGGCGACAATCGTCGGCATGGCAATTGGCGGTTGGATGTCTGGGGAAATCTATGACCTGACCGGCTCATATCAAATGGCCTTTTTAAACGGTATTGCCTGGAACCTCTTAAATTTCGGGATTGCCTTGTGGTTACTGATCGGGCGCCGCCGGCAGATTGGCGTCGCCTAAGCGCCGCAAGGTGGCGCGGGCTGCGCCATCGAGCATGACTGCAGCATTCTGTTCGGCGATGGCGGCAATGGTCTTAAAGCCCCCAGGTCACGCCGTGACCTGAGGGTTTTTTGCAGGCGTTGCCGTCTGGCTTGTTGCCGGTGCCTACTTAATCGGCTCCAGAATTGAGACGTAATTGGCAACCGCCGCACCGCCCATATTGAAAATACCGCCAAGCTTGGCACCAGGGATTTGCATGTCCCCTGCCTCACCGCGCAATTGCATCGCTGTCAGCACATGCATTGAGACGCCGGTTGCGCCGATCGGATGGCCTTTGGCTTTGAGGCCACCGGAAGGATTGATCGGCAATTTACCGTCCTTCTGTGTCCAGCCTTCAGCAATCGCCGTTGCGCCTTGACCTGGGGCGGTCAACCCCATGGCTTCGTACTCGATCAACTCGGCAATCGTGAAGCAGTCGTGAGTCTCGACGAAATCCAGGTCATCAAGGGTCAAATTGGCGCTTTGCAAGGCTTGCCGCCAGGCTTGTTGGCACCCTTCAAACTGAATGATGTCGCGTTTAGAGAGCGGCAGATAATCATTCACATGGGCATGGGCGCGAATAGCAACGGCCTTGCTCATCGATAACGCCGTTTCAACATCGGCCATTACAACAGCCGCGGCCCCGTCCGATACAAGCGAGCAATCGGTCCGCTTTAACGGCCCTGCAACAATCGGGTTTTTGTCAGATTCCGTCCGGCAAAATTCATAGCCAAAATCCTTACGCATCTGCGCCCAAGGATTGGCACAGCCGTTTTTATGATTTTTTGCAGCAATCATCGCCAAAGCGTCGGTCTGATCGCCGTAACGTTGATAATACTGCTGGGCAATTTGGCCAAAAACCCCGGCAAAGCCGCCCTCGGTATCACCTTCTTCTTTCAGATAGCTTGCCGTCAGCAAAGTTTCGCCAACCTCAACACCGCGCAGTGCGGTCATTTTTTCAACCCCGACGACGAGCACCATCCGGCCCCGTTTGGCGTCGATATAATTGGCTGCTTGGTGGACCGCTGCGGAACCTGTGGCACAGGCATTTTCAACCCGTGTTGATGGCTTAAAACGGAACGCATCAGCTGCTTGGAGAACCAAGCTTGAGGTAAATTCCTGGCGTTCAAAGCGGCCAAATTGACCGACATAAATAGCATCGATATCGTCCGGGGCCACACCGGCATCGGCGAGCGCA
>QCEM01000006.1 GCA_003280605.1 SAR116 cluster bacterium AG-355-O21 | reverse complement strand
TGGCGTTGCCGCGGGTCGCTGCCGCCACTGTCTCGGCCGAATTACGACAATGCCATAGCCAGGCGAGGCCGGTTGCGAAAATGATTGCCCCCGGAATGAAAAACACCATCCGCCAGCCAAAGCTCTCCGCCAACCAGATGGCCGCTAGGGGTGAAAATGCCACCCCCATATTGCCCCAGACACCGTTGATGCCGAGGCGCTGGCCAATCTTTTCGCCGCCGCCGGCGGCTACCATTGCAATCCCAATTGGGTGATAAATCGACCCAAAAAGCCCGATGAAAAACAACCCGATGGTAATGCTTAAGCGGCTATCGGCAAGGCCGGTCAGCACGACCGCAGCGCCAAGACCGATGAAAAAGACGGCCATCATTGCAGGCCGGCTCCATCGGTCGCCAAGCCATCCAGACGGCAAAGCACCAGCCCCAAAGGCAAGGAAACCAGCGCTTGCAAGGGCAATCAAGTCACCATAGCTCCCATCAAACTCGTGGACCATAATGACCGCAGCCGCCGGGAACAGAAGCATCGCTAAATGGTCATATAGATGACCAAGGTTGAGAAAAAGGAAACGCGGGTGGGACATCAAGAGGTTCCTAACCAAGACGGCTTAACCTTTAGCTTGGGATAAAAATCGACGTTTGGCTAGTAACTTATTGGCCACATATTCAGTGAACATCATTTGCCGGCGGCTTGAATTCTGTCAAAACCGGCGCTGGAAATCATGCCGAGAGTGGTTTAATTTTTACCGGCTCTGAGCAGATTCCGTGAGGTATGATTAATGGCTTTTGCAAACCCTGATGAGGCGCCGGTTGCGCATAGCACCAGTGCCAATGAGAATGTGCCGGTCATTGATTTGGGGCGCGGCCAAAATGGCCCCGATGAAACTGCTCGTATCGCAGCCGAAATTAGCGATGCATGTCGTCACTGGGGATTTTTTCAGGTTATTAACCATGGCCTTGACCCAGATCACCTGGCCGAGGTTTGGCGGACCGTCGGGGCGTTTTTTGCGCTGCCGCGGGCCATTAAACGAAACCTTGAGCGCAGTAGTCAAAACCCATGGGGTTATTTTGATCGGGAGTTGACCAAAAACATTCGCGACAAAAAAGAAATTTTTGATATTGGCCCGGTGGTTGCGGCTCAGGCCGCCGCCAATGATCCGTTTTCGGGGGTCACCCCGTGGCCCTCGGAACTGCCTGCTTTTGAAATCGCGTTGCGCCGGCACTTCGATATTTGCACAGCCTTGTCAGAGCGGTTGCTGGCTGCCATCAGCCTTGGTTTGGGCCTGCCGGAGGATCATCTTGCCGCTTCATTCCGGCCCCATCACACAAGCTTTCTGCGGCTGAACTATTACCCGGTCGAAGATCCTTTATCGGACCTGCCGGCAGACCACCGCGACGGCGCAGACCTTGGTGTTCATCATCATTCCGACTCCGGGGCGTTAACTGTCTTAATGCAAGATCAGGTTGGTGGCTTGCAGGTCTTTAAAGATGGTCTTTGGCATAATGTTACACCGGTGCCAGGGGCTTTTGTGATCAACATTGGTGACATGGTGCAGCTGTGGTCAAACAACCGTTATCGGGCGGCATTACACCGGGTCATGGCAATGGATAAAGTTGATCGCTACTCGATCCCCTTTTTCTTCAACCCCAGCTATCAAACCGTGGTTGAGCCGCTAGTCGATTTGAACGCCGGTGCCCAATACCGGCCTGTTCACTGGGGTGAATTTCGGCGCAAACGTGCCGATGGGGATTTTGCAGATACCGGCAAAGAGGTGCAGATCGCTGATTATCGCCTGCCCTAGCGGCCAGCGCCTGCCGCCGTCATAGTGACGGCAGGCACCGGCTAAGGGTTATTTCATCGGTGAATAATTGGTCGGCACCAAAAGCACCGATTGCATGTCCTCCAAGCAATCGCCTGCGGTCCCTAAGAATGCTTGCCATTTTGGATCTTGTGCAACTGCGGCGCGGGTCGTCATCCGCGTGTTCACATCAGGATAGGACCACATATGCGCGACTTCATGCGGTTGTGGTGCCTCGGCACCCCAAATGCAGACATTTTCCGAATATGTCTCACGCACCGGCATAATGTTTTTAAAGTGCTCTAGCCAGGTTTTTGACTGTCCGGCCCGGCAACGATACATCCGTAATTCGTAAATATTACCCTCGGTCTTTGGCGCCTTTAACGGTACTTGCGGGTTAAAAAAGCGAATTTCCTGCGTTTGTAACAATGGCAGCAATGCCGGCAGATAGTTGCCGGTCCAGCCTTTGTTTTTTTGCAATTCGGCCCGCAGATGAGCGCGATGCTCATAGTTCTCATATTCCCATAAATGCCAGATCTGATTGAGGCGACCGAACTCTGAGGTCCAATAGCCGCGGTTGACGCCATAGTCATTGCCGCGGATCGGCCGACCGACCTCCTCAGAGAGCTTCAAATAGGCAGGAAGTTTACCTGGGTGAAATGTATAGGTTCGCAATTCGTGAAGCATGTGGGTTCCTGTTCGCAAAGTGTTTGTTGTCGGATTAGACTGTGCTTGCGACGGGGGCACAATTAAAATCCGCCGGCGCAATGGGCCATGGTTGGTTGATGGCGATCACGGATAAATTACACGGGGTATGGGGCAATGCGCGATTCTTCATTTAGCGCCGATCAAGCGGGTCTGGCACAGGGGCTGGCAGCGCTTCTTGATCGCCCCAAAGGCGATGTGGCGGCGGCGCTGGCGGCCTTACCGGAAAGCTTGCCTGCAGCCGGTCAGGGTGAAATCCAAACCTTAACGCAATTGGCACCGCTGGTCTTAGGCGGCGCCCGGCATCTGGGGGCGGAGACGGCATTTGCGCATATGGACCCGCCAACACCTTGGATTGCTTGGGTGGCGGCACTCTGGAATGCCTCGGTCAATCAAAACTTGCTGCATCCTGATGTGGCCCCGGTGGCCCGTGACTTGGAAGCACAGGTGGTGGCCTGGTTGGCACCCTGGTTCGGCATGGATGGCGGACATTTGACGCCGGGATCGACCATTGCCAATTTCACCGCCCTGTGGGCAGCCCGCGAACTGGCGGCGGTAGATACGGTTATTGCCTCTGATACGGTTCATTTATCAGCCGCCAAAGCGGCGCATCTGCTGGGTTTGAAATATATCTCCGTGCCGACCGATCAGCGCGGTGGCGTGGACGCGGCCGAATTGCCCGGCGATTTATCACGGACGGCGCTGGTGCTTACGGCCGGGACAACCAGCGCCGGGGTGATTGACGACCTTGGCTTAATTGGCCGCGCGGCCTGGACGCATGTGGATGCGGCCTGGGCCGGACCGCTGCGCCTTTCGCCGCGTTACGCCGGCTTGCTGGACGGCATTGAGAAGGCCGACTCGGTCGCGGTCTCGCCCCATAAGTGGTTTTTCCAACCCAAAGAATCTGGGCTTATCCTGTTTCGAGATAGTGCCGCGGCACATCAAGCGGTGAGTTTCAACGGTGCCTATCTGGCTGTTCCAAATGTCGGGGTTCTTGGCTCGCATGGGGCAGCTGCAGTGCCGTTGCTGGCAACCCTATTGGCGTGGGGGCATGACGGGGTCGCCAAGCGGCTTGATCAGACCATGGCACTGGCAGATGATTTGGCCGCCCGGTTGGCGGCCGACCCACGGGTTGAGCTATGGCGTCAGCCGGAAACCGCAGTCATCCTTTGGCGGCCCATGAATGGCCAAAGCGTTGATGCTTTACGGCAGCAGTTCCCTGCCGGCATGTCGTCTGCAACGACGGTTGACGGTCATCTATGGGTTCGCCATGTGGCGGCCAATCCAAATGCCGATATCGAGGTCATTTGGACGGCCATTGATGCGGCGCTCGGCTAAGGGGTTCGGTGATGGCCGGACCTAACCGTCTCGCATCGGCATAACGCCGGCGGCGGCGTTAATCCTGCAATCGCACCAGGCCGTCAACAGCAATCACCCCCTCACCATCGGCTTTGACGATCAACGGATTGATTTCAGCCTCGCTGACCTGGGCGGCGGCGGCCAATGCCGAAAACGCCACAATCGCGTCGGCCAAAGCATCCAAATCACCGGCCGGTTGGCCGCGATAGCCTCGCAACAACGCCAGGCCTTTAACTTCCGTGATCATGGCTTTGGCCGTCGCCAGATCGACAGGTGCCAGCCGCAGGGCCACATCGTCATGGATTTCAGCCAGCAAACCGCCAAGACCAAGAACCACGACCGGGCCAACGGTCGGGTCCCTGTTGAGGCCGAGCAAAACCTCGCCCAAGCCCGATGCCATTTCTTGCACCACAACCCCATCCAACTGCGCTTGCGGGGCGGCCTGACCGACCGCGCTTAAAATATCCTCGCGGGCGGCGGCCAAGGCAGCGGCGTCATGCAAACCAAGGGCAACACCACCGACATCCGATTTATGGGCCAATTCGGAGGAGCGTACCTTGATTGCCACCGGCCAGGTCAGCTCAGTGGGCAGGTCTGCGTCGGCGGCAACGGCAATGGTCCGCGCCGTTGGCACACCGAAAGCGGCAAATAGCGCCAGTGCTTCTGCCTCGTCTAATTGTGGCTGCGTGCCGGCGGGAAGGGTTGGCGCGGCAACAGTGTGTGGTGGTTTTGGCGGTTGCCAGCGCATGAAGGCGTTCAGCGCGTCAGCACAAGATTCCGCGGTTCGAAAGCCGGCGACGCCGGCGGCGGCCAGGGTGCTAAGGGATTGGTCGGCCTGCGGCACCATGAAACTGGCCAATGGGGTGGCGTGATCGGCAAGATCAACAATCGGTTTGACCGCCAATTCAGGATGAAACTGCGCCGATGATCCGATCACCGGGACAACGGCGGCATAGGCCGGATCATCAAGTAAGCTTTTCAAAACCAGATGCATGGTTTCATAGCGGGCACCGGCCAAGGTGACATCTAACATCAAGCTACCGCGCACCGTGATATCCGCCGCCGCAAGTTTGGCTTCAACACCATTTGTCGCCCCGCTGCAGGTAATCCCCAGGTGCCCCAACCGGTCCACGACCATTGCCCCGCCGCCGCCTGTGGTGGTAACGACAGCGACGGATTTTTGCCGCCGTGCCGGATCAGGTTTGCGGCCAACCAACAGCGGCGGCAATTCAAACAACGTTTCAAATTGTTCTACCCGGATGATGCCATGGGCTTGGAAAAACGCATCTGCTGCTTTGTCGGAGCCGACCATGGCACCGGTATGTGAGACAGCTAATTGCTGACCGGCGGCCGAACGGCCAAGCTTATAGACAATGATCGGTTTGCCGGCGGCGGCGGCGGCAGCGGCAAATTTTGCGATCATATCGGGACGGCGGATGGTTTCCATAAACAACAGGAAGCAATCAATATCAGGGTCATCAACGGCAGCCAGGCCAATTTCACCAACTGACAGATCGGCCTCATTGCCCAGTGACATCAGGCTGTGAAAACCAATGCCACGCGCTTGCCCTCGCGACAGGATGGTTCCGATCAAGCTGCCGCTTTGCGACAGCACCATGGTCCGCCCGGGAATAAGCTGCCCGCATTCCAGGGCGGCATTGACGGTGAGCGCGGTTCGGTCATGGACATTCACCACCCCCATGCTGTTTGGCCCAAGTAAACGGATGCCGGCCTCAGCTGCGGTTTTCGCCAGTGCCAATTGCCGGGCCTCGCCTGCGGGGCCATCTTCTGCAAAACCATCGGCAAGAACGGAAACAACCGGAATACCAAGGCGGGCGCAATCTTCCACCACCGCCATCGCAGGGGCGGTGTCAAGCAATACATAGGCCTGGTCAATTGCTTCCGGCAAGGCCTCAAGGGACGGCCAGGCAGGTTCACCTTGAACTTCCGTGCGCCGGGGGTTAACCGGATAGACTTTGCCTTCGAAGCCATGGCGGCGCAGATACCGCAGCGGCCGGCCGGCGGTGCGCGATGGATTATCCGACGCTCCGATTAAAGCAATCGTGCGTGGACGCATTAGGGCATGGATGAAGCTGGCGGAGTGTGGCATCGTTTTCCTGAACAGGTTTGTAGTTCGGTGGGGCGTCTTTGAAATGGCGCAAAGTATAGTCCGGCGAAAGCAAAAAGTATAATAGGGGAAGGATGGGCAACGTGAATAAGGATCAAGATTTACCGCTTGCGGGTCTACGGGTGATCGATTGCAGCCAAGGTCTGGCGGCACCATCGGCGGCGGCGTCATTGGCGATGTACGGTGCCGACGTGATTAAAATTGAATCGGTTGGCGGTGATTGGGGGCGGGGCATCGGCGTTAATAAGGCCGGCAATACCTGTGTCAGCGTCGCCGGCAATATGGGCAAGCGCAGCTTAACGGTTGATTTGAAAAACCCGCACGGACGGGCCTTCATTAAGCGGCTGGTTGATGACGCGGATATTTTCTTAGAAAGCTCGCGCCCTGGGGTTGCCCAACGCCTAGGGATTGATTACCCAACCTTGTCCGCCGATAACCCGGCATTGATTTACTTGTCGATGACAGGATTTGGTCAGCATGGTCCGCATCGTGACCGGCCCTGTTCAGATACCGTGGCGCAGGCTTTCAGTGGCTTGCTTGCCAGCAATACGGGCAGTGACGGTATTCCGCATCGTGTGAACACGATTCCGGCCGATGTCGCCGGCGGTCTATATGCCTTTCAAGCCATCTCTATGGCCTTATTTCGGCGCACCCGAACAGGCAAAGGCGGTTATATCGACCTTAGCTTGACGCAAGCTATTGCGCATTTTCAAGGTGTGAAATTTGCCGAATATCAAATCGAAGGCGGCGCGCCGACACCGTTTAATGAGCCGGCCGGCAACTATCTTGCGCGCGATGGCTGGATTGTCATTACCCTGGTCAAAGAAGAAAACTTCGCAGCCATCTGCACAGCCATGGATTTGACGGAATTGATTGATGATCCGCGTTATCTGACCTTCCAGGCGCGTGGTGAAAACAAGCTTGAGTTGCGGCGCATTATCGCTGAACGGGTTGCCACGCAATCTGCTGATCATTGGTTAGAAATTTTTGCGGCCAAAGGCATCCTGGCCAATCGTGTTTATGATTACGGGGATTGGTTAGGCGATTCGCATGTCACAGAAACCCAAGCGGTTGAATATTTTGAGCAACCAGGGATTGGCCAAATTGGCTATCCGGCCATGCCGGGAGGGATGGCGCAAGCAGCGACCTTGGCACCAACGATCGGTTTTGGGGATGCCGCGATCTTGCGGGATGTCGGGCTAAGCGATACCGAGATTGCCGAATTGACAGCGTCAGGTGCGGTCCACTTAAGCGGCGATTAACTATTTTTTAGCGCCATTTTTCGGTTGCTGCCGTGTCGCTGTCGCGGGCAGCAACCCAATGGCCATCGCCATCAGGGGTTTGCTCAAGCTTCCAAAAGGGCGCCTCGGTTTTCAGCCAATCAATCAGAAAATGGCATGCTTCCAGCGCTGCCGTTCGGTGTGGCGACGCGCAGGCAACAAGGACAATCTGCTCGCCGGCCTGCAATCGGCCATGGCGGTGAATGATAAGGCTAGCTTCCAATGGCCAGCGGGCTTGCGCCTCAGCATCGATCCGGGCGAGCATTTTTTCGGTCATGCCCGGGTAATGCTCGAGCGTCATGGCGGTGACTTGATCGCGGCCACCATCGCCCAAGTCGGCCATGTCCCGGACCAAGCCGACAAAGCTGGCGACAGCGCCAATGTTATGGTTACCGGCACGCATTGCCGCCAGCTCGGCGGCAAGATCAAAATCATCTGCCTGCACTTTGACAGACATCAATCACCGCCTGTGACAGGCGGGAAAAAGGCCACTTCGCGGGCCGCGCCAATAACATGTTCAAGGCCAACATATTCTTGGTCTACGGCACAGCGCACAACCTGCATGTCCGCCAAGGCATCGGCATGACCGCTGCTTTGTGTTGCTAGCCAAGCGACCAGATCGGCCACAGTTGCAACATCTGCCGGCGGCGTTAGCTCCTCTTCGGCGCAGCCAACTTTATTGCGCAGCCAAGCAAAATATAAAATTTTCACCGCATCACCTCCGTGAAGGGAACATAGTTGAGCAGATCACCTGGAGCAATCATGGTGCAGTCGTCAGCAAGTTCGACCAAACCATCGGCCGCCGCCATCGTGGTTAAAATCCCCGATCCGCTGCCAGGCACTTGATCAAGCCGCATTTGCCCATCGGCGCCGGTGCGCAATGTCACCCGCAAATATTCCCGGCGGCCAGGTTTTTTCCGGAACGTGAAATCCGCAGGCAGGGGATAGAATATCGGCTCCGACCACGGCCCGCCTGCCAAGCGGTTGAGCAACGGCCGTGCAAACCGCAAATAGGTCACCATGACCGCGACAGGATTCCCAGGCAGGCCAATAAACGGCACCGTGCCAAGCTGTCCCATCGCCAGTGGCCGGCCTGGTTTGATGGCAATCCGCCAAAGGTGTATTTGACCATTGGCGCTGACGGCACGTTTCACGTGATCTTCTTCGCCGCCGGAAACCCCGCCTGACGTGATCACCGCGTCATGGCTTTCGGCGGCGGCCGATAAAGCGTCGCGAATCCCGGCAAAATCATCGCCAAGAATCCCCAGGTCATCGACGACAAAACCATTAGCTTGCAGCATGGCGGCAATAATCTGGCGGTTGGAGTCATAAATCTGACCATCGCCTGCGATCTCACCTGGTTGGCATAATTCATCACCGGTGGAAAACAAGGCCACCCGCAGGCGGCGGTGTACCGATAGCCGTGCCAGTCCGACGGAGGCGGCAATGCCAAGTTCTTGCGGCCGTAACTGCCGGCCAGTCGGCAACACACAATCACCGGCTGCAATATCTTCGCCTGCAAAGCGTCGATTGGCGCCGATTTTCAGTCCGGCAGGTAAGATCACGTGGTCACCGTCACTTTGGCAATCCTCTTGCATGAATACCGTATCGGCTGCAGGCGGCATTGGCGCGCCTGTGAAGATGCGTGCCGCTGCCGCTGCCAGCGGTTTGCTTGCTGGCCGATCGCCGGCAGCAATCCGCATCACCACCGGCAGTCGGGTTGGCCGCTGTGGATCGAGGTCCTGGTGCCGCACCGCAAATCCGTCAACGGCGGCATTATCACACGGGGGGACAGCCCGCGCGGCGATCACAGGCTGCGCCAAGATCCGCCCCTGCGCGTGTTCTAAGGCGATGGTTTCCAGCGCGGTCACTGGTTGGGCGACAGCTTGCAGATGTGCCAATGCGGCTTTGACAGGCAATAAGGGTTGGTCAATGGCAAAGCAGTCATTGGCCAATTGTGGTTCTGCTGCTTGCCGGCGGGGTCCCATCTAGGCGGCCCCTTCGGTTGCCGTCAAACCAACCGTTGCCAACATAAAATCGGTTATGCCGGTGACGTCATCGATGTCAAAATGAGGGATCGTGGCCGTGCTCAGGCCGGCGCTGCAGGCAATCGCGACGATGGAGGGATCGTCGGGGTAAAGCAGCGGTTTGCCTAGGCTGGGACGGTGAATTTCCATTTTCGGATGCGGCTGGCGCTTGAAGCCTTCAACCAAAACCAGGTCGACTGCCGACATGCGCGCCAGTAACGCCTGCAAGCTTGGTTCCGGTTGATCTTGGTTTTCATGCATCAAGGCCCAGCGCTGCGCCGAGGTGATCAGAACCTCGCGGGCACCGGCACCACGATGGCGATGAGAGTCTTTGCCGGGACGATCAATATCAAAACTATGGTGCGCATGCTTCATGGTTGATACCGAAAACCCCCGCGCCTGGACCGCCGCAATCAATTTCAATATCAAGGTGGTTTTGCCGCTGCCACTCCAACCACACAGGCCGAAGGCCCGCTGCGTGCTCTGCGGATCGCTCATCCCGGATCAGCCGTTGCCGGATTACGGCGCTTTTGTGCTTGCGCCTTACGACGCGCTTGCTCGGCCTCCGGTGTCGCATGGGAGAGACCGCGTTGCAGATAGTCATAGCCGGTAATTAAGGTCAGACCGGCGGCAACCCATAGGCCAACTTCACCGATGATAACGGTCGGCAGCGGCGGTGGCCCGGATGGTCCAATGATGACAAAGCCAATGGCCAGCATTTGAATCGTGGTTTTCCACTTAGCAAGCTTACTTACCGGCATGCCGACGCGGATTTCGGCCAGGAACTCGCGCATGCCTGAGACTAAAATCTCGCGCAGCAAAATCACCAACGCCGGAATGATGGTCCAATCAGCGATGGCATCAACAGCGGTCAGCGCCAATAGACAGGCACCAACAAGGATTTTATCTGCGATCGGGTCAAGTAAGCGGCCAAAATCCGACTGATCATTGAGGGTCCGCGCCAGATAACCATCAAAGTAATCGGTGATGCAGGCCGCCGCATAAATCAACAGCGCCAGCCAACGCCACAGGTCACCATCGAGAAAAATCAACACCACAACGAAAGGCACAACGCCGATCCGCGCGAGGGTCAAAATATTTGGCAGACTGTACATCTTAACTCATTGGTCCATCAGACTTTCCCGTTTCCCTAGGGTACACGGGATCATTAAAAACGACAATCAGCCGCTGTCATGAAAATGCCCATGAATGCGGCGGGCGACGGCCGAGCTGATACCGTCAACGGCTTCGAGATCCTCAAGCCGTGCGGCCGCCACGGCCTTGGCTGAGCCAAAATGCCGCAACAGGGCTTTTTTCCGCTTCGCACCAATGCCGGCAATCTCATCAATCGGCGATGAGGCCATGGCCTTGGCCCGGCGGGCGCGGTGACCTTCGATGGCAAACCTATGGGCTTCATCCCGAAGCCGCTGCAGGAAATAAAGTGCCGGTGACTGGGTGTCGATGGAAAACGGTTGCTTGCCGGGCATGAAAAACCGCTCTCGGCCGGCATTTCTATCCGGGCCCTTGGCGATGGCAACGATCGGCAAGGAAATCTCTAAAGCGCTGAGCACCTCGCGGGCAACCTGCAATTGCCCGCCGCCGCCATCAATTAAAACCAGGTCTGGCCATTCGCCTGCGACACGCTCGGGATCGTTCTTCAAGGCGCGTGCAAATCGCCGCGTGAGAACCTGCCGCATCATTGCAAAATCGTCACCGGCGGCGACCGCATTGTCACGATCATCGGTCTGGCTCTCCGGGCGGTCGACCACATTACGGATGTTAAAGCGCCGATAGGCCGGTCGCATGAACCCCTCAGGTCCGGCGACAATCATGGCCCCAATGGCATTGCTGCCTTGGATGTGTGAGTTGTCATAGACTTCGATGCGCTCAGGCGGCTCCGGTAAATCAAATAATTCGGCAATGGCTTGCAAATGACGTTGCTGGCTCGCCGATTCCGCCAGCCGGCGTGCCAACGCATCGCGGGCATTGCTTAACGCATGGTCGATCAATTTGCGCTTATTGCCGCGTTGCGGTGGCAGCACCTGCACCCGGCGATCTGCTTTCAATGAGAGCGCATCGGCAATCAAGTTTAATTCCGCCGGCTTATGGCTCAACAGAACCGAGCGGGGCGGCTGTTTATTATCATAAAACTGGCCAATGAAAGCAGCGATCACTTCGGCATCGGTGGTGGCTTTATCATGGCTTAAGAAATACGCTCGGTTGCCGAAATTACCACCGGCCCGAAAAAAGAACACTTGAATGCAGCTCCAGCCGCCATCGCTGTGAAGGGCGATGACATCGGCGTCCTCGACACCCTCAATGTTGATATCCTGGCGGGCCTGAATGCTGGTCAGCGCCCGGACCCGATCCCGGTAGCGTGCCGCCGATTCGAAATCTAAGGCCGCGCTGGCTTGCTCCATCGCGGCGACCATTTTGTCTTGAATTTGCCGGCTACGGCCGCCCAAAAACATCCGTGCTTCTGTCACCAACTGGCCATAGGCCTCGGCATCAATGAGACCGACACAGGGGGCCGAGCAGCGTTTGATTTGATATTGCAAACACGGCCGGGAGCGAGCGTTGTAGATGGCATCACTGCAGTTGCGGATCAAAAATGCTTTTTGCAGTGCCGTTAAGGTGCGATTGACCGATCCAGCGGAGGCAAAAGGTCCAAAATAATCGCCCTTATCAGTGCGCGCGCCGCGATGCTTCAGCAGCGGCGGAAATGCGTGATCATCGCGGATATGAATGAACGGGAAAGATTTATCGTCACGCAACAGCACGTTAAAACGCGGCTTTAGGCGTTTAATCAAATTACTTTCAAGCAGCAAAGCTTCCACTTCGCTCTGTGTGGTCACAATTTCCATCCGCGAGGTTTCACTAACCATCCGGAAAATGCGATGGCCGATCCGGGCGGGTTGCGTATAGGCCTGCACGCGTTTTTTTAAATTCCCTGCCTTGCCCACATAAAGCACCTGGTCGCGGCCACCGATCATCCGGTAAACCCCTGGTCCATTTGGCAGGGTTTTCACCACAGCTTGGATTGTTGCCACCCCACGCTTGATATCGGGACCATGCACGCTATCCGCTACAGCATTAGAATCAATACCCTTATTAAGGGAAAAGTCGATATCGTTCGGCGCTTCTGTCATCGCCTCAGTTTCAAGAGAACAAGCGCATTCGTCAACCATCTGATGGTGGTTTATCACGCAGCTGAACTGGCAGGCCGCATTAATCCACGAAACCTGTGGATAACACTATGGAAAACCAGCTGTGAATGTCCAAAAGGCCAGCGTATCCGGGAGCCTAGCGTTTTTGATTAAAAAAAAGGCAAAAATTCTAAGTCATTGAAATCATTAAGAGTATAGTCTCTTTTTTATGACGCCTATGTGACATTCGCCGAACAACTATACATTTATCCGCAACCTGGTGGAAATTTTTACGGTGTGCAAAACTTTTTTCTCTTGACTCTCGAACGTGCTGATTTTCATACATAATTTTAGCCACAATACGGGTTTGGTCTGGACAGATAAAACCTCTGCACCCTGGTAAATTGTTGCGCCTGGTTTATCTTAGATCGGCGTCTCGGGGCCGCATTGGCCTTCGCCGGTATTTTCAATGAAGTGAGCTTGAATGACACAGACACCTGCAACAAAGACTGTTTTGGTTACCGGCGGCGGCAAACGCATCGGCCGCGCGTTATGCCTAAATTTTGCGCAAGCCGGTTGGACCGTGCGGGTACATTATAACCGCTCCGGCGAGGCCGCCCAAGAAGTGGTCGAGATGATCACCGCCGCCGGCGGCAACGCCACGGCTGTTACCGGTAATTTAGCGGATATAGACGGCCCGGATCAAATCATCAGCGCCGCCTTAACGGACGGCAATTTAGATCTGCTAGTGAATTCAGCATCGGTTTTTCACTACGATCAGCCGGCGGTCATGGACCCGGCGATTTGGACCGAGACATTTGCGGTCAACCTGCGGGCGCCGATGCGCTTGGCGGAGTTATTCTATCAGCATGTGAAAAGCACCGGTAACGGCCTCGTGGTGAATATACTTGATAATGGCGTGAACGCGCTGACACCGGATTATTATACCTACATGGTTGCGAAATCGGGCTTGAAAGCGGCGACTCAAATGATGGCCATGCGGTTTGCACCGGAGGTCCGGGTTGGCGGCATTGCACCTGGTTTGACATTGATCAGCGGCGACCAAACGGCGGCTGAATTCGACGCCGATCATCGCCGCAATCCGCTGCAACAAGGGTGCCACCCAAATGATATCGCCCGGGCCATCAGCTTCATGTTCGAAACAGCGTCGATGACCGGGCAAGTCATTACCATTGACGGTGGTTTGTCAATGACGGGCCCTGGACGTGATGTTGCCTTCATCGATCAACCAATGTCGACAAAACCTCATAATTAGGAAGCGAATAAATGCGCATCATGGATCAAAAAATTATCCTCCAGCGAATGGTTGTCGACTGTCAGATTGGTATTCACCCCCATGAGAAGGCCGGACCGCAAGCGATTACCGTTGATGTAACCCTTGGTTTGGCCGCCAGCTTGGCGGCGCAGAATGACGATATCTTAACGACCGTTGATTATGATCAGGTATGGAATGGGGTCCATGAATTGGTGAAAGCCCGGCCCTATAACTTGCAGGAAACCCTATGCGCCGCGATTGCCGAGCTGTGTCTGGCGCTGGACAACGTTGACCAAGTCTGGGTCCGGACCGGCAAGCCGGACATTTATCCCGACTGCGAATCCATTTCCTATCAGCTACACGCCTTGGCAGATGCGGCGGCCGGCAGTTAAGCGACCAGGGCTGATATTTCGGGCCAGAACTGGGCGGCGATGATCGCCAGATATACCAAAAAGGCAGTGACTGCGATCGGCCGGTAAATTTTTGTTAAAAACATCGTTACGGCAACAAAGATCAGCGTCACCGCAGCCATGATCCAATATTCAACAGCCAATACCTGCGCCGGTATCGGCAGCGGTTGCACCGTTGCGACCACGCCAACAATGCCGATGGTGTTGAAAATATTACTGCCGATAATATTGGCCAGGGCAACCTCACCATGGCGTTTCAGTGCGGCGATAAGCGTGGTCGCAAGTTCCGGCAAGGAGGTGCCGATAGCAACCAGTGTGATGCCGATAACAGTTTCAGAAATGCCGGCGGCTGTGGCAATCACAACCGCACCATCGACCAGCAGGCGGGCGCCGATGACCACACCAAACATGCCAACAATTGTGCTGAAGGCGGATCGCCATGGTTTCATCCCGGTGTCGCCTGCAACATGCGCATCAGCCTCATTGCCGGCAGCGCGATTGGCCGCGGCGGAACGGCGTTCTGCCCAATAACAGTATAAAAGATAGCCGATGAGCAGCACAACCATGCCGGCACCCTGCCACTGGCTGATGAGGCCGTTTAGCGAGGCCGCAATCAGTATTGCTGTCGCCGCCAATAAGGCAAGGCTGTCTCGGCGCAGGTGCCTGCCGCTGCAAAGCATCGGTGTGACCACCCCAACGGTGCCGATCATCAGCAAGATATTCGCGAAATTACTGCCGATCACATTACCGATGGCAATCCCTGGGACGCCGGATAGGGCGGCCTTTAAGCTGACGAATAATTCTGGTGCAGAGGTGCCAAAAGCAATCACCGTCAGGCCGATGACATGGGGGCTGATGTTTAACGCGCGGGCCAGTGAGACAGCGCCTCGGATCATGACTTCGGCGCCAAAGAACAGCAAAATCAATCCGATTGCTACAAACACGATCGCCAGTGTCATCTGCGTATTCTCCTGGCCGATGGCCAAATTTTTACCGATCTTTTGGGCTGGTCGATACCGGGTCGACGACAAACAGGGTCCTAAGATGATCGATAAACGACCCTGTCCGGTTATTGGTATTCGTAGCAGAAATTCAACTTAAATCTTCATTGGGACGGTGATCGCGCCGGCTGCCTTAGGCGGCTGCCTTGATGGCTGTTAAGGTACCATAATTTTATGATTTTTCGGCTGCTTCTGCAGCCGTTTCTTGCTGCTTCAAGAGACGTTCTGACCATCGGCTTTTGATGAAGGCAACGACCGCCCAGATGTCACCATCGGCAAATTGTTCGGCATATCCTGGCATATTATTTTTGTAATTGTCAGGTGAGAATGCCTGGCCACCATATTTGATGACATTGAAGATATCTGTATCCGTGAGCCGCCAGATCGGGCTGTCTCCGGCAAGGGGAACGGCCGGCCGGTTGCCGGTCGGGTGGTCACCGTCCCAGCCCGCTTGTCCCGCCAGGTCCTGGCCGTGGCATACGGCGCATTGCTGTGCATACAAGCTTGCGCCAAAGCTGGTTTGGGCGATGTTGGTTGGATCTGCGGCCGACACATCACCGCCATTCAGGCGCCTTTCAATATAGGTCACCACGGCGGTGGCGATGACGGCGAATAAGATCGCAAAAATAAAAAACCGGGTTCTGGTGTTTAGGCGGTTATAAAATCGCGTCAGAAGGCCGCCGGGTGCGGCCTCGGTCTCGTCCTCAAGCAGCAAACGTTGCATGGCCGGTCTGGGCTTCCCACTGCCCGCGCCGGGGGGCCGCATGTCGCTGCTCTGTCGGCGTTTGCGGCGGCGCGAAAAAAGCGACCGATCGGGGCGCGGTCTAATGGCCACAGGGAAAATCCCGGCTTGCGGTGGTTAAGGTCAACGGCCGCCAACTGGCAAGCCGGCGAGAGGTTTGCCATGCGCTTGGCGCAGAGGAGAAATTACTGCAGGCGGCTTGGCAGGTCATCAATCGCGGCGCGCGTGATTGACTGTTGCACATTGTCGGTCATGGCCCCTGAGACAACTTTTTCCGTCGCGCTGATGGCGATATCAACGGCGCGATCACGGACATCTTGTAACGCCCGGGCTTCGGCAGCGGCAATTTTTTCAAGGGCCGCTTCTTCTCGGCGTTTCAAGGTCTGCGTCAAGTTCTCATCAGCGGCTGTTTGCAGTCGCTGAGCTTCTTCTTGGGCGTTGCTGATGATTTCGGCAGCCTCGGCGGCAGCGTCACGTTGCATCCGCTGGTAACTTGCAAGCAAGGTTTGGGCCTCTTCCCGCAAGCTTTTGGCTTCTTCAATCTTGGCCCGGATTTCATCGGCCCGGTTATCCAGGGCGCTGGTAATCTTGGCCATAATCGGCCGGCCGGCGATGACAATGAACAGAACAAAGCCGATCGCTACCCAAAATGTTGGATCGGAAATCATCGCGTTTGCTCCCCTATGGCTTGGTCAACGGCCTGGCTGACAACGGCGGTATCAACGTCGATCCCAATCAGCTTATTGACGGCCTGAGCCGATACATCAACCGCCACATCGCGGATGTTATCAAGCGCGGTTGCGGCCGCACCGGCGATGCGTTCTTCGGCCGCCCGCAGTTCGGCGGCCGCTTTTGCCGCCGCTTCTGCTTCAGCGGCTGCGACCCGTTCATTGATGTCGTTTTGTGTCGCTGCCACTTTTGCCTGCGCCGCCGCACGCGATTCCGCCAAGCTTTGCTCGTATGCACTGCGCACGGCATCTGATTCTTCCCGCAGCTGGTGGGCTTTGGTCAAATCATTATCAACGCGTTCCTGGCGACTCTCGAGAACCTCTGCCACCCGCGGCAGGGCAATTTTAGAGAGCAGCACATAGAGCACCACAAAGGTGATCAACAGCCAGAAAAGCTGTGACGGGTAGGTTGCAATTTCAAGCTGCGGCAGCGAGCTACCACCGCTATTTTCTGCAGCCAGCACGACGGAACCGGCGGTGGCCGTCATAGCCACCGAAAGCCCGAGCCGAAGCCCGGTTTTGGCGATCTTCATCGACATCCTCACATCATCCTTGCGTGGTCACACTTGAGACCGCACGACGCCTCGTCCGGCCGGTTTAACCGTGACGCCCCGCAGGGGGCGCCCGCCAAACTTAAGCGAACAGGATAATAAAGGCGATCAGCAGGGCAAACAGCGCGACAGCTTCCGTCAGCGCGAAGCCCAGCATGCCGATACCGAACACTTGGTCACGGGCGGCAGGATTACGGGCAATCGACGAAACCAAGGTCGAAAAGATGTTGCCAATACCAACACCAACACCCATCAGCGCAATAACAGCGATGCCGGCACCCAGCATTTTCGCGGCTTCAACTTCCATCAGAGACATCCTCTTTTTAGTGGTCGTAGGGGAAAGCCAGCATGGCTTCCGTTAAAATTAAACTTTAATGCAAATGGATTGCGTCATGCAGGTAGATGCAGGTTAGCACCGTGAACACATAGGCCTGCAAAAACGCCACCAATATTTCAAAACCAGTTAACGCGATGATCATTGCCAAGGGCGCAAAGCCGAGGAAAGCAAGGGCGACGGTAAAGCCACCAAAGACCTTCATCATGGTATGCCCTGCCATCATATTAGCAAACAGCCGAACCGACAGGCTAACCGGCCGCGAGAGATAGGAAATGACCTCGATCGGGACCAGCAGCGGCGCCATCCAAAGCGGGGCGCCGTCGGGAAAGAAATAAGTGAAGAAATGAGTGCCATGGCGCACCAAGCCGATGATGGTGACGCCGATGAAGACAACAAACGCCAGCCCGAAGGTGACGACGATTTGGCTGGTGAACGTATACGCATACGGCAGCATTCCAAGAAGGTTGCCGGCCAATATGAACATGAACAAGGTGAAGATGAACGGGAAATATTGCCGACCGTCGCGGCCGACATTATCGCGCACCATGTTGGCAATGAACTCGTAGCTCAGTTCCGCCATTGACTGCCAACGCCCCGGGACCAGCTTGCCGGACCGCATGCTGAGGGTCAAAAACAAGGTGACGACCGCAACGGCGGCGATCATGAAGGCGGACGAATTGGTGAGTGAAATATCCACATCGCCGATTTCAATCGGAACCAATGGTGTCAACCGAAACTGTTCAACTGGCGATGCCACGGGACGCTCCCTTTTTCATGCTCCTCGATCGTGCTCATCGCCCGACCGCTGCTTCCCGAAACTGCCGCCGCTTGCGCCGGCGACACGATACACATTCATCATCCCGGCTCCCGAACCGAGAAAAAAGAACAAAATCATCAACCACGGCCGTGTGCCGAGCCAATGATCCAGGAGGTAACCGATTAAGCTCCCGACCGCAACCCCCGCGACCAGTTCAATGCCAACCCGCATCGCCTGACCCAAGGCGCTTGACCGGGGTGTGTCCGACCCTTGACGTAACTTCGCCTCGCGCTCCTGGGCCCGCTTTAGTCGCGCATCCAGATCCTCTGCCGAGGGAAGTTTATTAGGCTCGTTCATTGCCCGCAATCTGACCCTGCCGTCGCCGGTTGGGTCTGAAACTCGATCAACCTCAAACGCAGTTTTGACGGTCTGTCATCGCCACGCCCGTCGCCACAGTGAACACTACGGAAACGCGGCAAAGATACGGACAGCATGCGCAGCTGTCAAGATCAAAGCATTTTAACTAACCACCTGAAAAACAATGAATTTTTGATTAATAACTTTTAACCAGCGTCGCGTAGTTGCTCTGCACCGCGCAGATCGACAGAGACCAGCTGGCTGACCCCGCGTTCGGCCATGGTGACACCGAACAACCGATCCATTCGCGCCATCGTCATGCGGTGGTGGGTAATGATCAAAAATCGCGTTCCGGTCAGCTTTGCAATTTCGCTCAACAGGCTGCAGAAGCGATCGACATTTGTATCATCCAGGGGGGCGTCAACTTCATCTAAGACGCAGATCGGGGCCGGGTTCGTTAAAAAGGCAGCAAAAACAAGGGCAATCGCGGTCAAAGCCTGCTCACCACCCGACAAAAGCGACATGACCTGCATTTTCTTACCAGGCGGGCTGGCGAAGATTTCCAAGCCGGCATCCAGCGGATCATCTTCTTCGGTCAGCGATAGATGGGCATCACCGCCGCCGAACAGTTTGCTGAACAGTTTTTGGAAATGCTCGTTGACGGCCTCAAAAGCGACCACCAGACGTTGCCGGCCCTCGCGATTTAAGGCAGTGATGGCGCTGCGCAGTTTGGCAATGGCCGCAATTAAGTCATCGCGTTCTTGTTCCAGTGTTGTGAGTTGCCCGCTTAATTCCTCAATTTCCTGTTCCGCGCGCAAGTTCACGGGGCCGATATTGTAGCGCTCACGCAGCAAACGCTCGACCCGTTGTGCCAGATCGCTTTCTGCAGCGAAATCTTCATCCGGGTCGATTCCGGCCTGCGACAAAATTTCCGCCGGTGGGCAATCAAGGCGCTCGGCGATGCGTTCTTTCAGTTGCAGTAAGGCTTGATTGGCACTTTCTAGTTCACCCTCGGCGCGGACCATGGTCTCGCGTGCTTCGGCAAGACCGCGCTCGGCTTGCCGACTTTGGGTGGCTAAATTTTCCACCTCGGTTTCTTGGCTGACCAAGGCATCGGCAGTTTCCTTCCGCTTGCTCTCGGCCACTTCTTGGGCATCCGCTAAGCCGGCACGTTGGTTGCGTATTTCGCCGGGGCGGGCGGCCAATTGCGCAATCTCTTGGCGGCCGGCCTGATCGCGGGATTGCAGCTCGGCAAGCCGTTGGCCGGCAAGATCAAGGCGGTCGCGCCAGGCCGCAAGCTCACTCTCGATGGCGCTCAGCCGTCGTTGACGATTGTCAATTTCCCGAGTGAGTTGATCATGAGCTGTTCGCGCATCCAGCAAGGCGGCACGCTGGTCCGCAAGCTCGGCACGCTTAGCTGCGGTATCAGCCCGCAGTGTGCTCACATCGGCCAGATCCGCGACTTCACGTTGCGCCGTGCGCATTTGTTCGTCGGCATCTAAGCGTTCGCTTGCAATCCGCTCCAGGGTATCGGAAAGGGCGGCGAGTTTGGTTTGAATGCTGGTAAGACGGGCATCGATCGCGGCTCGATGTGACTGTGCGTTATCGCGTTCGCTATAGGCATTACGCAGGCTTTCACGCTGCTGAACTTCATCGGCCTCGGTGTTGCGCAGCCGCTGTGCTGCAGCGTCTAGCTGGCTTCGCGCGGTTTGCAATGCTTGGTCGGCATCCTTGGCGGTGCGGCTGAGGGCAAGCAGCTGGTTTTGTTGCTGTAACCGCACGGCCGCCGGCGTCGCGCCAACGTCATCGCGGATAAAACCGTCCCATCGCCACAGCCCGCCTGTGGCTGTAACCAAGCATTGCCCGATATGCAGTTCGGCCTGCAAACCGGCCGCTTCGGCAGCATCCGCAGCAAGCCCGATCTGGCTCAACGCACGCTGCAATGCTGCCGGTGCGGTTGCCAGCTCAGTTAATGCGGTCACTGTTGCCGGCAGGGCCGCCGAAGATCCGATCGGCGGCAAGTTACGCCAGCCGTTGGCAGCCGTGGCAGGGTCTAACTGCGGCAAGTCCAGCTCTGCACCAAAGGCTGCAGCGAGGGCTTTTTCATAGCCTGGTTTGACCGACACGTGATCAAGGATGGGGGCAATAACATCATCCTGGTCACGATCCAGAGCTGCTGAGAGGGAGTCAATCTCAGCGTTGATTTTACCTGCCGCAATTGATGACAGACGTTCAGCCTCACGCAGTTCGGCATGGCTTTCTTCGGCCATTTTGCGGCTCTGTGCGGCGGTATCGCGGGCCGCTTCGGCACGGTCAACATGCGCGACCGCAGCTGCCAAACGGGCGGCTGCAGCGTCAACTTCACCGCTGCCGACCGCCTCGGCTTCAAGGTTGCGGCGTTGCTCCTGAAGTTGCTCACTTTGCCGATCCATTTGTGCCAAGCGATCGCCGATTTGCCGCAATTGCCGCTCAAGTGCGGCACTTTTGGCCTCGGTCGTGGCGACAATTTCGGTCGCGGCGGCAACAGCGTCTTCAATGGCTTCGGCGGCGCGATTGGTCTCGGCTAACTGGCTGTTAATCGCAGCCAAACTCGTCGCCTCATCGGCCTGCGCCGCTGTTAAGGTGGCGGCCTCGGCCGTTAGTTTTGCCGTCGCAACATCTGCTTCCGCAGCCAAGGTCTGTTCCCGCTCCAGGTCGTCCGCGACTTGCCGTAAGCGTGTCTCAGCTTCGCTTTTGGCCGTGCTGACGCGGCGTTCTTCGGCGTCAAGATCCGCTAAGGCAATGGTAATACGATGCAGGCCGGCGGCAGCTTCGGCCTCGGCCTGGCGCAAACTGGGCAGGGTTGCTGCGGCCGTTGTCTGGGCCGTTGTGACGGCGGTTGCATCGGCGGTTAACTGGCGAACAATTTGCTCACAGGCAGCAAGCCGGCTGCCGGCGTCTGCACGGACTGTCAACGCCGCCTGCCAGCGGACGTGAAACAGCAGTGATTCGGCCCGCCGGATGCGGTCGCTGACGCTGCGATAGCGTGCTGCTTGGCGGGCCTGTTTGCGCAATCCTTCCATTTGATTGCTCAAGGCTGTCAGCACATCTTCCAGTCGTTCAAGATTGGTCTCGGCGGCCCGCAGGCGCAACTCGGCCTCATGGCGGCGGGCGTGCAGGCCACGAATATTTGCAGCTTCTTCCAAAAGATGCCGCCGGTCGCGTGGTTTGGCATTAATAATGGCGCCGATTCGACCTTGGCTGACCAAGCCGGTGGCGCGGGCGCCGGTCGCGGAATCGGCAAATAACAGCTGCACGTCGCGGGCGCGGCTATCCTTACCATTGACTCGATAACCCGAGCCTTTGCCGCGCTCGATCCGTCGTGAAATGGTCAAGTCATCATGGTCATTGAAGCTGACCGGTGCCCGCCGGTCAGAATTGTCGATGCCCAGTTGAACCTCGGCAATATTCCGTGCCGGACGGTCGCTGCTGCCACCGAAGATAACGTCATCCATCTCGCCGCCGCGCATTTGCTTGGCCGAGGTTTCGCCCATAACCCAGCGCAGCGCTTCAACAAGGTTAGATTTGCCACAGCCGTTCGGCCCAACAACACCGGTTAAGCCGGCGTCAATCTGCAACTCGGTTGGATCGACAAACGACTTAAAACCGCTGAGTCTGAGTTTAGAAAATTGCACCGAGGGGGCCTACTTGTCTGCTATTTGGTCATTTCGGCCAACAAAGCGTCAAACTCATCGAGCGGCAAAAAGCCGTTCAGTTTGCGATCGCCGATCAAAAATGTTGGGGTTGATTGAACACCCAAATCGCGATTTGCAACCAGCCGTGAATTGGCGATGCCATCCAGCAATTCGGTATTCATCAGTGCAGCCTGCACATAGTTTGAACTCAGGCCGGCCAGACGGCCGATTTGTTTTAAGGCCGCTAAAACGTCATCGGCGCGGGTCCACCGGGCCTGTTGATCAAATAAAACGGTGATCAGGGCATCGTAACGTTTCTGTGGTGCGCTACGGGCCATTGCGGCGGCACGTAATGCCCAAATATCCAGCGGAAAGTCACGGTATTCCATCCGTAGCTTGCCGGTGTCGATATATTTTTCCTTCAGCGTCGGTAAAACGTCGCGGTGGAATTTTCCGCAGGCCCCGCAGGTCAAAGAAAAATATTCGATCATGGTCAATGGCGCATCTTCTGACCCTAAAAAGCGCGGTGCCAATGCAGCTGCAGCATCGACGGTGGTTTGCGCCTGCAACGGTCGCGATAAGCCGGCCAATGCTGTGGGGGCTGCCAAAAAGCTCGCGAGCACAAGGTTTAGCGTTCTACGATCCAATTTCAATTCCTTCCCACAAGATTTAGTGATCATAATCAGTTAGCAAATCATCGGCAATAGTCCAATGTAACGATATACTGCCAGCAGAATATGGTCGAATTATGTTTCGGTGTTCGGGTCGTTTAGCGGCTTTTTTTGGGCGCTGGCGTATTTGTTGTAATCGCCGCGCCGAGGCCTGCCAAGGCCTGTCGTAAGCGTGTATCACTGATGTCCGGAAGGGATTTTTCGGCATCTTTTGTGGCGGCGCTTGATGGTGGTATGAATTTCCGCCGTGGTGATGGCGGCGGCGGCAAAACCCCTTGGCGGATGGCAATGCCGGTAATCGCTTGGTAGCCAAACAGCTGATTAACCTTGGCGATGATGAGCGGTGTTTGGTGTTGAATTTCCAATGCCCGACCACTGCTCACCCGCAGCACTAATTTTCCATCGCGGCGGCCGCCCGATCCTGTCTGCCGTGGAAAACGAATTTCTTCAGGTTGGCACCAGGAGGCCATGCTGACACCGACAATCTCGGGCCAATTTTGCAACAGGCTCATTTCAATGAAGCCTCGTTTGCGCAAACTCTTGCCGGTGGCCTGATCTAACATGACAGCCAGCGGCTTTAAGCCATATCCTCGGCGCGGCGATTTTTTGTCATTTATTTGGCTCATCACAGGTAAGATTAAACCGGTTGTGTGTGGAGTGAAAGGCTGGGGTTAAGGTGACGGTTGATGAACCACCGATAGCGCTGTCTGATCAGCGGCGGCAGGCGATGGCGGTGCGGTTGCTCGCCTGGTATGACCGCCATCGTCGGCATTTGCCGTGGCGGGCCGCGCCGGGTGATCGCGCAGACCCTTATCGGGTTTGGTTAAGCGAGATTATGTTGCAGCAAACCACTGTGGTCACGGTGAAACCGTATTTTGACGGTTTTCTGGCGCGTTGGCCAAGTGTGGCCGACTTGGCGGCAGCGCCGCTAGATACGGTTTTGTCGGCGTGGGCCGGGCTTGGTTATTATGCCCGCGCCCGTAATCTGCATAAATGTGCCCAAGAGGTGGTTGCCCGTCATGGCGGGGCGTTCCCTGCCGATGAGGCGGCGTTACTGGCACTGCCTGGGATTGGTCCTTACACCGCAGCAGCCATCGCCGCGATCGCTTTTGATCAAGTGGCCAGTCCTGTTGACGGCAATATTGAGCGGGTGATGGCGCGGATTCACCGGGTTGAGAAGGCTTTGCCGGCGGCCAAACCAGAAATTCGCACGCTGGCACAGACCCACACGCCGCCGCGGCGGACAGGCGATTATGCCCAAGCCTTAATGGATTTAGGCGCGACCATTTGCACGCCGCGAAAACCTGTGTGCGCGTTATGTCCCTGGCAAGCAGACTGCGCCGCATATGCCCATGGGGCGCCGATGACATGGCCTCGGCGGACGCCAAAAGCGGCCAAGCCGCACCGCACCGGGCTGGCGTTTTTATATTATCGCGGTGACGGTCAGGTGCTGTTTCGCCGCCGTCCCGAGCAGGGGCTATTGGGCGGGATGACGGAAGTACCCTGCAGCCCGTGGCTGCCGCAAAGTGAGGCCGCCGAAGTTGATTTTGACAACTTGTTGAAAGCGGCCCCGATTGCCGCAAACTGGGCCACACTTGACGGCCAGGTTCAGCATGTTTTTACCCATTTTAGCCTTGCGTTAACCGTGCTCGCGGCACAAACAGATGCACGCCAAGTGCCTGTTGAAGATTGTTTTTGGCACCCCCTTGATGACCTAGAGAGCCTTGCTTTACCGACGGTGATGGTGAAAGTGTTGCAGCATGGTATGAGGCAATTGCGATGAGTATTCGATGATGGCCGATTTGTTTGGATGCGTGAAAAGATCGCCTTGGTTTGGTTGGTTTGGCGTCGCTTTAGGGATGCTTGCCCTCAGCCATACGGCTGTTATGGCGCAAGCAACTGCGCAGCTGAAAGCCGCCGATTTGTACGAAAAAAAGGTGTTTAGGGATGCAGATTGCCTGATCCTTAAAGGTGGTACCGCCCCCCTCAACCGATTAACCCGCATGCAAGGCGGCTTGGCGGTGACCAATCTGAATTTGACTTATCTTGGCAAGCCTTTGCATAAATTAAATGCCGATGATTTTAGGATTTTGCCGGAACTATTGATGCAATGCAAAAAGATCGATGCCGAGGTCGCCAATTATCAGGCCAAGCGGCTGCAAATCTTAGTGGAAGATGCACGCACCAGTCACGACAGCAGTCTGGCGTGGTTTGCGGACGTCAAAACGGAAGTGGCGAAAATGACCGGTACAGCTGCCGACATTCGCCGGGTGCATGACTTAGAAACCGAATTACAGAGCCGGAACATGGAAATGACCCGTGCCGATATGCGGCGGATGGTGGACTGGCTTGGGGAGCAACGCGACCTGCTTTATCAAAAACCGCGAAAAGGCCCGGAAATTAATGGTGTTGGTCTGTTTAACCCAGGCCCGACCTTGCCGCCCGATAGTCCGGACTAGCGATTTTCAGGTCCCGTTGCAGCGGTTATAAATCGGTTTGGTTGCGTTCATAGCGGGTTTTCGCTACCCTTAATGGATCGTGTAGACGGAGGTATTGATGCGCGAACTATTGATGCCAATTGACCAAACAGGCGGCGCTTGGGCGCCAATTGAATTTGCCCTGGGGTTGGCCCGCCGCAGCGGCGGCCGGGTGATCGCCGGCTTTCATCCGCGCTTAGAGACGCTGCCGGTTGTCGACGTCATGGGTGGCGGCGCAATTGTCCTCTCGGAGCAGTCGGAAAGTCGTGCCGAAACAGCCCGGGCGGCTGAAAAGGGCCTGAATGAGTTGATTGCACGCCTTGCCTCGGAAAATGCCGAGCATGTGAGCTTTGATGCGGATAGCATCGGCACGGTATATGCGATTGGCGAGCGGGCGCGGGTTCATGACGCAACCATCGTCAGCAAGGATGAGCGCTATCAAGATTGGCGTCTGGTGTTTGAAACAGCACTTTTTGAAGGCGGCCGGCCAGTCTTTTTAGTGCCGGCAGATTGGCATGGTGACAGCGGCGCCACCATTGCTATTGGCTGGAATGGTAGTACCGAGACGGCACGTCTTATTGGCCAGAGTTTAGAACTGATGCGGGCCGCTGCGACGGTCCATGTGATCAGCGTTGAAAATTGGATGGTGCCGGGCCCGGACGGCAAGGCGTTGGCCAGTTATCTCAGGTGCCATGGGATCAATGCGGTAAACACTGACGTTGCTGATAACGGCGGGCCAAGCGCGTCAATCCTGGCGACGGCAAGTGAGCTGAAGGTCGATCTGCTATTGAAGGGTGCCTATACCCAAAGCCGCTTGCGGCAAATGATTTTTGGCGGCGCGACCAGCGAGATTATTGCCGACGCGACAATGCCGGTATTATTTGCCCATTAACGGGGTGAAGCGGCCCAGCAGGCAACCTAGCAGGCAACCTAGCAGGCAACTAAATGATGGTAAAACGGGCGTTACAAGTGGTAACGCCCGTTGCTTTTCGTGCCACTTTATCGCCTTATTCATTGCCGCAGCAGAGCTTTCGGTCGGCCCTCAATAAATGTTTTGAGCCGCAACCATGGCATAAAGCATCGGGATGGAGAGCAATGTATTGGTGCGTGAAAACAGCATTGCCGTTCTTGCCGAGGCAGCCTTGCTGTCGACATCGGCCTCAACAATCCCCAAAGCCCGCTTTTGATTGGGCCAAATGACAAACCAAACGTTGAACCACATAATGGCGGCAAGCCACATGCCAATCCCGATTATGGTACTTTTGCTTGCACCGTCGCTGCCAAGGGTGATTGCCTCGAGCAGATAGCCATTCATGTAAGCGACGATCAGGCCGGTGATGAGGGTTGTCATTGCGGCCCAGCGAAACCAGAACAAAACGGCCGGCGCGATAACTTTGCCAATGGCTGGTTTGTGTTCATCAGGAATATTCGGCATGTTCGGAATTTGAACAAAGTTCAAATACCACAACAGCCCAATCCACATCACACCACTCAGCACGTGCAGCCAACGGAAGATGAACGTCAACCAGGCATGATCCACGGCAAAACGTTCGCCGGGCAGGTTACTCATCACGGCGATGAGAATGACGGTCAATACGATACCGCCAATGACGGTGTATTTAAGGTTGGTCAAAATAACGGTCATAAGCATTCCTCACTAATGTTCGGTTTGTGTGCATCATGCAAAAGTGGTGCAAAAATGCCGTTCTTCGCCGAGTCATACTATAGTTCAGAGGAGAATAATCTAAAGTTGAAGAAACTTATTACGAGCGCTACCGTTACGCAAAATCTATCAGATAATACCTTTTTTGCGCAGTGCCGAAATCGCCGTTTCATCAAGGCCAAGTTCGCTCAGCACGGCATCGGAGTCTTGCCCCAAAGCAGGTGCTGCGACCTTCGGCGCGGGGCTATTTCCGTCCCGAATTGGATGCGCCACCATCTGAAAGCTTTCGCCCGGGTTGGTTGGATGGGGAAAGTCGTGGATACCATCGCGTTCGGCGACAAACGGATTGGCCATGGCCTGACCGATATCATTGATCGGCGCCGCCGGTACCTGCCCGGCGAAGCGTTTCAACCAGGTGTCCGTGGTCGCGGTTGAGAGGGCCTCGTCAAGGAGATCTTGGATCAGGGCGCGATTGCCATGGCGGTCGGCAAAGCTGGCGAAACGTGGGTCGCTGCCCCATTCTGGGTGGCCCAGAAATTCCGCCAATATCGGCCAGAATTTTTCTTTGTTGCACATGATATAAATCCAGCCGTCGGCGGTTTTATACAGCTGGCATGGTGTCAGCACAGGGTGCGCCGAGCGTGGCAACCGGTCCTGGACCACATCTGCATTTAGGCACCAGGTCGACAAATATGTCGTCGTGTGCATCGCTAAATCAAATAGGCTGGTGTCGACATCCCGGCCTTGGCCATCGCTGCGTGCCGACACCAAAGCAGTTGTCAACGCATAGGCCATGGATAAGCCGGCCATCATATCGACCACCGAAAGGCCAAACCGGGTCGGCGGGGTATCGGGCTCGCCGGTGACCGAGAACCAGCCGGCTTCAGCCTGCATTAAATAGTCGTATCCCGGCCAATCGCGGCGGCTTCCGGTGCGCCCATAGGCGGATAAATGGGCGCAGACAATGGCTGGATTGACGGCCTTTAAGGCCGCGTAATCGAGACCGAGTTTCTCCGGTACATCGCCGCGTAAATTATTGGCGACGGCATCGGCACCGCGCACCAAATCGTGGAAAATAGCCTGTCCCTCGGGGCTTCTTAGATCCAGGGTCAGGCTTTTTTTATTGAGATTGAAACTATGGAAAAATTGACTGTCTTCGGGGCCAAAAAAATGCGGCCCGACAGCCCGCGCCATGTCACCGCCATCGCGCGGGTTTTCAATCTTAATAACCTCCGCGCCTTGATTGGCCAAATACATGGTGCCGAACGGGCCGGCACCATATTGTTCAACGGCAAGAATGCGAACGCCGGCTAAAGGTAACATGGCTGGGTTCCGTTTTCGTTGATCAGCGGTCTTGGGTCTAAACGGGATTACGCTTAACCAACTGTCGGGCGATGATCAATTTCTGCAACTCATTGGTGCCTTCACCGATCGCCAACAACGGCGCATCACGATAATACCGCTCGATGTTAAATTCTTTGGCATAGCCATAGGCACCATGTAAGCGCATCGCTTCCAGACTGTTGTTAACGGCGGCTTCGGAGGCAAAGAGTTTCGCCATGCCGGCTTCCATGTCGCAGCGTTCGCCTTTGTCATAAGCAAGGGCTGCAGATTCAACCAGCAAGCGGGCGGCTTCAACTTGTGTCGCCATATCGGCCAACTTCAACTGGATCGCCTGATGTTCGGCAATTGGTTTGCCGAAGGTTTTCCGAATTTGAGCATAGCGCACAGATTCATCCAAGCAGGCGCGCGCCACACCGACACCACGGGCAGCAACATTAATCCGGCCAAGCTCCAAACCACCAAGGATGTGTTGCAGGCCACGGCCCTCTTCACCGCCGATTAAATTATCAGCCGAGACATGGCAATCTTCCAGCAGCAGCTCACCGGAATCGATGCCCTTGTAACCTAATTTCTCGAGTTTACGGGTGACTCGGAATTGTTCATTTTTCTCGACCAGGAACAAGCTCATACCGCGATGCGCAGGCTCGGCACTTGGATCGGTCTTGGTCAAAACGGCGAGAATTTGACCTTGGATTGAATTGGAAATCCAGGTTTTCGAGCCGTTTAAAATATAGTCACCGTCGGCGGTTTTTTCGGCGCGGGTTCGGATGCCTTGTAAATCGGTGCCGGCGTCAGGCTCGGTCAAGGCAATACCGCCGCGCAGCTCGCCGGTTGCGAAGCGCGGTAAATAACGGCGTTTTTGATCTTCGGTGCCAAATCGCTCCACGGCCGCCGCCATGATCAGGTGCGAGTTAAAGATGCCGGAAACCGACATCCATACCGCAGACACCCGCTCAACAATTTTTGAGTAGGTGCTGACATCAAGGCCAAGGCCACCCCATTCCTCGCCAATCGTCGCTCCGAAAAGGCCGAGTTTTTTCATCTGCTCGACAATCTCGAACGGATATTCGTCCCGCGCCTCCAGATCATGGGCATGGGGGACCACATCGCGTTCAAGAAATTTATCAACTGCCGCAAGGATTAATTCTTGCTGGGCCGGGTCCGTGGGCGGGCGCGTGGATAAATTGTCAGGCATCGGTCTTAACTCCAAAGATCATAACGAAAGAATATTACTAGGTCGGCACAATAGCCGATAAAGGCCCCTCATGGCCATAGATGTAAAAACAGCGCTTGTGTTGATCAAAAAATTAGAATAATTTTTTATCAGCGCTAATTTGAGGCTCAGCTTGCGGGGCGCTATATAAAATCCAGCTAAAGCGAGTGGGAGCGAGTCCCACGGTGAGTGACGTGGGGCTTTTTCGTCTCCAGGATTGTGGGGCTTTTTGTCCCAAGGACCACGGGGCTTTTTGTCCCAAGGACCACGGGGCTTATTATCCCGAGGACAATCGTCTCAGCGGCTTTTTTGGCGCTCGGGGCACGCGATCCCAGTCATCATCGTAGCTTCTCCTGTTCACTGAAAATCGAGCCTCTTATGGGGCGCTTTTTTGAGCGCCCGCAAGAGGAGATGACAAATGTTTACGATGAAAATCAAACCAACGGTTTGGGTGTCGGCGATTTTTGCCTGGGCGGCCCTGGCCTTCTACACGCCTGCCACCGCTGCCGATAAGCCAAGCACGATCACCGTCGATTGGGCTTATTACGACCCGGTCAGCATTTTGCTCAAGCAAAAAGGCTGGCTTGAAGAAGATTTGGCTGCGGAAGGCATTAAAGTTCGCTGGGTCCTATCGTTCGGATCGAATAAGGCGCTGGAATTTTTGCGCGGCGGATCTGTCGACTTTGGGTCGACCGCAGGGGCGGCATCGGTGATTGGCCGTGCCGGCGGTTTGCCGATCAAGGCGGTCTATGTTTACTCGAAACCAGAATGGACGGCGTTGGTTACCCGCCGTGGTTCTGGGATCAAGCGGATTGCAGACCTGAAAGGCAAGCGTGTGGCGGTGACGCGAGGAACTGACCCGCATATTTTCCTGCTGCGGGCGTTAGATTCCGTTGGTCTGAGCGAGCGCGATATAACCCCCGTCCTGCTGCAACATCCTGATGGTTATACCGCTTTGATCAAGGATCAGGTGGATGCCTGGGCCGGGCTTGATCTGCATATGGCGAAAGGCCAGCTTGCCGGCGATACCGAGCTATTTTTTCGCAATCCCGATTTGAATACCTATGGGATTTTGAATGTTCGGGAAGCTTTTGCATCGCGCAACCCAAAACTGGTTGAGCGGGTGCTGCTGGTGTATGAGCGGGCGCGTCGATATGCCCTCACACACCCAGCCGAACTAGAAGCAGCCTTGGTCAAGGCGGCACGGGTTGAGCCAAAAGTAGCGGCGCTGCAGTTGGGAGAGCGGACAGATATTTCCAACCCCACCATCGGCAAGGCGCATCGCCAAACCTTTTTGGCCGCGGGTGATATTCTGCAAAAAATCGGGATAATTAAAGCGGATGTGGATATCGCCCAAACCGTCGATGAGCTGATTGATATCCGCTTCATTAATGCCGTGCGGGCATTTTAAGCGATGAGCATCAATCTCACCGCAACACCAAGCGGTTGGGGACAGGCTGGGCGACGTCGTCGTCGCCCGGCCCTGTTGCGCCATACCCAGCGTTGGTTACGGGGGCTGTTGCTGCCGGTCGCCGGGGTCATCATCTGGCATATCTTAACATTGGTTCAGCTGTTTCCAGCGCATTTGGTGCCGCCGCCGCTTTTGATCCTGACCGACATTCTTGAACTGGCCGCCGATGGGGCGCTGTTTACGCATATTGCGGTCACCGGGTGGCGGGTTGTTATCGGTTTTGCACTGGGTGCCGGCTGTGCCACTTTGCTTGCCGCAATCGCTGGTTACTCCCGCCACGCACGTGACTATCTCGATCCGAGTTTACAAGCTTTGAAGGCAGTGCCTTCGCTTGCTTGGGTGCCCATTTTCATTCTCTGGTTTGGCATTTTTGAAACCTCAAAGGTGACCCTGATTGCCGTTGGTGTGTTCTTTCCCGTTTATCTTAACCTGTTGTCTGGCATCGACGGCACGGATCGTAAACTGGTTGAAGTTGGCCGCATCAATGGTCTTGGCCGTGTCGATATGGTGCGGCGGATCCTTTTACCGGCGACCTTGCCTGCTTATTTCACCGGCCTGCGGGCGGGCTTGGCGCTTGGCTGGATGTTTGTGATTGCCGCTGAACTCATGGGTGCGAGCGAAGGGCTTGGTTTCCTAATGCTTGATGGTCAGATGACCGGCCGGCCGTCGATCATAATCGCGGCACTGGTGTTGTTCGCCATTGTCGGAAAGCTGTCCGATACCGCGATCACCGCAGTTAGCGAGCGCTTACTGCATTGGCGTGACGATAACTTTAGCCTTCAGGAGCGTGAACATGCTTGAAGTCAGAAACGTATCAAAAACCTTTGGCCGTCGTCAGGGGCAGCAAAATAACGCGCTTGAAAACATTAACTTGACCATTGATACATCTGAAATCGTCTCACTCGTTGGCACCTCAGGTTGCGGCAAGTCAACGTTGTTACGGATCATTTCCGGTCTCACACAACCATCGGCCGGCGCGGTTCGCCTCGCCGGTCAAACGGTAACGGGACCAAAGCCGCCGGCAGCAATGGTTTTTCAAGAGCCGCGCTTGATGCCCTGGCTATCGGCCCGCGAGAATATCCGTTTGGCGCTGTTGCACCAGCCCTGGCGGCAGCAGGAAAGACTAATAGACGATGCTTTGGCCAAAGTCGGTTTATCCAAATTCGCAGCTGCGCTGCCGAAAGAATTATCGGGTGGCATGGCGCAGCGGGTTGCGATTGCCCGGGCGCTTGCACGAAAACCGTCTGTTTTGCTGCTTGATGAGCCATTCAGCGCACTTGATAGCTTCACCCGGCAAAGCTTGCAGGATCACCTCCTCGGTCTTTGGTCGGCGCTCAATATTACCATGGTTCTGGTGACACATGATGTTGAAGAAGGTGTGGTGTTATCCGATCGTGTGGTGTCGATGCAGGGTCAACCAGGCAGGATCCATAGCATTTCTGAGGTCACCATGCGGCGGCCACGGCGGCGCGCCGACTCGCAGGTACAGGCGCTGAAAGAAACCATCATTGACGGTCTTGATCTGACGGCAAGTCCGAAAGTCGCGACGGCAGAAGATCGCCGTTAAGCTTCCACCGAGGCTTGCCCTTGGACGGTGAAAAAGGAGGCTGATTTCGGCTGTTTGGGCAGCTCAACTTGAAGGTCAACCATGCGCGCGGAGGCGCTCGGCCGACCCCGGACAATCATGCCTTCATGCGGGCTAGGCATGGGATTGCGTGCAATCGGCACCGCATCGGCCGCGCTGTAAACACAAATGTAAAGGGGCCGTGCACGGCTGCCTGCGTTTGGCTCCGAGGCATGTTGTAGCCGCGTGTGCATCAGACAGACCGAGCCAGCTTTGCCCATCGCCGGAACTTGCGCGGCGGTCAACTCACTGGCCCGCGCGTCGGCCACCATGCCGGTAAAGACACCATCGGCAAAAAGACTGTCCAGTGGACCACGATGGCTGCCGGGAACAATCATCAAGCAGCCATTGGTCTCATCAACATCCTCAAGCATCAGCAATGCTGTGACGATGTCATCATTGGTGTGTGGTGTGTACATAAAGTCTTGATGAAAATGCACCCGCGTTTGCGCGCCTGGCAGTTTGATATTGAGCTTACAGTGATGATATTTCACATCTGGGCCAATCAGATCGGCAACCATGTCGACCATTGCGGAATCGCGCATCACCTCCATATATGCAGGAGAGATTTCGGCAGGATTATTCACCCGCCGCAATGCCGGGCGATCGGCGCTATGCTCGGCGCCCATGTCAAACCGTGGCCGCTCATCAATTGTCAGGGGACCAAAGGGCGATGTGTGCTGCCGGCTTTCCTCGACCCAGCTCTGCAGCTCGGCGTTAATGGCGGCAAGTTGCTGGGCGCTGACGGCATTCTCGACGACCAAGCAGCCATCGCGCCAAAAGCGGTCAATTTGATCTTGTTTTAAGCGCATAGGTGACACGGCAAAAAGATACTCCAGCGTGATACATATGGCACCAGTATAGGTCAGTTAACAGCCACCCGCCAGGCGTTGTATCAGGGCTACTTTATGTGCTAAAATACACGTTACGATGGTGGGGTGGTATGGATAAAGATTGTGGTTGTAGGGCGGCCGTTTTCGCCGGCATGTCAGTATCTTACAAACGTGTTTTGTGGATCGTTATCACCATTAATGCAGCAATGTTTTTGGTCGAGATGGTCGCTGGTGTTCATGGTCAATCGGTCGCTTTGCAGGCCGATGCGCTTGATTTTCTGGCGGATTCAGTGACCTACGCGATTAGTTTATATGTCATTTCCAAGCCGCCGGCTTGGCGCTCTTGGGCGGCGTTATTGAAAGCCCTGAGCTTGGGGCTTGTCGGGCTGTGGGTTTTGGCATGGGCGATCTATAATATGATCTACATGGGCCAGCCGGTGGCCTTGGTCATGACCTGGGTCGGGGCCATGGCGTTGCTGGCAAATATTGTCTGCGCCCTGTTGTTGTTTCGCTTTCGCGCCGGCGATGCGAATGTCCGCTCGGTTTGGATTTGTAGCCGGAATGATGCCATCGGGAACCTTGCCGTGATTGCTGCGGCCGGCGCGGTCTGGCTCAGTGGCAGTTCCTGGCCGGATTTGGTTGTGGCGGTCATGATGGCAGCGCTTTTCTTGCGTGGGGCAACCGAAATTTCGGTACAGAGTTGGCGGGAACTGGCAAAGCCGCCGGTCCCTACGGCTGCTGGCGAAGGCGGTCAAGCGGTTCCGTCAAGCGATCGTTAATCCAATCGGCAATCTGATATGTCCATGGCTTGAGACGGTTGTTCAGCGCCGCGACTTCTGCCGATATCGCCGCTGACACATTGCCGGCAGGCGGCACAGCGTTCAGCCGTATCCAGGCGATATCCTTTTCATCGGCGATCTCAATCTCGATCACCACACCATCGAAGCGCCGAACTTTGACGCCTGCCGTGGCCACAAACGCCGGCCCCGCTTGGCGCGGCCGCACATCATCGAAGCGCAATGGCTGAAGGGCGGTCAGAAGTTGCTCGACCACTTGCGGGGCGGCGGGGAATGCGGTTTCACGACCGCCGCCGGCCGCTACGGTGAAGCTATGCATCGGTGTTTTGCGACTGACCATGCGCCGGCCATCGAGATCGATAATATCGACCGCTGCCACCGTTGCCGGGGTCATATCAATCACGGCGGCGTTCAGCCAAGGCCGAAGCGTCAACGGCAAGGTAATTGCGCCGCTGGCCAGCCACGCTTGCGCTTGGCCGGTTAAGCGCACAAAGGTTCCGGCCTTTGCGTCGCCGGTTGGCCGGCTAATCCGATCGCCGATAATGGCGTCGGCAATGAGATCGCCGTTCGTATCATACAGGCGCAGATGGCCGCCACGGGCGCCAGCTTGGCCAATCGGCTCGACACCAATGCGGGCATAGCGTTTCGGCTTGCGGGTTTTTGGCTCGGCTAACCGCAAACCGGCCAGGTCGTTCAGCAGGCCGTCAACCCGCCGGGCGGAGGCCGGGAAACTGAATTTATCCTCACTTCGCCATGACTGCTGGTCACGAATAAATGAAAACCCGCCTTTGTGGTGGCGCAACTCAATGCGTTTGACGGCTTGTGGGTTTGCCGCCAACTGCGTGAAGACAGGGCGGCCAATCTCCTGATCAAGGGGATTATTATCATGACCGAAAATCGCCATCAGGGCGCCGAGGACGGCCAGCAATGTAATCATCAGGCAAATGGCAAAGCTGCGCACACTCATACTGGCCGCCCGTCTGTTTGCACCGCTGTGCCGGTGAGCTTCAGCGCCCGCCGCCGGCCAAGCCACCGCCAGGTTGTCAGGACCAGCAAAATAACGCCTAAGCTGAGGGGCACCGCCCAGATATTGGCGGCTTGAATCTGCTTAGTCAAATCACGGACTTGTTTTTGGACGTCGAATTGACGGGCCCGTAATTGCTGGCGAAGGGTCAGGATTTCACTCCGCAAGGTCTCAATCTCTAAGGCATCCTCGACACTCATCGCGCCGCCACGGCGGCTACTGGTGCGGCTTTCAATCTTGCTGCGGAGCTGGTCGATGGCCTGGCTAAATTCAGCTTCCCGGGCGCGGCTTGCGGTCTCAGCTTGGCGGTTCCTATCGTCAAGCACGGTCAGCCGTCGCTCACCGACCCCGCGACCGCGCAGGTCCATCATCTTGGCACCGCCGCTGAGCTGATCTAAGGCGTTGATCACGAAATCGGCGTTATTCGCAAAAGGCACTTTGCCGCCGTCGGCACGCGTCTCTAACCAGGTTTGATCACTTAATAAATCACTGTCGGCGACCAGCACCATGGCCAGCGGGCTGCTGGCCGTTGCGCGATGGCGGCCGCGAATTTGCGGATCGGCAATTTCCGCCGGCGGACCGTCGGGATAGGCCGATGTCACAATCCCGCTCAAGCGGGCCGCCAATACCAATGGCGCGCCTGTGGCTTTAAAGTCGGCCAATAATTGAATCGGGTTTGGCACCGGCTCGATCGCGGAAATTGCCAAGCGCATCGAATCTGCCGAGGTGCTGATCAGCGGATGGATGGTCAAGGCCGGATTGCCGGTCGCTGAAATGATCCCACTGCTGCGCAACTGCAGGCGGCGTAAATTGCCGGTAATGGTCTCGGTGGCGGCAAGCCGGCGGTCTGAATATTCTCCCCAGGCCACATAATCGGTGACAACTTGGCGACCATTTTGGGTGACGCTGACCTTAATCGCAGCCTGCCGATCTGCGGCCACATGGGTGGCGCTGACAGCCGCCCCCCAATGCCACAGGAGAGGCGAGATGGTCGGCACCGCGTTACGATTGATGGCGGCCCCGTCCGGCGGTCGCGGCAAGGCTTCGCTTAAGGGATCGACAAATGCCAAAATAGCGCCACCGCGCATCACAAATTGATCGATCGCATAGAGTGTCTGTGGGTCGAGCGTTACCGCCTGCGCCAGCATGATGATGTCGATGTCGTCGTCAATGGCGCTGACCTTGCCCATGATCGGCCGAATCTCAAAGAAGCCGCGAATCCCTTCCAGAACCGTGAAAGCCTTAAGGCCGCGCGTTCGGTCACCAAAAATCGGCAGCTCACCTAAAACCCCAACCACCGGCTTGCGCGGGGTTGCAAGGTCATGGATGAGGCGGCTTAAATCATATTCTAGGAAGCGTGCCCGGGTTGGCGATAAACGGTCAATGGTCTCAAATCCGTCGGTCGAATTGGTGCCGATGAGGCCAAGATAAAACCGCGCCCCGGCAGTGTTGGTCTGACTGCTGATTCTAGCGGCCTCGGCCAGGTCTTCGGCGGCAGAAAATGGATCCACATTGACGGTTTCAATGCGCAGCTTACCGTTTGCCAGGCGGCGATAAAGATCCAACATCTCCGCCACCCGTTGGGCGTGTTTAACGGTTTGCGGGCCAAGGCCGTCAAGACTGCGACTGCGCACCAGCCGAAGGGTCACTGGCTCATCGATGGAGGCCAAAACATCTTTGGTGCCGGTGGTCAGTGTGTAGAGCTGCTCGGCAGTGGTATCCAAGCGCTGATTTGGCAAGCTGATTTCAGCCCAGATATTGATCGCCAGGAAAAAGATCGCCGCCAATAAAACCCCGATAGCGGCCCGCCCGCGGCGGCCAAGTCGGGTCATGAGCGATGCTGGGTTGGGATCTGCCGTGGTCATCATGAGCCCGTTCTGACGCGCACCAAGGCCGCGCTTGCGAAAAGCCCACTGGCGATCAAAGTGACAAAGAAAATAATTGCACGCAGGTCAATCAGACCGTCAACAAAGCTGCGAAAGCGTGCCACGGCATTGATATTTGCAAGCCCTTCGGCAATCGCCGGGTCAACCCAGTTTCTAAGCAATGATTGCGTCATCTCAGCGCCGCCGGCGAGCAGCAAAAAGCACAGTGTGATGCCAAAAATAAAGGCGATCACTTGGTTGTGGGTTGCCGCCGATGCCGCCGCACTGACGGCTAAAAAGCCACCGGCCAGCAACCAACTGCCGAGATAACCGCTGGCAATGACACCATGATCAGGCTGTCCCAGCAGGCTGACGGTTAACCAAATCGGAAAGGTCAAGCTGAGGGCCAGGGCGGCAAAAATCCAGGCGGCCAAAAACTTGCCGACCACGGCATGGCTGGTACTAAGCGGCAAGGTCAGCAGCAGTTCAATTGTCCCGCCGCGATATTCTTCCGCCCAAAGACGCATGCCAATGGCCGGCATCAGCACCAGATAAAGCCAGGGATGAAACTGAAAAAATACCGACAACTCGGCACTGCCCCGGTCTAGAAAACCGCCGGCGTAAAAGGTTAAACCGGCGGCCAATACCGTGAATGCCATGATGAACACATAAGCAACAGGCTGGGTGAGATAGGCGACCAGTTCACGCCATGTGATGATCGCGATATTGCGTATCATCTGCACACTCCGGGATGCGCCTTCAGCGGCCTTTGAAAACCGGTGTCGACTTTGCCAAAAAGGCACGGAAACCGGTATTAAAGTCTTCGGTGTCAAACGCCGCATAGCTATCAACCACATCGGCCTCACCGACAGGTTGCGGTGTGTGCAGGCCAGTCATCACGCGGTTGGCAAAGGCCTTGTGCCAGCGGTTTACCAAAGGTGCGCCGGCAGCGATCCGGGCGGCTGTTGCAGCAGCTTCGCCGGCAACTTGATCATCGGCGACAACGCGGTTCACAAGCCCCTTATCCTTTGCTTCGGCAGCCCCAAAAACCCGTGCTTCAAAAAGGATTTCAAGCGCTGTCGACCGACCCACAAGGTTGATCAGGGCCTCAATCTCCGGGTAGGCCATGGTCAGGCCAAGGCGGTTGATGGGCACCCCAAAGCGGGAACTTTCACCGCAGATGCGGATGTCACACATGATTGCTAGTTCCAAGGCGCCGCCAACACATAAGCCATGTATCTGGGCCACAACAGGGTGCCGGCAATCGCGAATAGCGGCCATGGTGTGATGCATGATTTGGCCATACTCGGTGGCTTGTTCGGCATTGGCACGGGCGGTTTCAAACTCGCCGATATCGGCCCCGGGGCCCATTGCTTTTTCGCCTGCGCCACGCAGAATAATGCAGCGCAGATCATGGTCCAGGTCCGCCTGCTGAATGGCCTCGGCAAGGCCGATCCACATCGCTTTATCAAGCGCATTAAGCTTTTCCGGTCGGTTGAGCGTCACGGTGGCGATGCCGTCCGTGACCGCGTACAGAACCTTGCCCTCGCCAAAGCTATCATTGTTGCCCATCGGCTGCCCCTTCATGTGTGGATTAGTAGCGGTATTGCTCGCCTTTGAACGGGCCGGCGGTCGGCACCCCGATATAGTCGGCTTGATCTTTGCTGAGCGTGGTCAGCTTGGCACCGATTTTGGCAAGGTGCAGGGCGGCGACTTTTTCATCAAGGCGTTTCGGTAGGACATAGACTTGTTTGTCATAGTCGGCATGATTCAACCACAATTCGATTTGCGCTAAGGTTTGGTTGGTAAAACTGGCAGACATCACGAAACTGGGATGGCCGGTGGCGCAACCAAGGTTGACCAAACGTCCTTTGGCCAGCACCAACAGCCGCTTGCCGTCCGGGAAAACAACTTCATCGACCTGCGGTTTCACTTCTTCCCACTGGTAGTTCGACAAAGCTTCAATTTGAATCTCGGTATCGAAATGGCCAATGTTACAGACGATGGCGCGGTCTTTCATTTCCCGCATATGGTCGATGGTGATAATGTCTTGGTTACCGGTCGCGGTGACAAAAATGTCAGCGACTTTGGCGGCATCTTCCATGGTGACAACTTCAAACCCTTCCATCGCCGCTTGCAGGGCGCAGATTGGGTCGATCTCCGTGACCATCACGCGTGCGCCGCCATTGCGCAAAGAGGCAGCCGAGCCTTTGCCGACATCACCGTAACCGCAAACAACGGCAACCTTGCCGGATAACATCACATCGGTAGCCCGGCGAATGCCGTCAACCAAGCTTTCCCGGCAGCCGTATAAATTATCGAATTTTGATTTGGTGACACTGTCGTTCACGTTGATGGCAGGCACCATCAGGCTACCGGCCGTCGCCATCTCATAAAGCCTATGCACGCCGGTCGTGGTTTCTTCAGAAACACCGCGCACATCGGCCATCAGCTCAGGGTAGTCATCATGCATGATTTTGGTCAGGTCGCCGCCATCGTCAAGCAACAGATTGGGTGTCCAGCCGCCGGGGCCTTTGATGGTTTGATGAATGCACCATTCATATTCTTCCTCGGTCTCGCCTTTCCAGGCAAAGACGGGAATGCCGGCCGCCGCCATCGCCGCCGCCGCATGATCTTGGGTGGAATAGATGTTGCAGGACGACCAGCGAATTTCGGCGCCAAGGGCAACCAAGGTATCAATCAGCACAGCTGTCTGGATGGTCATATGCAAGCAACCGACGATGCGCGCCCCCGCAAGCGGCTTTTCATCGCCATATTCTTCGCGTAAAGCCATCAGGCCGGGCATCTCCGTCTCGGCAATCGCGATTTCGCGACGGCCCCATTCGGCAAGTGAAATATCAGCAACTTTGTAGTCAGTTGTACTGGTCATGGCGTGCTCCGGGAAAAACCAAGACGATGCAGGCGTGCTTAGCGGGAATGCAAATCACGCATCAATCTTCCTGCGGGGGATATAGCAAGCTCACTGCCCGGGAACAAGTCCTGGCCGATTATTCAGTGTCAACGAGGTGCCGTCTAAGCGTTATTGCTGGGGGTGATCCAGCCGACCACATCGCCGCTTGGATCTTGGATCACGGCAAAACGGCCAACGTCATCAACATCGAATGGTGGCCGCAGTAAAATCCCGCCATGGTCGCTCAGGTTGGTCAGTCGGTCGTCGATATCGTTGACCGAGATATAGCTGAACCAATGCGGCGGCAGCTCGGCCAAATGCTCTGACGCGGTCATGTCCATGATGCCGGCGGCCGGCTGTTCATCGACCAGCGCCAGCCAATAATGATGGCCGTCGGGGGTTATCATTTTTTGATATTGCCAGCCCAGCATTTCGGCGTAAAACCGGCAGGCGGCGGTGGCATCGCGTGTCATCAGTTCATTCCAGAAAAAACGCCCATGCTTCCACATGTCATCCTCCATGGCGGGTTATGATGCGCCAAAAAACTACCATAGAGAGAATTTTTTATAGGGATTTTTTCAGCCGGATCGATCAATCGCCTGCCAACCGATGTCACGCCGACAAAAGCCATCGGGCCAGGTGATTTTATCAACCGCTTGATAGGCTTTTTGCTGCGCCTCGGCGATGGAGGGGCCAAGGCCGGTAACCCCCAAGACACGGCCGCCATTGGCCAGCAATTGACCATCGGCGCGGCGCAGGGTGCCGGCGTGAAAAATTAAGGTTTGAGCATCCTCCACATCATCCGGCACGGTCATTTCAGTTAGCTTACGATAGCTCCCGGGATAGCCTTTCGCCGCCAGCACCACCAACAGGGCAGCGTCGCTGCGCCAGTGCAGCTGTTGCTGGTCAAGGTTGCCGTGATGACAGGCCAGCAGGCTTGGCAGCAAGTCGCTGCTGAGCCGGGCCATCAACACTTGGCATTCCGGGTCGCCAAAGCGGCAGTTATATTCGATCAGTTTTGGGCCGTCCGCCGTGATCATCAAGCCTGCATACAGCACACCTTTGAAGGGCCTGCCTTCGGCGGCCATGCCGGCGACGGTCGGGGCAATGATGCGGTCGATAATGTGCTGTTCGATGTCTTTGTCAACAACAGGGGCAGGGGAATAGGCGCCCATGCCGCCGGTATTCGGGCCGCTATCACCGTCGCCGACACGTTTGTGATCTTGCGCCGATGCGAGGGTGACGAAATTCTGCCCATCACTGAGGGCGAAATAGCTTGCCTCTTCGCCATGCATCCATTCTTCGATCACGACGGCAGTGCCGGCGGCGCCAAACGCTCCGGCATCCATGATGTTGTCAATTGCCGCCAGCGCTTCGGCGTCGGTGGCCGCCATGATAACGCCCTTACCGGCCGCCAAGCCATCGGCCTTGATGACCAATGGCGCGCCGTGCCGGCGAACATAGTCGCGGGCGGCATCGCCATCGGTGAAGCTGGCGTAGGCGGCGGTGGGAATGTTGTGGCGGCCACAAAAACCCTTGGTGAAGGCTTTCGAGCCTTCCAGTTGCGCGGCACTGGCCGTTGGCCCAAAACTGGCGATCCCGGCAGCGTTTAAGCGATCCACAAGACCATCGACCAGCGCTTGTTCGGGGCCGATGACAACAAAATCAACAGCCTCGGCTTGGGCCAGCGCCAGTAAGCCGTCAAGATCATCACCGGCGACCGCATGGCACTGCGCAAGCTCAGCCATGCCGGCATTTCCGGGAGCCACAAGCAGCTGCGTCACGTTTGGCGACTGCGCCAGCTTCCAGGCCAGCGCATGTTCCCGCCCGCCGGCACCAATGATTAAAACCTTCATCTAGCGTTTGCTCCTTGCAGTCTGCTTTAAAGCCCTTCCACCGAGCCTGCTTGTAGCATAACGTTATGGGCATGCAGGATGAACCGAATAATCTGCCGGAATTTACGGTTTCGGAAATTGCCCAGTCCCTGAAGCGGACGGTTGAGCAAGCGTTCGAGCGGGTTCGGGTGCGGGGTGAAATTTCACGCCCGACGCGGGCTGCCTCAGGGCATGTCTATCTGACCCTGAAGGATGACAATGCGGTCTTAGACGGCATTTGTTGGCGCGGTCAAGCATTGCGCTTAGCGGTGACCCCGGAAGAAGGCTTAGAGGTGATCGTCACCGGTAAGCTGACCACCTATCCGGGCCGCTCAAAATATCAAATCATCATCGACACAATGGAAATCGCCGGCGAGGGGGCGTTACTTAAACTGCTGGAAGACCGCCGCCGCAAGCTTGCTGCCGAAGGCCTTTTCGATGATGCCCGAAAAAAAGCCTTGCCGTTTTTGCCGCAGGTGATCGGCGTTGTCACCTCGCCCACAGGGGCTGTGATCCGGGATATTTTGCATCGCTTACAAGATCGCTTCCCAGTGCATGTTCTGGTTGCCCCGGTGCTGGTTCAAGGGGATCATGCGAAAACACAAATTGCGGCCGCGATTGCCGGCTTTAACGCCATGGCAACAGACGCGGCGGTGCCACGACCGGAGCTGTTAATTGTTGCCCGTGGCGGCGGCAGCTTAGAGGATTTGTGGGCTTTCAATGAAGAAGAAGTGGTTCGTGCGACAGCGGCCAGTGAGATCCCGATGATTTCCGCCGTCGGCCATGAAACCGATACCACCTTAATTGATTTTGCCAGTGACCGGCGGGCACCAACACCGACCGCCGCTGCCGAAATGGCGGTGCCGGTGCGGCTGGATCTAATCGCCCAGGTGAACGATGACGGCAATCGCCTGGTTAATGCCGTTCATCGCCGCTTACAAGATGCGCTAACCCGTCTGCAGGGGATGGCGCGCGGCCTTGGCGATCCGGCGCAGATGATCGAGCAAAAAGCCCAGCGATTGGACTATGCCAGCGGCGGCATTGAGCGGGCGATTAACAGGGTGTTTGAGCAGCGCCGCTATCAACTTGGCGACTTGGCGGCGCGGCTGATCAGCCCGCTACAACGGGTTAAAATGGATGGCACGCGCTTGGCTGCCGCCGGCCGCAGCTTAGAGGCGGTCGCCGGGCAAGTCCTGCAGACTGCCGATGTCCGTTTTCAGAATTCCGCCGAGCGGCTGCGGATTGATAGCACCGCCCGCCGATGCCGCGATTTCGCCGCCACTTTGGCAGATCGGGCAAATCGCCTGGAACAGGCCTTTGATCGCCGCCTTCAGGACCATGACCGAACCTTGGCACAAACGGCCCGGCTGCTTGACAGCCATTCTTTCGAGCGGGTTTTAGATAAAGGCTTTGTGCTGGTCAGTGATGCCGCCGGCAAGCCGGTTTTAAGCGCCGATAGGGCGGCGGCAGGTGATCAGGTCAGCTTACAGTTCCGTGACGGCATCCGGGTCGCTGTGATGGAGGGCGCCGGCCGCCGGCAAGCGGCGGCCTCGACGGCAATCGCCCGGCCACGCCGGCGGCGACCGGTCGGTGATGATCAGGAAAGTCTTTTTTGATGCGGCCGGCCTGGATCGCGCTGGGTTTAATCGCCGCCGTCGCAAGCATCCTGCCGGGGTGGGCCGCAGCATTTGATCTGCGCGGTGATTTGCGCCAAGGCGGACTGCTGATTGGCAGTGGTGCGGCGGGTGCCACGGTCACCCTGGATGGCCGCTTGCTGCGGGTCAGCCCTGCCGGGCGCTTCATTATCGGCTTTAGCCGGGATGCTAAACCATCGGCAGATTTGCAACTGCGCTGGGCTGATGGGCGGCTCGAACAGCGCCGCCTTGCGATTCAGCAGCGGCGTTATCAGGTCCAGCGGATTGACGGCTTGCCGGCCAAAATGGTGACACCGCCGGCAGCCGTCATCGAGCGGATTATGCGGGAGAATAAATGGATCAAAGCGGCCCGCCAGATCGACAGCCCCGAGCCGTTATTCTTATCCGGTTGGCAATGGCCCGCCATCGGCCGCATTTCCGGTGTTTACGGCAGCCAGCGGATTTTAAACGGTAAGCCGCGTCAGCCGCATTATGGGATTGATATCGCTGCTCCCAAAGGCACGCCTGTGGTCGCCCCGGCGGATGCCGTCGTGCGGTTGGCCGAAAGCGATTTATACTATACCGGCGGGACCCTTATTCTTGACCACGGCCACGGTCTATCGTCAGCATTCTTGCATCTGGCGACAGTTGATGTGCGGGTTGGCGAGAGCGTGCGGCGCGGTCAAAAGATTGGCACCGTCGGCTCAACCGGTCGCTCGACGGGGCCACATCTTGATTGGCGGATTAATTGGTTTGATCGGCGTATTGATCCGGCACCATTGGTGCCGCCAATGCCCGAGGGCTAAGCATGTGTGATGAAGGAAGGTGAGGATGTCAGTCCCGACAGATCTGAGTGTAATTACCGATATTGAGGCGCTGAAAGCGCTGCATCGTGCGCCGATGAGCCGGGCCAGCGACAAGGTCTTAGATCATCTTGATCAGCATTGTCAGGCGATTTTAGCCCTGTCACCGTTTTGTGTCCTGTCAAGCCAAGGACCGACAGGCGCTGATGTTTCGCCGCGCGGCGACCCGCCCGGTTTCTTGCGTGTGCTTAATGACCGCCAGCTGTTGCTGCCTGACCGCGTCGGCAACAACCGGCTTGATAATTTTGCCAATCTGCTGAGCAATCCAATGATCGGATTATTGGTGCTGGTGCCTGGCATGGATGAAACATTGCGGATCAATGGCACCGCCCAAATTACCGATGATCGACGCCTGTTAGCAGCTTCTGAAATGCGCGGAAAAGTTCCGAAAATCGGCCTGTTGATCACCGTTCAAGAAGCTTTTCTGCATTGTCCAAAAGCGTTTGTTCGATCAGGCCTATGGGATCCACAAAAGCATATTGATCGCCAACAATTGCCCAGCTATGGCGATATGTTGACCGATCAGGTTGCCGGATTAACCGCTGAAGAGTCTGCACGCCAGGGCGACATCATGGCCAAACGCGGGCTGTATTAGGTGCCGGTGCCGGCCCCAAGACATTGCTTCGCCGACCCCGATCCGACACCGTTAAACCGGTGTGTCGCCCTTTAAGGTGATGCGGTGCAATAGGCGTTTATGGCCGTGGTAATCATTGACAGGGTAATGTTGGCAAGCACGGTTATCCCAGAAGGCCAAAGACCCTGGCTGCCAGGCGAAACGGCAACTGATCTCGGGGCGATTTTGCTGGCTGAACAGATAGTCCAGCAGCGGTTGGCTTTCCGCTTCCGTTAAGCCCTCAAAGCAAATTGTGTGGCCGAAATTCACATATAGCGATTGGCGGCCTGTTTCCGGGTGGGTGCGCACCACGGGGTGGATCGCTTGCAGACTTTTGTCGGCGCTTTTGGTGCCGCCGTCGGCAATGCGATCTTCGCGAGTCCGGGTGACATCGGCTTTTGCCGAGGCATTGACGCCGCGGCGGCCCCGCAACAGCGCCTTCATGCCCTCCGACAGGTCTTCAAAGGCACGATATTGGTTGGCGAAAAGTGTATCGCCGCCAATTTCGGGAAGTTCTTGTGCATACAGCATTGTGCCCATCGGCGGCTCGGGCAAATAAGCTGTGTCGGTGTGCCAGATGCCGCCGAAATTCACCGTTTCATCGGGCAGTTTTAATACTGGGGTAATGCTTGGAAAACCGTCGATACCTTTGACGAAGGGGTATTCGGCCGGCTCCCCGAACTGCTTTGCAAGGGCCAATTGCTGGGCCGGTGTGATGTCGATGTCACGAAGGAAAATAACCAAGTGGTCTAACCACGCACGGCGCAAATCCGCGATCACTGCATCAGGCAGTGGCTTGGAAGGATCGACACCCCAGATTTGTAACCCAATGCTGGGGCTTAACTTTTCACTTTTAAAGGCATATTCGGTCATGGCTGCGCCCTCCGTCGAGACGCCGAGGTTAGTTTTTGTCAATCCAGCGGCGATGAAGCCACAGCCATTGGCCGGGACGGTCCCGTACCCATGCTTCGATGCTGTCATTCATTGCCGTCATCAAAGCTAAAGTGTCGGCTGTATTGTCACCGCTTGCCGGTAAGTCGATGGGTGCTGAAAATGTAATTCGGAAACGCGCCCCCGCCAAGCGTTCACTGCGGGCGGTGATGACCGGGCAGCGGTATCGCAGCGCAAAACGGGCGACAATCGGTGTTGTCATTGCCGGGCGGCCAAAAAACGGCACCGCAAGACCTTCGTTGAGTTTTTGATCAATCATCACCGCAAGATGGCCGCCGGCTTTCAATGCCGCGAGCAAGCGCTGGCCGCCGCGTGGGCCTTTCGGCACGGCTTCACCCAGGACGCTGGCGCGGGCGCGGTGCAAGACCTGCTCGCCAAGGGGCGTGTTGAAAGCGCGATAAACCTGGGTGATGGGCAAGCCAATTGCGGTGGCGACGCGCGGCAAAACCTCCCAATTACCAACATGGGCAGAGACCACGATACCGGCCTGATTATCATCCCGCAGTGCTTGCAGATGCTCTAGACCAATGATCTCAATACGCCGGTCGCCGCCGCTGGCGTCTAAGCTACCGAGGTGTGGAAATTCCCCCGCGGTGCGGCCAAGATTGTCCCAAACCTCGCGCACGGTGGTGTTGATCTGGGCGCTTGACCAGTCCGGAAAGCACAGCTGCAGATTACGCCGGGCACGCCGACTGACAGGCAGCAGTGGGCCGATATTACGGGCAATCCCGCCGGCCACGGCTGAGGCGAGGTCAATCGGCAGCAGCCGAAATCCATAATACAGCAACCACACGGCCAGCCCCTGACCCAGATTACTGAACCAGCGGCTAACGGACGTATGTGAGGCATTTTTGGTCATGGCGATGATTTTTGTAGGCGTGACTGTAGCCAGGATAGCAGCGCTTCGGGATCGCTCCAAACCGGCGCGACCTGCAGAACCTCCACCTTTTGCCGAAATGCAGCCGGGCAGCGGACGTGGTCTTTGGCGGTGGTCACCAAAACCGCCTCGGCATCGGCGGCGTGCGCAAGCAACCGCTGGGTGTCGTTATCGGTAAAGCGGTGATGATCAGGGAAGCTGATGAAGTCAATAATTTCAGCGCCTGCGGCGGCCAGGCTTTGGCGAAACTTCTCTGGTCGCCCGATGCCGGCAAACGCCAGACAGCGGCGGCGGTTGAATTGCGCGCTGTTAAGACTGCCAAGACTTGCCGAAAACGACGGCAGGTTAGTGGTTGCGAAAGCCGTGCCGGCCAAAGCGGTGTTATCGGCTCCGAACGTGATCACGGCATCGGCCCGGGCAAGCGCCGCACCGATCGGCTCGCGCAGCGGTCCAGCAGGTAAAACCCGCTGATTACCAAAACCCTGGTCGGTATCGACAACCAGCAGGGCGATGGTTTTTTGCAGCTGGGGATTTTGTAAGCCGTCATCCATGATGATCAAATTGTAGTTGCCGGCCTCGATGGCGCGCGCGCCGGCGGCCCGGTCGCGGGCGACCCAGGTGTCGGCGACGCCGGCCAACAGCAAGGCTTCATCACCGACTAGCGCAGCAGCGTCATCGTGCATATTCACCAAATGGGGGCCAGGTTCGCTGCCGCCATAGCCGCGGCTCAGCAGCGCCGGTCGCCAGCCGGCGGCGGCCAGTTGCCGTGCCAGCTGCATCGCCACCGGGGTTTTCCCGGCGCCGCCGGCAACGGCGTTACCGACACAAATCACCGGTAGCTGCGAGGTATAGGGTTGGACAATCGCAGACCGTATCTGGCCGGCGGCTGAAAACAACCAGGAGCAGGGCGCTAACACCTGCGCGGCCAGGCCATTACGGCGCCAAAAATCAGGGGCCTTCATGGTGTTGTCCCGATGGCTTCAGGAAAGCGGCCACTTGGTTATAAATGGTGCCGATCAAATCAATATTCCGGCGTGCTTCGGTGGCCGCTGCCGCCGCCTGAATATGGCCCAGTTCGGGGTCTGTCAGCAGCCTTCCGACCTGTCTGGCAAGGTCTGCTGCATCACTGACTTCAATGGCGCCGCCGCAGGCAAGAAGGCGGCGGGCTATGGCGGCGTTTTTATGCATTAACGGGCCGAACAGAACGGCGCAGTCAAAATGGCATGGCTCCAACGGATTATGGCCACCAACGGGGACCAGTGAGCCGGCCACGAAGACAATCGGCGCGGCGGCAAAAAAGACCGCAATCTCGCCAAGGGTGTCGGCCACATAAATGGCTGTTTGCGGCGTTGGTAAGCGGCCTTCACTGCGTTGTACCGCGCTGAAACCTGATGCCGTCGCCATGTCACGAATTTCACCGCCGCGGTTGGGGTGGCGCGGCACAATGACGGTCAGCAAATCCGGATGCGCCTGGACCAAGTGCGCATGGGCGGCCAAAACGATGTCATCTTCGCCCGGGTGGGTGCTGGCCGCAAGCCAGATTGGCCGATCCCCAAGCGCGGCGATAAAAGCGTGGTGATCGGCGCTGATCAGCGGCAACGGCGGTGAGGCTAATTTCAGATTGCCGCTCACCGCGACTTGGCGCGCACCAAGCGCTGAAAAATGCGTTGCGGCGCTGTCATCCACCGCCAGAACCAAATCAATTTTAGGGAATAAAGCTTGTGATAGCCGCCGCCAGCGGTGCCATTGTTTGAACGATTTCACGGACATTCGGCCATTGACCAAAATCACCGGCAAGCCGGCCGCTTTCGCCTCGACGATCATGTTTGGCCAGATCTCACTCTCGATGAAGGTGACGACCGTCGGCTGCCAATGGGACAAAAAACGGCGCACCCAACGAGGTCGGTCCAGCGGTGCGAATTGATGGACGGCACGCTCCGGCAGGCGATTGGCCATCAGGCGGGCGGAACTCAACGTGCCGCTGGTTAAAACCACGAAAGCATCTGCATCATTGATCAAGATATGATCGATGAGCGGCAGCGCTGAAACGCTTTCACCGACACTGGCAGCATGGATCCAGACCACCGTCTTATGCGCAGGTCGTTGTTGCGTGGCCAGGCCGCGGCGCTCCCCTAGGCGGTGTGGGTCTTCCTTGCCGGCCGCCACCCGGCGCTCCAAGATGGCTTTGATCAGGGGGCCGGCAAGGATGCTTAAGCCACGATAAACAGGCATCCACATTACGCTGTCTTCTCGGTAATCGGTGCCGGGTCAATGGCGGCGGCCCCGACCGCATCATCGGCTTCCTTGACCAGCGCGTTCATGGCCTGCTCGACCTTCAGGCGATAGGTTTCAAAATCGTCGGCATCAAGGTCGTCGGGTACGCTGATGGCCTCGCCCCAAGCCAATGCCGCCCGGCCAAAGGGCTTGGCAAAGATAAACTGATCCCAGGTGTTCAAAATCCACTGCCGTGAACAGCTATACGTCACTGGCACGATTGGCGCGCCGCTTAGGCGTGCAAGGGCAATGACGCCTGGGTGACAGCGCATTCTTGGTCCTCGCGGGCCATCGGGCGTGATGGCCACATGCTCTCCTTTTTTCAGGGCCTTGATCATACCACGCAAGCCTGCACTGCCGCCTTTCGAAGATGATCCCCAGATGGTCCGAATGCCAAAGCGGTTGATGGCGTTGCTCATCAGCTGGCCGTCGCGGTGCGGTGATTGCAGCAAGGCGGCAGGTTGCTGGGGTGGCCAGATCGCCACCATCATCATGATGCGGTTATGCCAAAAGGCGACGATGAACGGCTGGCCGGAAGCAAACAGCGCGTCCCGGCGATTTTCGTGTAACACCTGCCAGCGGGTGCTGACTTTGACCGCACGGATAATCAAAGCGATGAGTGCGCCGCAGATGGCGCGCCCAATCGGCGATCCGGTGAAGGTCTTCAACACGCCATTTTCTCCCAGGTTTCCGCATTCCTCAGCGCTGTTTTTCGGCAGCGCCGATAGCCTGGTCCAGGTTAGTTTGATCCGGCCACTGTCATGCCATCAACCCGCAGGCTTGGAGCATCGACGCCGTATTTAAACTCAAGATCGTCGGCGGCGGTTAAATTGGCAAACATTTCTTTTAAATTGCCGGCGATGGTCGCTTCGCTGATGGGATGGGTAATCTGACCATTTTCGATCCAAAATCCTGCGGCCCCGCGGCTGTAATCGCCGGTAACGATGCTAATGCTCATGCCCATCAATTCGTTGACCAAGATACCTTCCTTGATGTCGGCGATCATTGCCGCCAGGCTTTGTGCGCCGGCGGCGATGTAAAGGTTACTGGGCGACGGACTTGGCGGGCCGCCGACACCGCGGCTGGCGTGACCTGTGGTGGTTGTCGCTAATTGCGTCGCGGTTGCCAAATCTAAAAACCAGCTTTGAAGCGTCCCATTGGTGACGATGGCACTGTGGTTTGTGGCCACGCCTTCGGCATCAAAGGGCCGTGATTTAAAGCCACGGGCGCGGTGTGGGTCATCGACCACATCGATCCCTTGGGCAAACACCTGGGTGCCAAGCGCGTCCTTTAAAAAGCTGGTTCCACGTGCGACTGCCGCACCGTTCACGGCCGATGCAAAATGCCGCAACAGGCTGGCACTGGCGCGCTTATCAAAAACCACAGGCAAGCTGCCGGTTTTTGGGCTTTTTGCACCTAAGCGCCGGACCGCCCGTTGGCCGGCATTGCGGCCAATGCTGGCGGCATCGCCAAGGTCGCTTAAAAATACTTTGGCGTCATAATCATAATCGCGTTCCATGGCTTGCCCGCTGCCTGCCAAGACCGAGGCGCTGACGTAATGGCTGGAACGCCGATAACGCCCGAGGAAACCATTGCTGGCGGCGATGGTGACATCGGTTAAGCCCCAACCGGCCTCCGCCCCTTCAGAATTGGTCACCCCATCGACGGCGCGGGCCGCGTCCTCGGCCGCTGACGCCCGATCGCGCAGGTCATCGGCATGCGGTTCGGTCGGATCATACATTTCCAACTCCGGCGGCGCGCCTGTCACCTCGGCGGCGGTCGCCAGTCGTGCGTAAGGGTCCTCAGGCGCCACCTTGGCCATGGCGACGGCTCGCTCGGCAAGGCCTGTGAGCGCTGCCGGACTGACGTCGGAGCTGGAGACACAGGCTTGCTGACGGCCAATGAAAACCCGCAGGCCGATATCATTCTCCTCGGAACGTTCGATTGCTTCAGGGGTGCCCAGCCGCTGACTAACGGACTGTGACTGACCGCGCGCATAAACGGCATCAGCGCCGTCGGCCCCGGCTTTGCGGGCCGCCGAAATCAAGTCAGTGAGAAGTTCAGTATCGCGATCATCGGCCATCGGGAGGCTCCGTTGTTTCATCCGTCCCCTGGACATAAGACGGGCGCTCATGGAAGGCAAGCATTGCCGGCGTTTTCACATCGCATATTGCCCGCCATCTAGGGTCAGCGCAGGCTCGCAAAAAATTTTTTCAGCAATGCCGCTGCCTGTGCTTCCTTGATGCCGCCATAAACTTCCGGACGGTGATGGCAGGTCGCTTGCTGAAAAATACGGGCGCCATGCTCAACACCGCCGCCTTTCGGATCATAAGCTCCGAAATACAGCCGCCGTATCCGCGCCAACGCGATTGCTTGTGCGCACATCGCACAGGGCTCTAGGGTGACGTAAAGATCACAATTGACCAGTCGTGCTGTGCCTAAAATCGCCGCCGCGGCGCGCAACGCCAGGATTTCAGCATGGCCGCATGGATCGTTGTCAATCTCAACCCGGTTACCTGTGATGGCCAAAATGGCAGATTGTTGACGGTCGATAATGACCGCACCAACAGGCACGTCGCCGTGTGCTGCCGCGTGTTCTGCGGCGTCAAGGGCGAGCGCCATCGGTGGCGCGTTTAAACGGGTGTCGTTGCTTTGGTTCATAGAACAAGATAAACAGCGAACCATGGTAGAGCTCAAGTCGCTTTTTGATGAGGCCCGCGGGCCGGAACGGATCGCCAAACGTTTGGCGCGTGCCGGGGTATGCTCGCGCCGTGATGCGGAGCGCTTGATCATCGCCGGCCGTGTCGCGGTTGACGGCAATGTGCTCACCGGCCCGGCGGTGATCGTGACCGATAGCAGTCAGATCGAAGTTGATGGGGCACCGCTGCCGGTGATTGAACCGCCGCGGCTGTGGCGTTTCCACAAGAAGCGCGGTTTGGTGACCTCAACCCGCGATCATGACGATCGGCCAACAGTCTTCTCGAGCTTGCCGGAAAGCTTACCGCGGGTGGTTTCCGTGGGCCGCTTGGATGTGGACTCCGAAGGTTTGTTATTGCTTACCAATGACGGCGCCTTGGCCCGTTATTTAGAGCTGCCGGCCACTGGCTGGTTGCGCAAATACCGCGTTCGCGTCTATGGCCGCGTCGATCAGGCGCGGTTGAATGCGCTGGCCGGCGGCATTGAAATCGATGGTCAGCGCTATGGACCGGTGCAGGCCAGCCTTGAAAGTCAGGCGGCAACCAACGCGTGGCTAACGATCGGGCTGCGTGAAGGTAAAAACCGCGAAATCCGAAAACTGATGGAGCATCTCGGCTATCCGGTGAACCGTTTGATTCGGATCTCCTACGGGCCTTTTGCGCTCGGGCAGTTGGCCGCCGGCGATGTTGATGAAGTCAAACGGCGGGTGCTGAAAGATCAATTGGGACTGAGCAGTGCTGCTGCAACCGGCACCGCCAGCGCGAAAAAAAGACGCCCTGTATTGACCGCCAAGGCGAAACCGTCAGGCCCGGCAGGCGGCCAAAAATCGGCACCGGCAAAAGCAAAATCTGTGCGTAAACCGCGACCTGGCCATGCGAATCGTCGCCGGCCGGCATAGGGGTGCGGCCCTGCAGGCACCACCTGGTAACACTGTCCGGCCAACCTCGGACCGGGCCCGTGAGGCGCTGTTCAACTTGCTTGAGAATGGCCGGCATAAGCGGTCCTTGCACGGCACCTGTGTGATTGACGGCTGCGCCGGTACCGGGGCGCTTGGCTTGGAGGCCTTATCACGCGGTGCGGCGCATGTGGTTTTCATCGAAAAAGCCGGCGATGCTTTGGCCAGTTTGCGAGGCAACTGCCGGCGGCTTGGCGTCGATGATACTGTCACCGTGATCATGGCCGATGTCACCCGGCCGCCGCCGCGACCGCCAACACAGGGCAACCTGCTGCTGCTTGACCCGCCCTATCATCAGGGGCTTGGGCCGATTGCCATCACCGCCTTAGACCAGGCCGGCTGGTTGGCAGATGACTGCATGGTTGTGCTGGAACTCGCAGCCAAAGAGGCGCTTGCCGCGGTGGCTGGTTTTGCGGTTATTGACGAACGCCGCTATGGTGCGGCGCGGTTGGTTTTTATGGCTCGTACTTGAATTTTGTGGGCGATTGTTTAAATCCACTGATCGAACAGGGCTCGGCGCTGGTGCAGCGGCCCGATGTTGCGGAGAGACCAAAATGAGCGCGGTCATTGAAACTGTCGAATTAACCAAGACATTCGGCACCAAGACAGTCGTCGATAATTTGAGTTTTCAGGTGGGTCGGGGAGAGGTCCTTGGCTTTCTTGGCCCGAACGGTGCCGGTAAGTCGACAACCATGAAAATGATTACCGGGTTTTTGACCCCCAGTTCAGGAACCGCGATTGTCGAAGGGTTTGATGTGGCGCGCGACCCAATCGCGGTCAAAACGGCGATCGGTTATTTGCCCGAAGGGGCGCCTGCATACCCTGATATGACGGCCCGCGGGTTTCTTGGCTTTGTTGCCGGGATTCGTGGCTTCGACGGTGCTGAACGGCGCAAGCGTGTCGATGCCGCCATGGCCATGACCGAGCTTGCCGAGGTTGCCGAACAACCTATCGATACACTTTCGAAAGGCTTTAAGCGGCGGGTTGGCCTGGCGCAGGCGCTGCTGCATAACCCACCTGTGTTGATCCTTGACGAGCCAACCGATGGCCTCGACCCAAACCAAAAATTCGGTGTCCGAAAATTGATCACTGAAATGGCGGCCGAAAAATCGATCATTATCTCGACGCATATTTTGGAAGAAGTTGACGCCGTCTGCTCGCGAGCGATGATCATCGCCGGTGGTAAAATATTGGTCGACGGCACGCCGACGGAATTAGCCGCACGCTCCTGCAAGGGCAGTCTTGATGAAGTCTTTCGCGAGGTGACCGGTAATGCGTAACATCGGACTGATTTTTAGGCGCGAGTTGGCAGCCTATTTCGCCACCCCCTTGGCGTATATTTTCATCATCATCTTTCTGGTGCTGGCGGGAACACTGACATTTTTTGTCGGCAGCTTTATGGAACGCGATCAAGCCGACCTACAGGCGTTTTTCAGTTTTCACCCCTGGCTATATCTGTTTTTGGTGCCGGCATTATCGATGCGACTTTGGGCAGAGGAGCGGCGCACGGGATCCATTGAATTACTGCTGACCATGCCGATCACCATGACCCAAGCCGTGCTTGGTAAATATCTCGCGGCCTGGGTGTTCACAGGCATTGCTTTGGCCCTGACGGCGCCGATCTGGCTAACCGTCAATTACCTTGGTGATCCCGACAATGGCGTGATCGTTGCCTCCTATGTGGCCAGTTTCTTGATGGCCGGGGCGTTCATGGCCATCGGCTCGATGATTTCGGCGAGCACCAAAAATCAAGTGATCGCCTTTGTGTTGACCACCACCATCTGTTTCGTTCTGACCTTGGCGGGCAGCCCAATTGTGATTGAGTTTTTTGCCAATTGGGCACCACCGATGCTGATTGAGCTGGTCAACGGGCTCGGTTTTCTGAGCCATTTTCAAGCCATTCAACGCGGCGTCATTGATTTCCGCGACTTCATCTATTTCGCCTCAATCATCGGCTTGGCGCTGTATGCCAATGCGTTGATCCTTGATCTTGAGAAGGCTGCCTGAGATGACAACGCCGCAATCGCCTTTATTGTCCACTTTGGGCCGCCGGACAGCTGTCGCGCTGAGTCTCGTTTTGGTGCTGTTTTTAGCGCTCAATCTTCTGGCGACCTCGGTGTCCACCAGCTGGCGCTTGGATTTGACGGCACAACGCTTGTACACGCTGTCACCGGCCAGCCAAAACGTGATCAACAAAATTGACGAGCCGATCACCCTGCGTCTGTTCTATTCCAGCAGCATCGCCGCGGCGGCCCCGGCAATTGGCAGCTATGCCCAGCGGGTGAAAGATTTGTTGCAAGAATATGCAAGCTTATCCAATGGCCGCATTCGTCTTGAAATCATTGATCCCGCGCCATTTTCCGAAGCCGAGGACAGGGCCGTATCGTACGGCTTGCAAAAGGTGCCGTTAGGTGGCGATGAGGACGGCGTATTTCTGGGCCTGGTCGGGACCAACACGACCGATGATGTGGAAGCGATTGCGTTTCTGCAGCCCAACCGTGAGCCGTTTTTAGAATATGATATTTCGAAAATCGTCTACGGCTTGAGCCATGTTGAGCGGACCGTTGTCGGCATTATCAGCACGCTGCCGATCAATGGTCGGGCGTCCTACAACCAGCAGACAGGGCAACAGGAAACTGTGAAGCCTTTTGCGATCATGGCGCAGATCGAAGATTTCTTCGATACCAAGATGTTGGAACTTGACCTGACTCGGATCCCCGAAGATGTGACCGTGTTGATGGTGGTGCATCCGAAAAACCTGCCGCCACAAACGCTTTATGCAATCGATCAATTCGCGCTTGGTGGCGGTAAAGTTTTCGCACTTGTCGACAGCTATGCTGAGATCGAAGTCCAAAACAGTCGCAACCCAACCATGGCAGGGGTGGAAGCCAACAGCATCCCGGCCGATCTTTTGGCCGCCTGGGGGATCAAGATCAATGAGCTGGAAGTTGCCGCCGACCGCTTGACGGCACGCCGTGTTTCAATGTCGCAAGGGGCGCCGCCGGTGCCGTATTTGCCCTGGTTGATTTTGCGGGAGACGAATTTTAATGCTGGCTCGCCAATTACTTCGGGGGTCTCAACCTTGGCCCTTGGCAGTGCCGCGGTGATTGAATCGCTGCCTGCGGCGACAACGGTTTTTGAGCCTTTGGTGCGCACCAGCCCCGGTTCGACAACATTGTCGACAGGACAAATCATGGGACGGGTTGACCCGCGCCGGCTGTTGCGTGATTTCAAACCTGGGGTTGGCAATTTAACGCTTGCGGCACGCTTAACCGGGCCGGCGAGCTCCGCCTATCCGGACGGCCGCCCAGATGGCCTGCCGGCGATCATGAATGATGCAGGACAGGCCGTTGATGTTGGCCACCGGGCCAATGGCGAGATCGACCTGATTGTGTTTGCGGATGTTGACCTGTTGGTTGATCGTTTCTGGGTCAATACCCGCAGCTTCTTTGGTCGTGAGGTTGTCACGCCTGTTGCCGGCAATGGCATTTTCATCGTCAATGCGCTTGATGCTTTGGCCGGTGACAGCGCGTTGTTGGATTTGCGCGGCCAGGGATTTTCCCAGCGCCCCTTCACGGTGGTCGAAAATTTGAAACGTGCCGCCGAGGGTAAATATCGCGCCAAAGAGCAAGAGCTGCGCGATAAGTTGTCGGAAACCGAGAAAAAACTTGCTGAGTTAACCGCCAAGGGGGCGTCAACGGCAAACGCCCTGATCAGCGATCAAGACCGCCAACAGATTGATCGCTATCAGCGGGATCTGTTGTCGTTGCGGGCCGATCTGCGGGCCGTGCAACGTTCGCTGCGCGAAGATCTTGATGACCTGCGCGAGAAGCTTTTGTTTGTAAATATCGCTGCGGTGCCTTTGTTATTGGCTGCTTTGGCGGTGTTATTGTCTGTTTGGCGGCGGCGAAACCGGGCCCGCCATGCCGTGCACCAGTAGGGGATGATCATGACTGGAAATCGCCATCTGGCCATTCTGTTCGCCGTGACCTGGGCCGTGGTCTTTGTCGCCGGCTGGGCGGCAATTGATCGACGGGCAATGATTGTTGATGAGGTGCCAAGCGCCCGAATGTTCCCTGACCTTGGTAGCCAATTTGCGGCCATCAGCGAAGTGCGCATTTCATGGGCTGCCGGCAGTGCCTTCAAGACAGCGACTTTGAGCCGGCAAGCAGAAACCTGGATCGTTCGTGAACGCGATGGCTACCCGGTCGATCAAAACCTGCTGCGGCGGTTGTTGGTGAGCCTTGATCAGCTCACCGTGATCGAGGCCAAAACCCGAGATCCGGCTCGGTTCAAACGCATTGACCTGCGCGATCTGAGCATTGCCGGGTCGCGCGCCGGCCAGGTGACGGTGCTTGGACCGATGGGCGAGCCTGTGTTCGACGCTTTGATTGGTAAGCGGCGGGCCAATCCTGCCGGCGGTCCAGCGCGTGTGTATTTGCGGAAAGCTGCGGAAAATCAAAGCTGGTTGGCCGAGGGTGACCTTGATTTGCGGGCCGGACCAGCGGATTGGTTAAATCGCGAAATTACCAATATTGCCGTCGATGAGATTGTCGAGGCGGCCTTGATCGACGGCCAAGGGGACCGACTGACAGTTGTCCGCGATGAAAATCTGGTCACTAAATTTCGGTTCCAGGAAATCGCCGATGATGTCACCCTGACCAGTGAATTTTTGCCCAAAAATTCGGCGGCGGTACTGGAATTTAACGTTTTCAATGATGTGCGATCGGCAACAGGACTGCGTTTCCAGCCGGCGCTTGGCAGCGCGATTTACAAAACCAAGGAAGGCTTGCAGGTGACGGTCGACTTTGCCCGTGATGATCAACGCCGCACGGCCGAGGGGGCACCGGTTGAATGGGCGCGATTCCGTTTCAGGTCGCTGGAAGATGCTAGCCCGGCCGCCAAAACCCAGGCGGAAAACCTCACCAAACGGACGGACGGTTGGGCGTATCTGCTGCCTGCCGTGCGCATGGAACGTCTGCGCCAAACCCCGGCCAGTGTTGCGATGCCGGCGAAAAGCGGTTAAGCGCCGGTACCGGGACGGGCGCTTAACCGGAAATCCGTCAGCTTAACCGGCGGCGCGAATGCCGGCGGCTTTGACACCGTCATCAACGAAGCTTTCAAACTGCTTGAAATTATCTTCAAAGCGGCCCCGCAACTCGCCTGCGGTGCTGTCATATTCAGCTTTATTTTGCCAAACTTGGCGCGCATCCAGCACCTCGGACGGTACTTCCGGGCAACCTTCAGGGACCAGCAATCCGAAGTTACTGTCTTGCCGCAACGGCGCACCTGTTAGGCGGCCATCAAGGGCGGCCCGCACCATGGCGCGGGTATGGGCGATTTGCATCCGCGCACCATCACCGCCGGCGCGGCCACCGGACCAGCCGGTATTGACCAGCCAACAGGTGACCTCATGGCGGGCAATTTTATCCCGCAGCATTTCGCCGTAAACGCTTGGGTGGCGGGGCATGAACGGGGCCCCGAAGCAGGTCGAAAATGTTGCCTGCGGCTCGCTACCAAGGCCTTTTTCCGTGCCTGCGACCCGGGCTGTGTAGCCGGAGAGAAAATGATACATCGCCTGTTCAGCCGAAAGCTTTGAAATCGGTGGCAAAACACCAAATGCATCGGCGGTCAGCATGATCACGTTGGTGGGGTGGCCGCAAATGCCGTCCGTACTGATATTAGGAATGAAATCAATCGGATAGCTTGCCCGGGTGTTTTCCGTATAACGGCCGTCATTCAAGTCGAGCAGGCGGCTGACGGGGTCAACAACCACATTTTCTAAAACCGTTCCGAAGCGCCCTGTGGTGGCATAGATTTCAGGTTCCGCCTGGGCCGACAAATTGATCACTTTGGCATAGCAGCCACCTTCGAAATTGAAGACGCCGTTTTCACCCCAGCCATGCTCATCATCACCGATCAGCATCCGTGAGGCATCGGCCGACAAGGTGGTTTTGCCGGTTCCCGATAGGCCAAAGAAAATCGCCGCATCGCCATTGCTGCCGACATTGGCTGAGCAATGCATCGGCAACACACCTTGGCCGGGCAGCAAAAAGTTCAGAATACCGAAAACCGATTTTTTAATTTCGCCTGCGTACCAGGTCCCGCCGATCAAAACCAAGCGGCGTTCAAAATCCACCAGCACAAAGGTTTCTGAATTAACTTCATCGGCGGCGCCGCGTGCTTGCAAGCCGGGCACTTGGATGATGGTAAACCCTGGCTCAAAATTTTCCAACTCGGCGGCGGCAGGCTGGATGAACATGTTGCGCGCGAACAGGTTATGCCACGCCGTCTGGGTGATCACCCGGATGGGTAATCGAAAGGCGGGATCGGCACCGGCATAGCAATCCTGCACAAACACGTCACGGCCTTGCAGGAAAGCGGCGGCGCGTTGATGCAGGGCGTCAAAGGCAGCGGCCGAAATCGGTTTATTGACCTTGCCCCAATCAACTTTATCCCGATAGCTGGCATGATCGACGATGAATTTATCGTTCGGTGACCGGCCGGTATGGACCCCGGTATTGACGGCCAATGCCCCCCCATGGGCAATGGTCCCTTCCCCGCGTCGAATGGCTTCTTCGTACAATGCGGTTGCATTCAAATTCCAGTGTGCCACGCGTAAATTCGTCAAGCCCGACGCTGCTAATGATTGTGCTTCCACCGATGTCACCTTGATCTCCTAATTCCCAACCCTACCCATACCAAAGTTGAATAGGAGGCTTGAGAGTAAAATGCAATCAAACTGTCATGCTGGCTGTCATTCCACCTGGTCATGATTGCCGTTGCGGGTTTCTTGACGCCTGCTTAAGTGCTGTGAAAGCGCCATAAAATTCTCTCGCAAGCCGGTCAAATCAGCCGCCGGTGTGGCAAAACTCTGGCGCAATAACTTTTTGTCGCAGCGCAGATCAAAGCCGCCGCTGTCGCAGCCGATCATCCGGCAGTCGTTGGGTTGTTGGCCCAACAGGTCTTCCGCATAGGCTAAGATTGCCGCCGGATGATCGTCGTTCATGTGAGCGATCACCTCGGCCTCGCCTTCTGTGGTCGCCAGGGCGGCGATGGGCGGGATCGCAAGCTCTGCCGCGCTGAGCCATTGGATGCGTCCAAACCCGGCGACTAAATGTGCTTGCTCGATGTGCAATGTGTAGAAGTTAAAATCCTTGAAATCGGCGTATATCGACGCGTTTGGATGCCGCCGCAGGAAACGATTGGTAGCAGCGGGATCCGTCGTTTTTGTCAGTCGGCCAAGCACGCTGAGGCGCGGCCCCGCAAGCCGATCATCATGATCAAGTGTGCCGTCAAACAAAAGGCAGGCCCGGTCATCGGCCGCCAGATTTTGGCAATGCTCGGCAAGATCGGAAAGCAGCATCAGCGGCGCCCCTGCCTGGGTACAGGCTGTCAGAACCAGCGAGCCATAGGGAAAGTTTGCAACCGTCGCGCGGTGTTCGTCGGCGGGATGCTCCGCCAACCGGGTCGACAGAACCGCTGTTTCTGCGGCCCGCAGCAGGTGGCGGGCAATCGCAACATTGTCGCGCTCACTTGCTGGGTTTTCGGAAGGTGTTTTCGGCATCGCCATAGCTTTCTATTTTTGGCCATCGGTCGGGGACCGGACATGATATGGTTAGCGGATTGGCAATAAACCAGCATTGCCTGCGGCCAAAACCGCCATGATCCTGCCTTAGCATTGCCCTAATCACGGCTATGATGGCAATACTGCGACAGCACGACCTGCCGCGCGAAAGGGAGAACAAGGGGCCATGACGAATCGCATCGCCTTGGTTGATGATGACCAAAATATTCTAGCTTCTGTAGCAATCGCATTAGAGGCTGAAGGGTTTAGCGTTCAAACATACAAAGATGGCGAGGACGCGCTCCGTGGCCTTGATCAGCAGCCTGTTGATCTGGCCATTCTTGATATCAAAATGCCGCGCTTGGACGGCATGGAATTGCTGCAACGGATTCGCCGCGACTCCAGCTTGCCGGTGATTTTCTTAACCTCGAAAGATGATGAAGTTGATGAGGTTCTCGGACTGCGTATGGGGGCCGATGATTACATCAAAAAACCTTTTTCCCAACGCTTGCTGATCGAACGCATTCGGGCGCTGCTGCGGCGCCAAGATATGGCCTTAGACGACGCTGACCCAAATGCCGAGACGGTCTTAAATCGTGGTGCTTTACTGCTGGATGGTGCCCGACATCTTTGCACCTGGAACCGGCGGCCGGTGGCGCTCACGGTGACGGAGTTTTTGATTCTAAAAAGCCTTGCGATGCGTCCCGGCCATGTTAAGAATCGCGATCAGTTGATGGATGCTGCCTATGGCGACTCGATCTATGTTGATGACCGCACAATCGATAGCCATATCAAACGGATCCGCCGCAAGCTTCGGGCCGTCGATTCCGCCTTCAATGAAATCGAGACACTATACGGGGTCGGATATCGCTACCGAGAGAGCGATTGAATAAGGCAGTAAAAGGAGCCAGCTGGTGACGGCCAGCCAAAATGCACCGCCGCAGTTGACCCGGGCCGGCAATCAATCTGCACGCCGTGGCGTGTTGTCGCGCCTAACCCTGCGGATTCTGGCGATAAATTTATTCGCGGTGGCGATCCTGTTCGTCGGGGTGTTGTATCTTGATCGTTATCAAAATAGCTTAATCAAAGCCGAGCTTGGGGCAATCAGCCGTCAAGGCAAGGTGTTTGCCCAGGCTTTGGCGGAATTGGCCATTGATCGCCAGCTGCAAGACGAACAGCGGCTTTCGGCCATAACAGTGCGCCGCTTGGTGCGCCGGCTGGCCCCGACGGTGGGCACGCGGGTGCGTATTTTCGCCCCCGATGGCCGCTTATTGGCCGATAGTTCGCTGTTGCGTGGCCCTGGCGGTGCGGTCCGGGTTCGGCCACTTCAAGCGCCCATTGACCGAAGTGATTTTGAACGCTTCGCGGTCGATTTCTTCTCCGGCCTGGTTAATTGGTTACCACGCCGCTCGGAGATTCCGCGCTATCGTGAACGGGTGGACCAGATTGCCAATGATTACCAGGAAGTGCGCCGTGCCCTGGGCGGCGAGGGCGGGGCGCGTGTGCGGCTGACGGAAAGCGGTGAATTGCTGCTCAGTGTGGCAGTGCCGGTGCAGTCGTATAAGGCGGTTATGGGTGCGCTTATGCTGTCCATGGAAGGCCGTGACATTGATCAGGCCGTGCGGGCGGTTCGGATTGAAATCCTTGGTGTCTTCGCAGTTGTTTTTGGGATTACCGTGCTCCTCTCCTTATATCTTGCGAGCAGCATTATCCGGCCGGTGCAACGATTGGCGCGGGCGGCAGAAGTGGTCCGCGCCGGCCGCCAGCTTGGCGCCGAAATCCCCGATCTTGGCAGTCGCCATGATGAAATTGGTGATTTATCGACGGCCCTGCGGGCAATGACACAGGCCCTGAGTGAGCGGATTGACGCCATTGAACGATTTGCCGCCGATGTCGCGCATGAGATTAAAAACCCGTTAACCTCGCTGCGCAGCGCCGTTGAAACGGTCGCCCGCGTCGAGGACCCGGCGCAGCGGCATAAATTGATGACCATTATCCTTGATGACGTGCAACGCCTTGATCGCTTGATCAGCGATATTTCAGATGCCTCGCGCATCGATGCGGAGATGGGCCGTGAAGACTTCCAAACGGTCGATCTGGTGGCCATGGCGACCACGCTAGCCGATGTTTATCAGGCCACCCATGACATGACCCGGCCGCAGCTTGTCTGTCAGATTGATGCCGATACGCAGGCGCTGGTCGGCGGCAATGAGAATCGCTTGATGCAAATCCTACGCAACCTTATCACCAACGCCATCAGCTTTTCACCGGTTGATGCGATCATTACCGTAACGCTGGGCGGTGATGCTGAAAGCGTCAGAATCACCGTCGATGATGAAGGACCGGGGATTCCGGCAGCCAAACTACAAGCGATTTTTGAGCGGTTTTACAGTGAGCGGCCGACCGATGAGAAGTTTGGCATACACTCCGGCCTTGGACTAAGCATTTCGGCCCAGATTATTGCTGCCCACGGCGGCCGGATTTGGGCCGAGAACCGGCTTGACTCAATGGGGACGGTTCGCGGTGCGCGTTTTGTTATTCAATTGCCGCGGCTCCCGGCAAACAAAATGTGACCGGCCAAGACGACAAAAATCTGCAGTTAAATCAGAGGTCGAATTGCGCTATGCTTGCACGTCTTGGTGCGCGGATGTGCCGTGGTAAACGAAGGTACGTGGTTGATGGAACGGGTTCACGGAACCTGCATTGCGATCGACGGTGACGGGGTGCTGCTGCGGGGACCATCCGGCAGTGGTAAATCTGATCTTGCGTTACGTCTCATCGACAGTGGGGCGATGTTGGTTGGCGATGATCAGTTGCAGCTGTCGCGCATGGGCGATCAGCTGATTGTCCGGCCCCCGGATCTGTTAAGCGGGCAACTCGAAATTCGCGGGATTGGGATTGTGCCGGTTACCGCGGTTGCTCAGGCCCCGCTATTTTTGGTCATTGATTTGATCCCCGCAGAACAAGTCATCAGGTTTCCCGAGATCGGCAGCTGTCGTTACCTGGACATTGATGTGCCGCTGCTTGCCCTGGCTGCTTTTGAGGCCTCGGCGCCGGCCAAGGTGCGCCGAGGTCTGGCCTTCGTGCGAGGCAATCAATGAGCCAGCGGGAGGCGCAAAAGTCGCGGGTTGTTTTGGTGACCGGCCTGTCCGGTGCGGGCCGGACAACGGTGTTAAAGATGCTTGAAGATCATGGCTATGAATCCGTCGACAACTTGCCGCAAGCGATGATGCCGGCCTTGTTACAATCGGCGACGGCAACGCAGTCGGTCTCGTTGGCGGTGGGCGTCGATGTGCGCGCCCGCGGTTTTAATGCGGGCAAAATGGCAGAACTGATCGACCGCTACCGACAATCGGCCGAGATGAGCCTGCATGTGGTGTTCTTGGAATGCGATGACGACGTGCTGATGCAGCGTTTCACCGAAACCCGCCGGGTGCACCCGTTGGCGTTGGAACGGCCGGTTGGTGACGGCATCCAGATTGAGCGCTTGGCCCTTGCACCGCTGCGGCTGTGTGCCGATGACATCATTGATACCACGCAGATGTCGGTCGTTGATTTGCGTGCTGACGTTGTCGGCCGGATGGCCCTTGACGGCGCACAGCATATGCGTGTCCGAGTCGTGTCCTTCGCCTATCGCGGCGGCTTGCCGCGGGAAGCGGACTTGGTTTTTGACATGCGGTTTTTGCGTAATCCACATTACGATCCAGTGCTGAAACCGCTTGATGGCCGCGATCCGGCAGTTGCCGCGTATATTCGAGAGGACCCGGATTTCGAGGCCTTCTATGATCGCCTTACGGGGTTTTTATCACCTTTATTGCCGCGCTTTCGGGCTGAAGGTAAAAGCTATCTGACGTTCGCAATCGGCTGTACCGGCGGCCAGCATCGTTCCGTTCACGTTGCTGAATCGCTTGCAAAATGGTTGATAGCACAAGGATTGCCTGTCACCGTGCACCACCGAGAGCTTGGGGTAATGACAACAGCGTCGCCATTGCCGATGTGAAGCTTTTGGCGGTCAGATCATGATTAGGGTATTTGCATGGCAGATGATGACATCACGCAGCCAATTGGACTGGTTCTCGTCACCCACGGACAACTTGCTGCCGCCTTGCAGGCCGCTTTAGAACATGTGGTGGGGCCATTGTCGGGGGTGGCCACGGTGTGTATCGAAGCTGATGACGACATGGAGGACCGCCGCCGCGATATTTTTGCCGCCGTGCAAGCGGTTGACTGCGGCCGTGGTGTGATTGTGTTGACCGATATGTTCGGCGGCACGCCCTCTAACCTGGCCATTTCCATCATGGACCGAGCGGTGGTTGAAATTATTGCCGGTGTTAATTTGCCGATGCTGATCAAGCTGGTCAGCATGCGCGACGCGGAGACTTTGGCGGAAGCGGCGGCGGCCGCCGAGCAAGCAGGCCGGAAATATATCCGCATCGCCTCAAAACTGATGGAAGGCGATCACTAATGGTTGGCAGTTTGGTTGTTGAAAGTGAGCTGACCATCACCAATCAGCGCGGCCTGCATGCGCGCGCCGCAGCAAAGCTTTGTAAACTTGCCGAAGGCTTCCAATCGCAATTAACGGTTTCGCGCAATGATATCTCGGTCTCGGCCTGTTCGATCATGGGATTAATGTTGCTTGCGGCGGCACCAGGTTCGACCATCAATGTGCGTGCCGAAGGCGTTGATGCCGCCGCTGCCTTGACTGCCGTCCAGGGCCTGGTCGAGAGTAAGTTTTATGAAGACTAAGGAGCCAAGCGGCACAGCGACGCAGGTGATAAACGGTATCGGCGTGTCAACCGGCATCGCGATTGGTCCGGCCTATGTGGTTGAACCGGCGCTCGGCAGTGTGCCGGAATATAGCATCGCCCGCAGCGGTATCGGGCGCGAAATTGAGCGCTTTCGGGCAGCGGCAAAAGCAGCCCGGGCGCAAATCGCTAAGCTGCGCAAGCGTGCCCAAGAATTGCCGCGTAATGCCGGCGATGATCTGTTGCTGTTGCTTGAGGCGCATGCCGGGATGGTTAGCTCGGCACGGTTAACCAGCGGCGTCGAAACCCGTATTCACGAACGTGGAATCAATGCCGAAGCAGCGGTTCAAGACTGGGTGCATGCGTTAGCGGCGGCGTTTTCGGCCATGGAAGATCCCTATTTGGCCGCCCGTGCCGAGGATATTCGCGATGTTGGTCTGCGGTTATTGCTGCAGCTGACGGATCGTCAATATACCGCCTTTACATCCCTGCCGCGCGGCTGTGTGGTTGTCGCCGAGGAGCTGAGCCCTGCGGATACAGCATTGATGGATCCGGCGATGATTGCCGGCTTAGTGACCACCCTCGGCGGAACCGATAGTCACACCGCCATCATGGCCCGCTCGTTAGCGTTGCCTGCCGCCCTCGGGGTGCAGGGCATTATCCCGGTGGTGCGTGCCAGTGATCCAATCATTGTTGATGGTGATGCTGGCACCGTCATTATTCATCCTGATGCGCAAACCCTGGCCGAATACCGTCGCCGGATCGAGGCCCGCCGGCGCTTAAACCGGCAACTTAAGCGGCTGCGTGACCTGCCGGCGGTAACCCGTGATCAGGTGCAAGTGACGTTGGAGGCGAATTTAGAACTTCCCCGGGATGCTGTGGCGGCGCGCCAAGCCGGTGCCGAAGGGGTTGGATTGCTGCGCACTGAGTTCTTATTTATGAACCGTCCGGACCTGCCAAGCGAGGATGAACAATATCGCGCCCTAGCCGATATTATTGATGCGCTCGACGGTCGGCCGGTGACGATCCGAACCTTGGATGTTGGTGGCGAGAAGCTTGCCACATCGCTGGGTGACCGGATTGCGGCCGGACCAAATCCGGCGCTGGGGTTGCGGGCGATCCGCTTGGCCTTGCAAGAACCGGCATTGATGGAGACGCAGTTGGCGGCCATCATGCGGGCCAGTGCGCATGGCCCGGTGCGCATCCTCTTGCCGATGATTTCATCGATTAGGCAAATTCGCCAGGTGCGTCAGATTCTGGCCAAAGTCGTGCGCCGGTTGCGTCGTCGCAAAGTAAAGATGGCACATCCGTTATCGCCTTTGGGCGTCATGATTGAGGTGCCGGCAGCGGCGATTAACGCTGATTCCCTTGCCCGTGAGGTTGATTTTTTCGCCATCGGCACCAATGATTTGACGATGTATTGCTTGGCCATCGACCGCGGTGACGATCAGGTTGCCGATCTATATGATCCGCTGCATCCTGCGGTTTTACGGTTGATCCAACACACTGTTGATGCCGCCCATCGCAGTGGTATTCCAGTGTCAGTTTGCGGTGAGGTCGCAGGCAACGCCCGCATTGTGCCGCTGCTTATCGGCATGGGCTTACGGCAATTGTCGATGACGCCAAATAGTTTGCCGCGTGTCAAACAACGGATCCGGCAATTAGATGCCGCGATTGCCGCACGCCGCGCCCAAGGAATTCTTGATCAATCTGAGGAAACCCAGATTGCGACCTTGCTGGATGAATTTATCGACGCCCTATAACACCACGCCTACGCGGCTCAGCGATTTTGATGACGGGGATTAAAATGCACTTAAATGCGCAATTGGAGCAGGCGGTCGAACCGCCGATTGCTGAAGCGCAGAGCTGGGTTGCAGGCCGCAGTTTTGCGCCTGACCTGCCGCTGCTTGACCTTTGCCAAGCGGTCCCGAGCTATCCACCGGCACCGGCATTGCGGGCGCATTTGGCCGCCAAGGCCGAGCTGTTTGCAACCGCCCAGTACACCGCAATTCGAGGCTTACCGCATTTGCGCCAAGCCCTGGCCGCGCACATGGCAGGGTTTTACGGCGGTTCGATCAGCGCAGAGGATGTCCTCATTTCGGCCGGCTGCAATCAGGCGTTTTGTTTGGCAATGATGGCGCTGGCCGGCAAAGGTGACGAGGTGATTTTGCCTGTGCCGCATTATTTTAATCACAAAATGTGGTTAGATATGACAGGCGTTTGTGCGGTTGATTTGCCGTTTCGTGCCGATCGCGGCGGGGTTCCGGACCCGGAACAAGCGGCGACGCTGATCACGCCGCGAACCCGTGCCATCGTTCTCGTCACCCCGAATAATCCGACCGGCGCGATTTATCCGCCGGCGGTCATCGCCGGCTTTGCCGATCTTTGTCGGCGCCATGGGCTGGCTCTGGTCGTTGATGAAACCTATAAAGATTTTGTTGCCCCGGACGGCGCGCGCCATCGCTTGTTCAGTGATCCCAATTGGCGCGATACAGTTGTGCAGCTGTATAGTTTCTCGAAGGTGTTCAGCCTGACAGGTTATCGGGTTGGATCGTTGATCGCCGGTCCCGCCGTGATTGCCGCTGTGACCAAAGTGATGGACACGATTTCAATTTGTGCGCGGCATATCGGTCAAGAAGCGGCGTTTGAGGGGTTATCGGTCGCTTGGGACTGGGTTGCGGAAAAACGCCAGATGTTGGATCGCCGGCGGGCGGCGTTAACAGCTATTTTTGCCGCCGATGAGCTTGGTTATGAATTAATCTCGGCCGGCGCCTATTTTGCCTATGTTCGCCACCCGTTTGCAGGCGTGGCGGCTCGCACAGTTGCCGAAAATCTTGCCCGGAACCACAATCTGCTTTGTTTGCCGGGGTCGTTTTTTGGGGCCGGTCAGGAAGATTGCCTGCGATTGGCCTATGCGAACGCCCCGACAGAGCAGATGCCGGAAGTGGCGAAACGCTTGCGAGAAAATGTGCTGAAGGGCGGTAACTAGCGAGAATGCGTGCCAGCGCCGTTGACAGCTTCGCCGCTTGCCCCTATCTGTCAGGGTCCGCATCCACGGCGGGCTTTTATCACTGTAGTCAATGGGGTCTTCATGTTTGGCACCCTGGCCAAGGCGATTTTTGGGTCAGAAAATGACCGGGTTCTAAAAACTCTGCAGGCGCGGGTGCCGGCGATTAACGCCCTCGAGCCGGCGCTTGAAGCGTTGGATGACGCTGCCCTGGCCGCCAAGACCGATGAATTTCGATCCCGCTTGGCCGCAGGGGCGACCCTTGAGAGCCTCCTTGAAGAAGCTTTTGCCGTGGTCCGAGAGGCAGCCAAGCGAACCCTTGGACAGCGGCATTTCGACGTGCAGCTGGTTGGCGGTATGGTGTTGCACCAAGGCCGGATCGCAGAAATGAAAACCGGGGAAGGTAAAACCTTGGTTGCTACCTTACCGGTGTACCTGAATGCCCTTGAAGGCAAAGGCGTGCATGTGGTCACGGTGAATGATTATTTGGCCCGCCGCGATGCCGATTGGATGGGACAAGTATATCGCAAGCTGGGGTTAATCGTCGGCTGCATCGTTCATGGTTTGGATGATGATGAGCGGCGGGCGCAATACCAAGCCGATGTGACCTATGGCACCAATAATGAATTTGGCTTTGACTACCTGCGCGACAATATGAAGTTTCGCCTGGAAGACATGGCCCAGCGAGAATTTAATTTCGCGATTGTCGATGAAGTCGACTCCATCCTGATTGATGAAGCGCGGACCCCGTTGATTATCTCCGGCCCGGCCGAAGACAGTTCAGCCCTATATTTGACGGTCAACGATCTCATCCCGCGGTTAACCGCCGAGGATTACGAGGTTGACGAAAAGCAGAAAACCGCCGCCTTCACCGATGCCGGGACCGAGCATATCGAAGACCTGCTGCGCGAGGTTGGCTTGATCGAAACCGGCAGCCTTTACGATCTAAACAATGTGTCGCTGGTCCATCATGCGAATTCCGCTTTGCGGGCCTATCATTTGTTCCAGCGTGATACCGATTACATCGTTAAAGATGGCGGTGTGGTGATCATTGATGAATTCACCGGCCGGGCCATGGAGGGTCGCCGCTTCTCCGAGGGCTTGCATCAAGCCTTAGAGGCAAAGGAAGGGGTCGCTGTTCAAAACGAGAACCAAACCCTAGCCTCCATCACCTTCCAAAATTATTTCCGCCTGTACAACAAGCTTGCCGGCATGACCGGCACGGCGATGACTGAATCGGCGGAATTCCAAGAAATCTATAATCTGGAAGTGGTCGAAGTGCCGACCAATTTGGATTGTATCCGCGATGATCGTGATGATGAGGTTTACCGCACCGGCAGGGAACGCGATGAAGCGGTGATCAAAGTGATCAGCGATTGCCGGGATCGTGGCCAACCGGTGCTGGTCGGCACTGTCTCGATTGAAAAATCGGAAAGTTTGTCGCGCTTGTTAACGCAGCGAAAAGTCCCGCATCAAGTTTTGAACGCCCGCTTCCACGAACAAGAAGCCATGATCATCACCCAGGCCGGGACGCCAGGTGCCGTCACCATTGCCACCAACATGGCCGGCCGCGGAACGGACATTCAACTGGGCGGCAATGTTGAAATGCGGGTTGCCCAAGAATTGGCCGCAGGCAGTGGTGAGCCGGAAGTGATACGGGCCAATATCGAAGCGGAAGTTAGCGCCGCCCGAGAGCAGGTTTTGGCGGCCGGTGGGTTGTTCATCATTGGCACCGAACGCCATGAAAGCCGCCGCATCGACAATCAGCTGCGCGGCCGTGCCGGGCGGCAAGCGGACCCGGGTGCATCTTTGTTCTTCTTGTCGCTAGAAGATGACTTGATGCGGATTTTCGGCTCCGAGCGGATGGACAGCGTGTTGCAACGTTTGGGGCTTGAAGAAGGCGAAGCTATTGTCCACAGCTGGGTCAATAAAGCGCTGGAGAAAGCTCAGCAAAAAGTTGAAGCGCGGAATTTTGAAATCCGCAAACAATTGCTGAAGTTTGACGATGTGATGAACGACCAGCGAAAAGTCATCTATGAGCAACGCCGCGACATCATGCGCGCTGAAGAAGTTCAAGAAACAGTCGCTGACATGCGTCATGAGGTCATCGAAAGCTTGGTGGAAAGTTGCATTCCGGAGGGCAGCTATCACGAGCAATGGGACCTGGAGCGGTTGCAAGAATCTTGTCTGCGGCTGCTGGCGCTTGATGTTCCGATCAAAGATTGGGCACAAGAAGAAGGCATTGCGGATCAGGAAATTTTGAAGCGGTTAACCGAAAGGTCTAATCGTAAGATGGCTGAAAAAGCCGCGAATTACGGCCCCGAACTGATGCGCATGGCGGAAAAGTCACTGCTGCTGCAGATTTTGGACCAGCAGTGGAAAGAGCATTTGCTGTCGCTTGACCACCTGAAGCAAGGCATCAACCTGCGGGCTTATGCGCAGAAAGATCCGCTCAATGAATATAAGCGTGAAGCCTTCATGCTTTTTGACGGCCTGCTGACAAATTTACGTGAAACTGTCACCTCGGTGCTGTCGCATTTGGAAATTCAGCTTGAAGGGACTGCGGACGATACCCAGGACATGCAAGCTGATGACCTTGGCGGCGGTGACGGGGCGGCCGATATGCGCGCCGGTGACGCTGTCGCGGTTGCGGCACCGCGCAGCAATCACGGCGCGGCTGTGATTGATCCGGCAGACCCAAGCACTTGGGGCAAGGTGCCGCGGAATGCGCCCTGCCCATGTGGCTCCGGCAAAAAATACAAGCATTGTCACGGCAAGATGGTGTAAGGCGACTTTGCGCTTAGCATTTCGCGGGTCAAACGACACCAAGCCGACGGCCCCGGGTATGCGCCGCATTCAGCGATAAAAAATAGCTGGTTAAGGGGCTTCACGCCGCCGGGCCGCGATGTGCTGGATCACGGCCGGGCGTGGTTCTTGGACCATTTGGTCAGCAAATCCCAGAACGTCAAACCGGGCATCCATAAGCGCCATTAATTCACCTGATTGTAGCAGGAAATCAGGGTTTTTAGGGCGGCCAAATTGGGCATTGCCGGCGGCAAAGGTTTCGTAAATCAAAAGACCGTTTTTATCGACCGCATTTAAGATATCCGGAAACAGCGGTCGATGCAGATAATTGGTGACCACAACCAGATCGAATTGCCGCCCGCCAAGGGGCCATGCGGGGCCATTTTCAAGGTCGGCCTGAATCGCCTCGATGCCTGCTACCGCCGTTAAATCGTCAATTCCGGAAAGATCACGGTCGACGCAGGTGACGTCCATGCCGCGAGCGTGCAGCCAGCGCGTATGGCGACCATGACCGCAGGCCAGATCAAGCGCGCGGCTGCCGGCAGCCAATTCGGCGGCGAAGCGCGTGACCCAAGATGACGGCATATAAAAATCCTCCGACAGGCGGCAACATCTGTTTGCCGCGATAAATGTTATTTGGAATTTCGCCCTAAGGTACCTATGTTTTGAGGGTCGAAGGCAGATTGATGGCACGTTGTGATACGTTACGACTTAATTTGTGAACAAGGCCATGATTTTGAAGGCTGGTTCCCTAATAGCGCCGGTTTTGACCAACAGCGGTCAGAAAACCTTCTCGCTTGCCCGGAATGCGGCAGTTCTGACGTCCGCAAATCCTTAATGGCACCGGCCATTGGCGGCGGTCCAAAGAAGGAAAGTAAGCGTGCTGCCGCATTGTCAAAAATGCGTGCCAAAATGGTTGAGTTGCGGAGCCATGTGGAAAACAATTTTGATTATGTCGGCGATGAATTTCCGGAAGAGGCGCGGAAAATTCACTTTGGCGAAGTTGATGCACGGGCCATTTATGGGGAAGCCAGCCTGACCGACATCAAAAGCCTTGTTGACGACGGCGTTGACATTCTGCCGTTGCCGGCAGATCCAAAGACAGATGCCTGATCGCCACCATCCAGGTTGAATGTTAGGCCGCCTTCCTTGATCTAAGGCGCCGTCATAACCACATCATAATGGTCGCAAAAACCGGATTAGGGTTATCGTTGGAATGAGCTATCTGCGCACCGCAGTGCTGTTGTCGGTCATGACCAGTCTATTTCTTGGTATCGGCTTTATGCTGGGTGGTGAGGGCGGGATTATTATCGCCTTGGTGATCGCCGGGGCGATGAACATCTTTGCCTATTGGCGGTCGGACAAGTTGATCTTGTCAATGTATGGCGCTCGTGAGCTGGCGCGCCGTGACCTGCCATGGTTTTTCGATATTGTCGAACATATGGCCCATCGGGCCGGCCTGCCGATGCCACGTGTCTATCTAATTGAAAGTGACCAGCCGAATGCTTTTGCAACTGGCCGGAACCCGGAAAATGCCGCCGTCGCCGCCACAACGGGCCTGTTGAAATCCCTCAGCCGAGAAGAGATTACCGGCGTCATGGCCCATGAATTGGCGCATGTGCGGAACCGCGACACACTGATTATGACCATTACGGCGACCATTGCAGGGGCGATTTCGATGTTGGCGAACTTCGCACTTTTCTTTGGCAATAGCCGCAATAACCCGCTTGGCTTGGTCGGCACTTTGGCGCTGATGATTTTAGCGCCACTGGCCGCAGCCCTGGTGCAGATGGCGATTAGCCGAACCCGCGAATATCAAGCTGACCGGATTGGTGCCGAGATTTGCGGTCGGCCACTTTGGCTCGCCTCAGCTCTCGAGCGCCTTGAGGTGGCAAGTCATCAGCGTGACAATCATGCCGCCGAAGCAAATCCTGCCACGGCCCATATGTTCATTGTTAATCCGCTTCACGCCCATGCCGTTGATGGCTTGTTTTCAACCCATCCGGCGACCGCAAACCGGGTGGCACGGCTGCGTGAAATGGCGTCCTCAGGTAATGTGCCGGCCGGCCCTTGGGGATAGCCGTTTGGTCGGACCGTGCCGGCCAGGGTATGATTTAGGCTTGGTCATCGCCCGGATCCATGCTCAATAGCGAGCTATGAGTAAGTCTGAAAAAAATGTCTCCGATACACCATCGTCTGCCGCCGCCCGGGTGTCACCGGCGCGCAGTGTTGCCTTTGATCTTCTGCGTGCGGTTTTACGCAAATCAACGCCGCTTGATGAAGCGTTAAAAGCGCATCGTGGCTTGGGCCTATTGCCGACCGCAGACCGCGGTTTTGCGCGGCTGATAACAGCGGCCACGTTGCGCCGCTTAGGTCAAATCGATGGCATCTTAGATGCCCTGCTGGAGAAACCTTTGCCCGACCGTGCGTCGGCGGTGCGTGATGCACTGCGGCTGGGTGTGGCACAATTATGCTTCATTGAAACCAAGCCACATGCGGCGGTTGATACCACGGTTGAATTGGTCCGCAGCCGCGGCCATGCGGCCTATGCCGGATTAACCAACGCGGTGCTGCGGCGGATCGGCCGAGAACCTGAACGCCAGCAAGCAGGAGGCCCTGCAGGTGCGAATTTGCCGGATTGGTTACAGGCGTCTTGGCAGGCGGCCTATGGTGCTGAGGCCACCGCAGCGATCGCTGAGGCGCTGATGGTTGAGCCGACGCTTGATATCACGGTTGCTTCTGATCCTGCCGACTGGGCCGCCCGGCTTGGTGGCGAGGTTCTTTCGACAGGCAGTTTGCGGCTACCCCTATCCGGCAATGTCACGGCGTTGGATGGCTATGACCAAGGGGCGTGGTGGGTGCAGGATGCCGCCGCCGCCATGCCGGCCAGGCTGCTAGGCAATCTGCACGGCAAGCGGGTGATTGATCTTTGCGCCGCCCCGGGCGGTAAAACAGCCCAGCTATGTGTCGCCGGGGCCAAGGTTTTGGCTGTCGACCGGGCTGAAAAACGGTTACGAACGGTGCATGAGAATCTGAAACGGTTGCAGCTGAATGCCGATACCCTGGTCGCCGATGCAACCGATTGGCAGCCACGCGAGGCGGTCGATGCGGTGTTGCTGGATGCACCGTGTAGTGCCACCGGCACGATCCGCCGGCATCCGGACATCTTGCACCTAAAAACCATAGGCGATATCCAGCGCCTGACCGACTTACAGGATCGGCTTTTGGCAAGTGCTGCGACGATGATCAAACCAGGTGGGCAAATGGTGTACTGTACGTGCTCGCTGCAACCCGAAGAGGGCGAACAGCGGATTGCGCAATTTCTTGAAAAATTCAGTGACTTCTATCGACTGCCGATCAGCGCCGCTGAAGTCGGTGGTGATCAAGCCTTAATTAATGCCGCCGGTGAGCTTCGAACAACGCCGGCTGACTGGCCGGACAGCGGCGGTCTTGACGGTTTTTTTGCCGCCCGTCTCGGCCGAATTTAATCGTGAGCGGTCACAGTATATTATAAATTTTTTGAAGTCTTCAGCGTGAAAGGGGAATGTGATGACGAACAGAAACAATCAGAATATCCGGACCACCGCAGGCCGTGGTCGGTTGTTTGACAGCGTTCTGGAAACAGTTGGCGATACACCATGCATTAAAATCAATCGGCTCGCCCCTGACGGCGTGACCGTTTATGTCAAAGCGGAATTTTTTAACCCTGCAGCATCGGTCAAAGACCGGTTGGCGATTAACATTATCGAAGCCGCCGAGCGGCGGGGGGATTTACAACCAGGACAAACTATTGTCGAGGCGACCAGTGGTAATACAGGCATTGGCCTGGCCATGGTCTGTGCCGCAAAAGGCTATCCGTTGGTGGTCACAATGGCCGACAGCTTTTCGATCGAACGTCGCAAGCTGATGCGCTTCCTGGGGGCCAAAGTGGTTCTGACGCCGCGGGCGGCAAAAGGCTTTGGGATGTATCAAAAAGCCAAAGAGCTTGCTGACGCGAACGGGTGGTTCTTGGCCCATCAATTTGAAACCGCCGATAATGCCGATATTCATGAAAGCACCACAGGCCAGGAAATTATCGCCGATTTTGCCGGCCAGCGTCTGGATTATTGGGTTACCGGTTATGGCACCGGCGGCACTGTCACAGGTGTCGCGCGAGTATTGCGGGCAGAGCGACCAGAGACGAAAATTATCTTAAGTGAGCCTGTGAACGCGCAATTACTTGGCAGCGGGCATGGCCAGGAACGCAACGCCGATGGTGAACCGACGGCAAGCCATCCGGCCTTTGAGCCGCATCCAATCCAAGGCTGGACACCTGATTTCATCCCGCGGGTGCTGCAAGAAGCGATTGATCACAAATTTTATGATGAATTGCGGCCGGTGGCAGGGCCGGACGGCATTGCTTGGTCGAAAAAGCTGGCGCAGGAAGAAGGCATTTTTACCGGCGTTTCCGGTGGCTCCAGTTTTGCAATTGCGATGGAAGTGGCAGCAACGGCAGCGCCAGGTTCGGTGATTTTATGCATGCTTCCTGATACCGGTGAACGATATCTTTCATCGCCGCTGTTTGACGGCATCGTCGAAGATATGTCCGATGCAGAGATCGCGCTCTCGCAATCGACGCCCGGCTATCACATGCCAAGCACCTAGGTTGCCGTTACACCGGCAGCGCGGCAGCTTGCGCCGTTTTCGACGCAACTGCCGTTTTGCCGTTGTTTTTTTATTTATTTTTAGCCCGGATTTCTGGCCTCGGTGCAGCTTTTCTTGAAGCCGGCGAGCCAGTCTGCTAACGACTACTGCATGACACCAAAACCTCTAATTTCACCAAGTATTTTGTCAGCGGATTTTGCCCAACTCGGGGCAGAAATCGCTGCCATTGATGTTGCCGGTGCCGATTGGATCCATGTGGATGTGATGGACGGCCATTTCGTCCCCAATCTGACCCTTGGACCGCCCATTATCAAAGCCCTGCGCGGCCACAGCAGCAAGCCGTTTGATGTGCATTTGATGATTGACCCGGTTGATCCGTTCATCGCTGCCTATGCGGATGCCGGCGCCGACATCATCACCATTCATGCCGAAGCAGGCCAGCATGTGCATCGCAGTTTACAGCTGATCCGATCGCTGGGCAAAAAAGCCGGGATTGCGCTAAACCCGGGCACGCCTGCAAAAATGATTGAATATTTAATCGACCAGGTTGATCTGATTTTGGTAATGACGGTTAACCCGGGGTTTGGTGGCCAATCTTTCATCGACGGCCAGCTTGGCAAAATTGCTGCCGTCCGGCGAATGATCGACAAATCGGGCCGGCATATTCACTTGCAAGTAGACGGTGGTGTGAATGTTGAAACGGCACCGCAGGTCATCGCTGCAGGGGCTGATGTGATGGTTGCAGGAACGGCTTGTTTTCGAGGCGGTCCGGCAGAGTACGCGGCAAATATTGCAGCCTTGAAAAACCTTGGCTGATACCGTGTTTGATGTGTCTTTACAGGCCTTGAGGCGGATTTTAAATAGCCTCTGCACATGGTCGTGGACGCGCCAATTACCGGTCCCAAAAGAACCCTTTTTACGCTTGGACGATGGCTGGCCAGGGGATGCTGATGCAGGTCGCCGCTGGCTTGACGGTAAGGTAACGTGCGGCGGTCAGGAAATTGATTTGCCGGCTTGTCCGTGGTCGCTTGCCAACTGCGATCAATCAACCTTGGACTATCTTAACAGCTTTAGCTGGTTGCGTGATCTGCGTGAATTGGGCGGCGAAGCAGCGCGTTTAAAAGCCCGCCAATGGCTTCAACAATGGCTCGATAACCCGCGTACAACCGATGATGAGGACAGTATCGTTGTGGCGGAACGGCTGGCGCATTGGATTGGCCACTACAGCTTTTTTTGTGATTCAGCCGACGCTGATTTTCAGCAGGAATTTTTTGCCCAAATTGCCCGTGACGGCTTGCTGGTGCGGCGGGCGTTGGCCCGCGGTGAGGTGTCGGCGCGGCCGTTGGTGGTTTGTAAAGGGGCGCTTTGGTCATCGCTGTTTCTGGCCGGCACACTGGATAACCCGCAGGATTTTAGCCGCCGGCTGGCAACCGCATACGGTGCCAGTTTGCACCCCGATGGCGGGGCTAAAGACCGGCGAGCGGATTCAGCGGCGCGGCATTTGATCGACTTAATTGATATCCGCCAGGCCATGCGGGCGGCGGGCATCCAGGTTGGCGGTGATGTTGAGCGCTTGATCGAAGCCTGCGCCGGAGGGCTGCGGTTACTGCGTCACGGCGATGGTGGCTTGGCGTTGTTTAACGGTGCTTTGCTGCATTTAGATGCTGATATCGACAATATGCTGACCATTAGCGAAGCGAAATCACGGACCCCGGTGAGCTTGCCGGAAACAGGCTATTTCCGACTGCTCAATGGCCGCAGCTTGGTTCTTGTGGATGGCGGGTTTACGGCGCTTGAGGGTGGGCATACCGCGCCGCTGGCTTTTGAAATGTCCGATGGCCGGCAACGGCTGGTGGTTAATTGCGGGGCCGCACCATGGGAGCGGAAATGGCAACAGCCGCTGCGGGCCACGGCGGCGCATTCAACCTTGGTCATCGATGAGAGTAATGCTGTTGGTGTGTCACACACGCAGGCCCTAGAAACCTGCCAGGTGGTTGCCGGCCGTGACGTTGAAGATCGCAATCAGCTGTTCGAAGGTGAACATGATGGCTATGTGCCGCGCTATGGAATGGTTCATCGGCGGCGTTTATTCTTAGATGCGTCAGGCGCTGATTTGCGCGGCGAAGACACTTTGATTTACAACGGCGGGCCAACCCGCCGCGGCCGCGATTTTGCCATCCGCTTTCATTTGCATCCACGTGTCAGTGCCTCTTTGGTACAAAATCGCACCGAAGTATTGCTGCGCTTAAGCAGTGGCAGTGGTTGGCGGTTCCGCGCTTCAAGCGGTGACATCGCCTTGCATGAAAGTGTCTATTTCGGCGATGGTCGGCACGTCCGTAGCCAGCAGATCGTGGTCATGGGATCCCTTGATTCAGCTATTGAAAATGCTGAAATACAGCTGAAATGGGCTTTCCAACGCGAAGGTTAGCGGCCGATCCAGGGGGCCGGTCCAGGGGGCCGATCCGGGCGGCGATGATTACCGTCTGAAATCAGCTGCAGGATATGTCCCGAGAATTTGGACCGCATCTTCGGGACAGAAAAAACGCAGTTCCTCGAGGGCCATTTTCATGGCCGACGTTTCAGGATGGCCTTCAGCGTCAACATAGAATTGAGCGGCTGAAAAAGACCCTTCAACCAGATATGATTCCAGCTTCGTCAGGTTGATGCCGTTGGTCGCAAACCCCCCTAAGGCTTTATACAGCGCTGCCGGCACACTGCGCACCCGAAACACGATGGTGGTCACATATAAAGTGTCATCCAAAGGTGGGATAACGCTTTCACGGGCCATAATCAAAAAGCGCGTGGTGTTATGGACCGCATCTTCCACGTCGGTGCGCAGGATTTGCAAATCATTTAGCTCTGCCGCTAAGGCGGAGGCGATGGCACCGACCGAGGGATCGCCGGCGGCCGCGATTTCAGCCGCCGATCCCGCCGTATCGGCACTGATGACGGGCAAGATATCTAAATCACGGATCAGTTTTCGGCATTGTGCAAGCGCATGGGTGTGGCTTTTCACACTGCGGATGTCGCTTATTTTGGCGCCTTTCAGGCCAAGCAACATATGGTTTACGCGCTGAAAATGCTCGCCGATGATGTGCAAACCGGACTCGGGCAGGAGATGATGGATATCGGCGACCCGGCCAGCAACGGAGTTTTCAACCGGCACCATGGCCAGCGCGGCCCGGCCCTCTTGAACGCTGAGCAGCATATCCTCAAAACTGTTACAGGCGAGCGGCTCAAAATCCGGCCGTGCGGCTTTGCATGCGGCATGTGAATAGGCGCCAGGCATCCCTTGGAAGGCAATCGTTCGTTGCGGGTCGGTCACGCTGTTTTCTCCCTTGAGCGATGCCATTTTTGGTCTATCCAAAGCGCTGCCTGGTTCAATCCATTGCTGCAAGCAAGTCGCGGGCGCGGTTTAGATCGGCGGCAGTATCGACACCCAAAGGCACGGTGTCAACGCGCGCCACGTCAATTCGCATGCCGGCTTCAAGGGCGCGTAACTGCTCAAGGCGTTCACTCAGCTCCAAGGGTGACGGCGGCAGGCTTACAAACCGCGTCAGTGCCGCCCGCCGAAAAACATACAGGCCGATGTGGTGAAACACCGGGGCGTCACCCCAAGGGGCCGGAAATTTCGTAAAATACAGCGCCCGTCCGGTTTGCCCGTCACTGTTCCAAGCAACCACAGGCTTGTTAACACTGTTGCTGGCCAGTTCTTCAGCATCGGTAATTTCGGCGGCAACCGTGCCGATATCCACCGCTGCATCGTTCAGCAACGCCAGGGCGGCATGAATGACCTTTGCTTCAAGCACCGGTAAATCGCCTTGGACATTGATGATGGCATCATGGTTTTGATCCGGATCAATGTGTTGCAGGGCCTCAAAAATACGATCAGAGCCGGACGGATGATCGGCGCGGGTCAGCACCGCTTCACCGCCGGCGTTGTGAATCGCGGCCACGATCTCAGGCTCACCTGCAGCGACGACGACACGGCCAACCTCAGCTTCGACAGCACGCCGCCAAACATGCTCGATCATTGGCGCACCATGAATATCCGCAAGCGGCTTATTGGGCAGCCGCTGCGACGCCATTCGCGCCGGAATCAGGGTCACGGGGTTTTTGGGGGCGGCGCCGGGAAAACTCATTTGCCTCAGGTCCTTCTCAATTTATCCTATGATACGAGGGCAATCTGACGCACACAACGGCCTTGCGCCAGGGGCCTGAGTATGTGAAGAATCGTTACGATCAAAGGTGCCTTTGGCGCCTGACAACTTGTGTCTACAACGGGAAGTTAATAATGGAATGGTACAAGGTTTCGGGTGTCATCTTGGCAGCAGCGTTGCTGGCAATGTTATCAGGCAAAGTTGCGGACGTTTTGATCCAACCAACAGAATTAGCGTCCGCCGCGATTGAAGTCGCCGAGGCACCGGCAGCAGAGGCTGCGGCACCGGCGAAAAAATCGGCGGTCGATATTTCCGGGGCGCTCACCTTGATGGCTTCGGCCGATATGGGTAAGGGCGTGAAAATCGCCAAGAAATGCGCTGCCTGTCATAGCTTCGAGAAGGGCGGTAAAAACAAAGTCGGTCCGAACTTGTGGGAAATCGTCGACCGTGCCAAAGGTAGCCATGAGGGTTTCTCGTACTCAAAAGTCCTCGCCGGCTTTGGTGGTGACTGGGATTGGGAAGCTTTGAACGGCTTCTTGGCCAATCCAAAAGGCTACATGAAGGGCACAAAAATGGTCTACGCCGGTCTGAAAAAAGACACCGACCGAGCGGCAATTTTGGTCTACCTGCGCAGCTTAAGTGATAGTCCCGTAGCGCTGCCGAATTGACCTTCAGCCGACCGTTGCGGCAAGCGCGCTTGCGCCTTGGTCACGGTTGCTTCTTGTAGGGAGCTGATAATGCCCTGGTCAATCGACGCTTTTGCCATGTTCGCTGGCCGCTTAGCGGATGCCAGCGGGCAGATTGCCCGGCGCTACTATCGGTCCGGCGTCAGTGTTGACATTAAAGCTGATGATAGCCCGGTTACCCGGGCCGACCGCGAGGCGGAGGCTTGTCTGCGTGAGATGATTGCCGCCGAATTTCCTGACCATGGAATCATCGGTGAAGAATTTGGCAGTGTCGGGATAGATCGTGAATTTGTTTGGATCCTGGATCCCATCGACGGCACCAAAGCATTCATTACCGGCCGGCCGACCTTTGGAACCTTGATTGGGTTGTTACATCGCGGGACGCCAATCCTCGGCGTGATTGACCACCCTGCGTTACATGAGCGCTGGCTTGGCGGCACAGGTTTGCCAACCCGGTTTCAAGGTGCCGTGGTGCAAACCCGCAGCTGCGCCGGCATTGCTGATGCGATCCTTGCCAATACCGCACCTGAAATGTTCATAGCTGATCGGAAACCTGCTTTCGAGCGGTTGCGACAGGCTGTAAAACTGCCGATATATGGTGGCGATTGCCATAACTATGGGCTGTTGGCCAGTGGTTATATTGATATTGCGGTCGATGCGACCATGGGTATTCATGACTTTTTGCCCCTGGTTCCTGTGGTCAATGGTGCCGGTGGCGCGA